>JBCDEB010000093.1:0-27929 GCA_039180005.1 Cyanobacteria bacterium P01_G01_bin.54 | reverse complement strand
CCAACCGCCGAGTGCCAGGTAGGCACAGGGAAACAGCAGGATTCCAGACCAGCCGACGAAGACGAAGCGATCTCGCTTGAGCCAGTCGTCGAGGATGTCAAACCATCCTCGTTCCTGGCTTCTTCCTATTGCTATGGTCATTGTTGAGAAGTCCTCTTGCGATATTGCGTAAGGGGAAGATGAATAAGGACTTGGCCGATTGATACTGCTTTCAAGCCCAGTAATGGCAGCGCAACTGCAATAGAGCGCCACTGAGCCCAGTATCAAGGGACTCGCAGCCCACATCTGGAACGATGCAGTTCAAATGCTGCGGCTCCAGATGCACATTTGTTAACAAAATGCCGGAAAACGCTATTGAATGGGGCGATCGTAGGGATCAACCTTATCCAGATAGGCTTTCGCTTTAAACATTATTACCGAAAATTTTACAAAATGACATACGACGTCTCAGAAACTACCGAATCAAGTCCCATTCGCCAGGCTCCTGTTCTACAATAGGCAGACGGTATTGAAGAAGACAGCAGAGCAACCTCTCTACTGTGGAGAAGCCACATAACTTTAATATTTTTTAAGATTTGCCCATGACTGCTCCGATCCCAGAACAGAATGACCTCATCCTTAAACAACGTATTCTGGGGTCGCGTCGTTGGAGTAACTTTATTGGCTGTATCGTCGCTGCAATTGGTGGTATTGGCTTTCTTCTGGCCGGTCTATCGAGCTACTTCCACGTCAATCTTTTGCGAGTCAGCGACACGTCGACTTTACTGTTTATCCCTCAGGGTGTCGCGTTAACGTTCTACGGTGTTGTCGGCACAGCAATTTTTTTGTATCAATTATTTGTGCTCATTTTAGATGTGGGTGCGGGCTACAACGAGTTTAATAAGGAAACGGGAGAGGTCACGGTGTTCCGCTGGGGCTTTCCTGGCAAAGATCGTCAGATTAAGGTGATCTACGGTTTGGAGCGTGTCCAAGCCGTGCGAGCAGAGATTCGGGAGGGTTTTAATGCGAAGCGTGCCCTGTATCTCAAGGTTCAATCCGCTCGGGATTTGCCCCTAACGCCTGTCGGCGATCCACCTTCTCTGAGTGAATTGGAGAACCAGGGGGCAATCTTGGCCAGATTTTTAGAGGTTCCCCTAGAGGGGCTTTAGTTCTCTTGATAGACGTTGATCGCCGCAGATTGGGACTGTTATTAAGTTTGGTGTTTCTTAGTCTGGGAGGGTGTGCCCCAGCACCAACTCAACGCCGAGTGCCGGAGAATCCAGAAGTGATCACAGCCCAGGCGAGTAATCTGGATTGGCAGCGTCTACCCCGCCTTATGGGCAAAGCCAATGTTGTGATGGAGGTGAAGGGTCAAGTGATTATGATTGAAGTGGATGGTGATCATGCCCCGCTTACAGCGGGTAACTTTGTGGATTTGGTCGAGCAAGGGGTTTACGATGGCTTAATGTTTCATCGCGTCATTCGCGACCCTGAACCGTTTGTTGTTCAAGGAGGAGATCCTCTCAGTGCAGATCCGGAGGTGGATGTTGAGCGCCTAGGTGCAGGAAGCTACCCTGATCCTCAGACCCAACGGCCGCGCTATATTCCTTTAGAGATTCAACCGGAGGGGTGGGATGAGCCGATCTATAGCCAGACATTGCTTGCTGCTAACATTCCAGATCCACCGATTTTGACTCATCGGCGGGGCGCGATCGCTATGGCCCGCTCCCAAATGCCAGACTCGGCTTCTGCTCAGTTCTACTTTGCGCTCAGTGATCTGTTGCGTCTAGATGGCGACTATGCGGTCTTTGGCTATGTGACGGCGGGGATGGATATTGTTGATCGGATTCAGCCAGGCGATCGCATCGATTCGGCTCGGGTCATATCGGGTCTGGAGCGGCTGGAGCGACCTGAATAGGATTCAGGGTTCAGGGTTCAAAGTTCAGAGTGCTTGTACGATAGATGTTCTGCGGGTTTTGAAACAAGGGTTGATTTTTGCTCTGGGGCCAGACAGCACAATGATAGATGTGGTCATTACGGGTGTGGGTCTGTGGTCTGGCTTAGGCAATTGGCAAACGAGTTGGCAACGGCTTTGCCGGGGTGAGACGGCGATCGCCCCCCAAACGCTCTTTCCTGAATTGCCGTCCATTCCTCTAGCGCTCATTGCACAGCGCCCCCAACGCTTGCCTGCGCTAGTACAACTCACGGTGCAGGATGCCCTAGCCAGCAGTGATTTAGCGTTGCCCTTGACGACCTGTGGGGTGGCGATCGGTTCGAGTCGAGGCGCTCAGGGGGAGCTAGAACAATTGCGGCAAGCGCCAGCGCAACTGAGCCAATGGCCCGATCGCCTCCTGGCCACTGCGACCAATACCGCTGCGGGTTTGCTCCAAAGTCATGGGCCCGTTGCTGCGCCCATGGCTGCCTGTGCTACAGGTTTATGGGCGATCGCTCAGGGCTATGAATGGCTGCGGCAAGGCCGGTGCCAACAAGCAATAGTCGGAGCAGTCGAAACGCCAATTACCCCCCTAACGCTCGCCAGCTTTAAGCAGATGGGGGCCCTCGCGCCCCAAGGCTGTTATCCCTTCGACCGCGATCGCCAGGGCCTTGTGCTCGGTGAAGGCGGTGCGGTGTTTGTCCTCGAAACCCGTGCCCAGGCCCAGGCTCGCCAGGCCCCACTCTACGGTGTCATTCGAGGGTTTGGGTTTAGCACCGATGCCTACCATATCAGTGCTCCTGATCCCGAAGGTAAAATGGCTGAGCAAGCGATCCTTGATTGTCTGCGGCGCAGTCAGTTGACTCCAGCAGACATTGATTACATCCATGCCCATGGCACCGGAACCCAACGAAATGATTCCCAAGAGAGCCAACTTATTCAACGGCTCTGGCGATCGCCTGTTCCTATCAGTTCGACCAAAGGAGCGACCGGTCATACCTTGGGGGCTTCCGGAGCGCTGGGGCTCGCCTTCAGCCTGTTGGCAATGCACGAGCAGCGTTTGCCCCCCTGCGTTGGTTTACGCAATCCAGTGGTGCCGTTAGATTATGTGTACCAAGCCCAAGCAGCGATCGTTGAGCATTGCTTGGTTTTGAGCTTTGGTTTTGGCGGGCAAAATGCGGTGGTGGCGGTGAGTCGGGCATAGTCTGCGGATCAACCTGTAGCGGGCAAGATGCCCGCGCTACGGCATGACTGATTTATGTTCTTAAGTTCCATCAGCGGGTTGCTAGATTTTCCCAGGATACCGATCTGACAAACTTTGAACCCTGCCCTTTGAACTCCGCCTTGCGTTACTAATGCAACCATCCCCGCAACCGTCGCGCCACCTGGGGGCGGCGCAGTTTTCGCATAGCTTTGCTCTGAATCTGGCGGACGCGCTCCCGCGACAGATTAAAGATTCCACCCACCTCTTCGAGGGTATGGGGTTGCTGATTGTCGAGACCATAGCGCAGGGTAATGACATCTTTTTCTCGTTCGGTGAGGATCTCACTGAGCACATCGCCAATTTCCTGGCGCATCATCACCTCCCCCATCTGTTCTTCCGGGAGTTTCAGCTCATTGTCTTCGAGCAGATCCATCAGTTCAGTATCTTCCCCTTTGCCAACACGGTGGTTGAGGGAAAGTGATTGGCGACGGAGTTGGAACAGATGCCGTAGTTGCTCTGGCGTCACCTCTAAAGACTCCGCTAGCTCCTGTTCAGTGGGGTTTCGCTTGAGTTGTTGTTTGAGTACCCGCTGGGCTTTTTTGAGCTTGTTGAGTTTTTCAACAATATGAATGGGTAACCGAATCGTGCGAGCATCGTTGGCGATCGTTCGGGTAATCGCCTGACGAATCCACCAATAGGCATAGGTTGAGAACTTATAGCCCTTGTTGGGATCAAACTTCTCAGCGGCGCGATTGAGACCAATGGCTCCCTCCTGAATTAGATCCAGAAACGGCACGCCCCGGTTGAGATATCGTTTGGCGATCGAGACCACCAAACGCAAATTGGAACGAATCATCTTCCGCTTGGCGACACGCCCTTGGTAGAGTTGTTGCTCAAGCTGTCGTTCACTCACTTGAGCCACAGCAGCCCATTGCGACTTGGAGGGAGCATAGCCGAGTTGCTCAGACAAGCGATGGCGCTGCTCCTCGATCATCATGACAGCTTTAACGCATTGGGCTAGCTCCACTTCTTCGTCCGGTTTCAGCAAGGGGTAGCGAGCCATTTCTTTGAAAAACGCACCGACCGTATCGTCAACTTCCCCTTTGCGATAGGTGCGTTGAGGCGCTAGGGTGGCCGATTCACCTGTTGTCGAAAACTCAATGCTGACCTGGGGAATAGCAGTGGGGTTAACGCTGGGTGGGGAGGAGGAGTCTTTATCTGTAGAGGCAGAGGTTGCGTTAGCAAAACGCTGCTGGGCGATAGATTCTGTTACCTTCATGGGGGGATCTTAATTAAAATGGGATTCTAAAGCACACAATGAAGATGCCATGACCACTGCGATACAACTGCGTTGAGATGAGTGAGCAACTGCAGCAATCTCCTCAAGAGAACGACTGCTGAGCCAAGCCTGTGTGAGCAATAATTGCTGACTCAGCCTAGCAAAAATGTCTCAGGAAAATGTTTGATAGCGCACAAAACCAGTGGAATTTGCTGTTCAAGCTGCGTTTTTTGTTATGATTTTATGACAATCTCAAGGTTGGAATCGCTAAAGTAAGTAGATATTAAAGGAGTGGGGTTAAAACCAGGTTGAAATTCATTTTTTGTACGGTCGCCCTCAGCTTAACATCGTGCTGAGGGGGATGTAGAGCTCGCTTCAGAATACTTAATTGACGAGATGATATGCGGCTCTAAAGTACAGGACAACAACGTAAGGCATTGTCTGAAATTCAGTGAATTTCCTTGTTTGCTTCCCGTTTGTCTTCGGTATTCCCGCAGGGTAGCGTACCCCAAGACGATCGTCCAAAACATTGTCCCTATTGGGTTTCGTTCCAACTCAGCCAGCTATCGACAGTCCTCAGATTTTACCCTGTTCTGAAGGGGAGGACAGATTCTAACTAGGGCGCGCCATCAATTAACCTCAGAAGCCCGAGGGGACAAGCGAGAGAGCGCCCGACCCAAACAATAGAATAGGAAAAGGGGCTGTAAGCTAGCCGTAGCAATGGTTTGAAGTCTAAATGATGATAGCCTCTAGTCATTGCGAATATAGAACGTGACTTGCAGTGCCCCATAGTGATGCCGCAGTTCAGCCTCGATCGCCCGGACGATGTTTTGGGTCATGGATTCATAACGATGATCCACAATCAGATGCATCTGAATATAGACAAACTGGCCGACAATGCCCCGCGATCGCACTCGATCACAGCGTTTGACCCCTGGAGCCCGCAGGGCAATCGAGATCAGTGCTTCTGGGGCGATCGCGGTTTGTTCCACCATTAAGGGGAACTGCCAGGAGACCACCTGCCAGAAGCGATCGAGGCAGAGCAGGTAAAAAATCACTGCCATTAGCAGATCAAAAAGCACTTCGCCCCACCATACGCCCCATAGACCCACCAATAGCACCAGCGACAGCATTGCTTCGATCAGCAGTTGCTGAGTTGTAAATCGTAGAATCGGATGGTTCAGTTGACGGGCCTGGTAGCCGCCCAGCCCCGCTAGCCCCAAGGGAATCGCACTGACCAACCCCACAAATTGGAGTAGGGAGCCATTGACTTTGAGTTCAAAGGGCAGGGGCGATCGGCTAATCACCGCTTGTACTTGGGGCAGTAGCAGCCAAAAGAAGAAGAACGAGCCGATCGCCACCAAGGCAACCAACACAAAGGTGAGCAATGTTTCGCGCTGCCCATGACCGTAGATCACCCGGCCATCCGGTTGATCTGCACCACTCACGGTCATCAACCCAAAGCAGGTGTTAAAGGTCACAATCAGGGTGTGGAAGGCTTGGGTCAGCAGACTCAGAGAGCGAGCCTCCCAGCCCAATGTCCCTTTAACCCAAACAACAAGGGCCAGCAGCCAAAGGATTGCCACCAAAAAGAGCCGTACCAGCCAAATTTGGCCCCTACGCATCGGGCACCCACCGCTGGAGAAATCGCCATCGTCTCGGTCTAGGGATTGCCAAAACTACTGCCGTCGTCGAAATCCACCCGCAATGTAATCATATTCCCATGGGCTACGGGTTTCGAGCGCTTCAATTTCTGAGATGCCCAGGTAATTGGCGAAGAACTGGATCGAGGCACGATCCAGTTGGGTTTGTCCATATAGCTGCTCTAGTGAAACCAGCCCTGCATCTAATTCAATTGCCGGGGTATCAGGAGCAGACGTCGCTGCGGGGGGCGTTGGTATATCAGGGGCAGGCAAGGGCTGCGCTGCGTCCGTTGGCTGAAAAGGGGGGGCAGATAAATCGGGCAATGGAGCCGTTGTCGCTGGTGGCGATGGGACGGGCGGAACGGCGGACGTAGAAGCGGCTGGCGTTGTTGGGGGCTCCACGGCCGCTGCGGCAATCGCAGGACGGAGGGAAGCAATCGCATCTTCTGTATGGGCTTCAAGCTGTTGCACCTGCTGCCCCAGGCCCTGCATCATTTGCATAATCTGATCAATTCGCTCATCCGGCGCGATCAACTCTGCCTGGGTAATCATTGGCTCTTCTTCTTTTTCTTCGAGGCGTTGGAGCTTTTGCCCAATCACTTGTAGCCATTGCAAAACCTGTTCAATGCGGGGATCGGGAGCTGAAGCACCCGCCGTATCTGCATTGGTAATCTGCATTGTGTCGCGCTCTTCAATGCGGGCGAGACGTTGATTCAGACCCGCTAGCACCTGGAGGATTTGTTCAGACCGATCGGACGGAGCAGCGGCAGAGCCAGAGACAAACGACTGCAGGGCCTGCTTAACCCAGTCATTACGCGAGAGACCTTGCTCCTGGGCATATTGATCGACTTGATCGAGAAAATTTTCGTCAACTTTGCAGCTTAGGGTACGTTGAGTCGGCACGGCAAGCAACAGTCTGTAAATTAAAACTTTTCCCTAGCTTCGCATAGAAACGGAAAATTCGGATCATTCCGGGTGATTTCCTGGGCGATATTACGGGGAGGATTGAAAGCATAGCTGAGTGTGATTGTCGCGCTTGGGTTCTGTCGCACTAAAACGCTCCAGCCATTGCCGAATCGGCTCAGGTTGTTCATGGAAGTCAAAGGTGCGATCGCCCTCGGCAATCTCGGCCCAAAAATGACGCAACTGCCGGGCTAAATCGTTAGCTGGAGCATCGGGCAAGTTCAAGGGGGGTGACTGTATCAGACGCTTCATAAACGGGAAGGAGCGCTCGCTTAGCTGCTGATGCGAATAGGCCGCTAAATCAGCATAGCCCGGAACTTGGTTAACCCGAAAGGACTGCACCTGTGCCGTCACGCGACCCGCTGCATCTTGGCTCAATTCCACCAGACGGTAGGGATGGGGGTAGCTCACCAGAGACCCGGTCACAATTTCCCACACCCCATCTTGCTCAGCCACATCCTGAACATGGAGATGCCCGGTCAACACCAGTTGTACTCCACCTTGCCGCAACACCTGACGCACTTGGGGCGCATTATCGAGCATATAACGTCGCCCCATGGGATGGGTGAGCTGATCGGGCAGATGTTCCACGCTGTTGTGATGCGCCATGACGATAACAAAAACATCTTGAAGTTGCTGGAGGGTGCGTTCGATCCAAGCCAGTTGGCGATCGTCAAGATAGCCTTGCTGCGTGCCATCCGCCTCAAATTGATTGGAATTTAAGCCCACCAAATGCAAACCGGGTGTGAGTTCCTGATGGTACCAAGGTGGCAGCGCTGTGTCGCCAACATCGTTGTTGCCGGCAGGGTTGCTGCCAGCCTCGTTATCCCTGGCGCTGCCATGATAACCAAAGTCAGCGTAAGTGGTGGGGAATTCAGCCAGCCCGAGCACCGTTTCAGTGGCGCTGGGGTAAATGACATCGTGATTACCAGGAATCACAAAGGCTGGAAAAGGGAGGGTTTTGAGCCGTGCCTGCAGCCATTGATGATTGAGATGCTCCCCGTCTTGGGTGAGATCGCCAGGCAGAAGCAGGGCGTCAATGCCAAGATCACAGAGGTGGGCGATCGCTTGCTCAAAAGCTGCCAGACTCACTTCCACCAGATGAAAGCGACTTCGATGAACAATGGTTTCCGGCAGGGCAATATGGGGATCGCTAATAATGCCCAAGCGATAGTTGAAGGGAGCCATCAGCAGAACGGTTGCAGCAAGGGGAAAAACTGTCCTATCTATCATAATGGGGGAATTGCCGATCCCCAATCTTAATCGCCCATCGCTTAATCATCTGGTTTAACCCCAGGTATATCAAGAGTTTGACAACTGCAAACAGCAAATTGCGAACTGCGAATTTCGAACTGATATTCCCCGCCCTCCCATGCCCCTCACAACGATTCGGATTGTTCTCTTTGAGCCAGCTGGCCCGCTCAATGTCGGGTCGATCGCCCGCGTCATGAAAAACATGGGTCTCCAGCAGTTGGTTTTGGTCAACCCCCAATGCGACCCCCTCGGGCCCGAAGCGCAACAAATGGCTGTTCATGCTCAGGATATCCTGGCCGCCGCTCAGATTGTCCCCACCTTACCCGCAGCCTTAGTGGGCTGCGATCGCGCCATTGCCACCACTGCCCGTGAACGGGACGAATTTCCCCTCGAGCCACCGCGCCAAGTGCTGCCTTGGCTCTTACAAAGTTCCACCCCCACCGCTTTGATGTTTGGCCGAGAAGATCGGGGCCTAAGCAACCTAGAGCTCAATTACGCCCAACGCTGGCTCAAGATTCCCGTCAACCCTAACTACAGCTCCCTCAACCTGGCGCAAGCGGTGTCCATCTGTTGCTATGAACTGCACCAGGCCAATATTCACCCCCCCGCTCCGTCTTCTCTTAATCTCTGGGAGCGCAGCCCGGCAAACCCGGCAACATTGGATCAACTCGAAGGCTATTACCAAGACCTTGAGAGCCTGCTTGGCGAAATTGGCTATCTTCAACCCCATACCGCTGTAGCCCGCATGGCGAAGTTTCGTCAGCTTTACAATCGAGCTGCATTGGCGATGGAGGAAGTGGCTCTACTGCGGGGAATTGTACGGCAAACCCGTTGGGCTGCTAGGCGATCGTCTCCTCCTAAGACCGATTCTCCCTAGGGGCTCTCATCAGTGAGATCTCAAACGATTTTCTTGTTTTTTAGAGCGGGCGCTTTATTGTTTGTCCCGTAAGATTTCTGGTATTAACGGATGATGCGCCCTAAACAGGGGACTTTTCGTAGCATAATAATCCGGTTGAGACCAGAGCCTTGGAGTAGGATAAGAAACAGACCTTGTATTGGTAGCAACTGCGCTTATTGTATTCAACGAGCTCTCTGGTTTGGAAACCCTGGGTTGTATGGCATGAACGATCACGACCTCAACACATTGTCTAAAGCCGACCTGATCAGCCGTATTCACAGCCTGACTCACCAATTGGCCGAGACCCGCTCTGCTCAGGAAGATGCCGAGTTGCTCGCGGAAACCATCACCGAACATGCCACTGAACTCGAAAATCAACTCTACAAACAAAACACAACGATGTCGAGCTATATCCAGCAGGTCGGCAAAGTAATTGAGGCGGCGATCGCGGTTGAGAACAACACCTTCAATGCTGAACATCTACAAGACGTGCTCCCCCGCACGGATGAGCTGGGTCTACTCGCACGGGTCTTTCGCCAAATGGTTGATACTGTCAAAGCCCGAGAATTTCAGATTGCTCAAGCCAAAAACCAGCTTGCCGCCGTGCTAGATGCCGTCCCCGGCAGTATTGCTTGGATCAACCGCCAAGGTATCTATATTGGCGTCAATCGCCACTTGGCTAACCTGGTGGGCCTCGCCCCCCATGATTTTATTGGTCAAAGCATTGGCTTCTCGGGTAGCTCACCGGAATTTGAACAATTTGTTGAGCAGTTTCTCAGTAGCACCCTGGATTCAACCGCACAGGAAGTCCCTGTTTGGCTGGATGGCAGGACTCAGCATTATCTCTTGGTTGCCCAAAAGTATGATGCTGGCGAGGGGGTGGTGCTGGTGGGTATCGACATTAGTGAACGACGAGCGGCAGAACGGAAGCTTGCCCAGCAGCGCAATCAGTTTGCCCGTTTTGTGCCGATGGAATATCTCCAATTTTTGCGCCGTGACAGCATCCTCAATGTCGAGCTCGGCGAACATGTCAGCACCAATATGGCGATCATGTTTTCGGATATTCGGGCCTTCACCACCCTTGCAGAGCGCATGAGCCCCCAGGATAGTTTTAATTTTGTGAACCACTATCTGAGCATCGTTTCTCCAGCCATCCGCGATCGCAACGGTTTTATCGTCAAATATATGGGCGATGGCATCATGGCGGCCTTCCCGAAATCGGCTGATGATGCCGTAGCGGGGGGCATTGCCCATCTGGAACAGGTGCAGGCGTTCAATACTAAACAAGAGGGTTCCGACCAGATTAGCGTCGGTATTGGTATTCACTTTGGCCATGTCATGGTGGGAATTGTCGGGGAATCAGGGCGCATGCAGGGAGACGCCTTTTCCGACAGTGTTAATCTGGCCGCTCGGCTCGAGGGTCTCACGAAAGTCTATGGCGTCTCCTTGCTCATTTCTGAGGCCGTATTAGAGCAGTTGTCAGCACCAATTGCCTATCACATCCGCTTTATCGATCGCGCGGTGGTCAAGGGTCGCCATGAGGCGATCGCAGTTTATGAGGTCTTTGACGGTGAACCAGAGACGATTCGTCAGCTCAAACACGAAACCCAAGACAACTTTGAGCTCGCCATTAGCTGCTATGCCGAGGGCAATCTGCTCGATGCCTTAACCTACTTTACTCAGGTTCTAGAGCGTAATCCCCAAGATCGTACTGCACAGATGTACCTCCAACGGGTGAGTCTGCTATTGCAACAGGGGCTACCCGAAAATTGGGATGGAACTTGGCAGTTTACCCAAAAGTAATTGCTAGAAAGTAGGGGCAAATTTAAACTCTGCCCCTACAAATTTACGAGAGTCGCTTTAGTAGAGATCCTCTTCCTTATGGGTTTCGATCGTGCAATCAGACGTCGGATAAGCAACACAAGTCAGAACGTAGCCTGCTGCAACTTGCTCATCATCCAAGAAAGACTGATCCCCCTGGTCAACCGCTCCTGCGGTCACCTTACCTGCGCAGGTCGAGCAAGCACCCGCACGGCAGGAGTAGGGCAGTTCAATTCCCTTATCGTCAGCGACATCGAGGATGTACTCGTCATCGGGAACTTCAATGGTCTCGTTGATCCCTTCAGTTTCGGAAATTAGCGTTACTTTATAAACTGGCATGGTGGTCGGAACTCCTCTTAGTAGGTTGGGTTGCAGCTCATGCTGCTGGACTCATCGCTAGAACTTGAATGGCTGCGCCTGAGTCGTCTTCATTTCAGATACTAAGGGAAAATTTCTCACGGATTCGGCAGCATTAGGAATGGGATTCTTAAATTTGCTGCGATATAATATTTTCTTATGAGGAGTTTTGGCGATTCCTTGACCCAAATAAGCCCTTGGCTAACGGATGGGACCCTTGCTACAGAGCAACTCTCGCTATTTTTTGATGCCATAATACCATCAATAATGCCCAGTATTATATTATTAGCTTTTCTGATTTTATAGATTATTTTCTATATTTAAACGCTAAGCCAAAGCTTTTTCTACTGCTATCCCTTTACAGTCCTCCTCTAATCACCACCATGCTCCACGTTGGTCTCATTGGCACGGGTTATGCCGCTCAAAAACGGTGGCGATCGCTCCAAGCGACCCCAGAAGCGCAACCCGTTGCCCTGATGAGCCCGAGCCGCGATCGCTGTCTCAGTCTTGATCCCCAGCAGCAAGCCCGCCATTACAACACCTGGCAGGCCCTATTAGAGCATCGTCCATTAGATCTGGTGATGGTGGCGAATGCCAACCACCTCCATGGAACAATCGTCGCAGCTGCCCTCACTGCGGGTTTGCATGTGGTCTGTGAATATCCCCTGGCTCTAGATTTTAGCCAAGCACAAGCGCTTGTTGAGCTGGCCCAACAGCAGCATTGCCTCCTGCATGTGGAGCATATTGAATTGCTCGGCAGTCTCCACCAAACGGTACGCCACATCCTCCCGAAAATCGGTCGTCCCTGCTACGCCCATTACACAACCCTCAGTCCCAAACAGCCTGTCTCCCATCGCTGGAATTATCACCACCAAGAATGGGGTTTCCCGTTTATGGCAGCCCTATCCCGCTTCAATCGCCTGATCGATTACTTTGGCCCCGTGGCTGCTGTGAGTTGCCACAGCCAATTTGCGGATATTGCCAACACTAATTATTACAGAGCCTGCCTCTGCTCAGCGCAACTCCAGTTTCAACAGGGGGTCTTAGCCACGATTACCTATGGCAAGGGGGAATGGTTTGCCGAGACGGAGCGGACGTTGATGATTCAGGGCGATCGCGGCACAGTAAACTTCGCAGGCAGTCAAGGCCAGCTCACTCAGGCCAACCAACAAACTCCGCTTTCTCTGGGTAGCCGTCGCGGTGTCTTTGACCAAGACACCCGAGCGGTGATCGCGCACCTCCTCCAGGACCAGGCACTTTATACCACCCCTCAGGCCAGTTGTTATGCCCTCCAAGTCGCCCAAGCCGCCCGACAGGCGGCACAAACGGGTCAGACGATTGCGTTATTGAGTTAAGACTGACGCCCTACAAGCCCGATACCTTTGTAGGGGCGCGGAAACCGCGCCAACCCATTACTAGGAAATCCAGACCTTGAACCTTGGGTTGCAAGATGCATTGAACTGACGGCAGGGAGACCCAGCCCTTACCGTTGAATCATATTTAAACGGCTGCAGGTGTTTTCATCAATGCCGCCTTGCGGCTATCAAAGAGCTTCGACAGGCTCTCAGCAATAATCTCCACAACATGGGTATCACAGGCCGCTAAAAAGTCTTCACCACTCAACTCATCCTTGAAGAAGGCTTTAGAGGGGCCGAGCAAAGCACGGATGCTCTCAAAACCCATGATCTTTACAATCATGGTACTAAGGGGGGAGTTCTTGATGTCATAGGGGGAATCACTGAAGCGGCCTTTTTCGAGTAATTCCAGCACCTCTCGTTCCAAAGGTGCCTGGAAAACAGTGTTCTGGGGCAGCTCTGGCAAAAAGTCCTCTAGTTTCTCAATTTGTAAGCCGATCGGGTTCATTTCCCCCATGATGGTCGAGAGGGGGATATTTCGCCCAAAGCGCTGCGAGAGGGCTTCAAGGATTGCCATTGTCAAGAGCTTTGTGCCCAGATAGAGGCGGGCGATTTCAATGTTGCGGCCCGCTCGTGTGAGCAAGTTGTCATAAAAAGCGGACTTGGGCTCACCGTGGAACTCCTGAAACACCAGCTCAGGGGTCAAGAAATGCATAAAGCCTTCCATTTTCTGGAGCGCGATCCGATATTCATTGACCGTATAGGAACTGGGGTTCTCTAGGTTATGGTTGGTTTCTGGTAGGAGGCTCCAGGTGTTGTCTAAGAAGCGGGCTGAACTGGGGTTGGCAAAGCTCCCCACATCTCGGTTGGCCATGCGCACCGCCCGTTGAACCGAGCGTACGAGTTCTTCATCCTCAATGCCTAGATCTCGTTCGGAATTTACTGCCCCCATGCGCTGGTGGAGTTGCTCCGCCGGGGTCAAACCGTCCTTGGCGGGGCGAAAGGGAATGGTCGCTTCAATACAGACCACAATTTTCAAAATCAAGCTTTCGGACAAGAACGGTTCGAGAACTTTGGCGCAAACCAACGCACTTAGAAATTCGTTTTGTCCAGCAAAGGGAGAGAGTTGCTGTCCGGGGGTAAAGGCAAAGACCTGGCGTACCATTTCAAAATAGATATCCTTGGGTAGATCATCGCCTTCACGGATGTAGAGGTGATCGCGGCGCTCCCGGACAAAAGGGGCAATATAGTAGGTCAAGTTAAAATTGACACTCTGATCAACTTGGACGTAGACCAGATCGTGGAATAGGGCTGCGAGGACTTCGATCGCATTGGCAGAGCCACCCACCTCAAAAATATGATCGGGCGTGTGGAAGTAGCGCCATTTGCCCGTCATCGTCTGAACGATTAACTCGGCGATTTTTGAGAGGTCGGTGTCTGTGACATCGACATCGAGCTGACGAGTTGCCCACTGCAACTTATCCAGACAGAGTTGGTGATCGTGATCAAAGTCCATTACCGAGTTGGGGTTGCACCTTACACTTGATTTAACTGACATTGTAGCTAGCTTGCGATCGCTGCGATCTTATTTTTTTGTGAGCAAACGTCAATAATCTGTGACGCTGGGTTTCTCTCTCGTTTTGACCCTTACCTTATGCTCTGAATCGCCTGAGCTGTGGGGTTGCCACAATATCGATCGCTCCGGACAGACAAATGCGTAAAGTGGAGATAAGGAGACTCGAACTCCTGACATCCTGCGTGCAAAGCAGGCGCTCTACCAACTGAGCTATATCCCCATTTTGTGTGCTCTTGATTTGAGTCACATCCTCCATTGTACACCGTACAATGGATTTTGATACGATTTTTTTGAGTACCCTTCCCATTTCAGACCTGCCATGACCTATTGCGTGGCTACTTTCTATAAGTTTGTTGACCTGCCGGACGCTGTACAGAAGCAGCAGCAGCTCAGCGCATGCAGCCAGCATTGGTCGATTCGCGGCACGATTTTACTGGCTACCGAGGGTATTAATGGCACGATCGCCGGAACCTCTGCAGCGGTGGGTCAAGTCTTGGCGGAGATTCGGCGCGATCGCCGCTTGACCGATCTTGTCGTCAAAGAATCGATCGCTCAGGATTGGCCCTTTGGCCAGCTCAAGATCAAGGTCAAGCCCGAAATTGTCACCTTCGGCCACCCTGAGGTCAACCCCAACAAACAGGTGGGAACCTATGTGACGCCCCAGGATTGGAATGCGGTAATTCAAGATCCGGACGTCACTGTGATTGACACCCGCAATACCTATGAAGTGGCGATCGGTACATTCCAAGGGGCGCAAAACCCCCAAACTGAGTCCTTTCGCGACTTTCCCGACTACGTTAAGAGCCACCTTGACCCCAGCAAACACCCGAAGGTCGCCATGTTTTGCACTGGAGGTATTCGCTGTGAAAAGGCCAGTGCCTATTTGCTCCAGCAGGGCTTTGAGGCAGTTTATCACCTCCAGGGTGGCATCCTGAACTATCTAGAAGCGGTGCCCCCAGAGCAGAGCCTCTGGCAGGGGGACTGTTTTGTCTTTGACGATCGCGTCGCCCTCCAGCCCAATCTCCAACCCGGCAGCTATCGCCTCTGCTGTAACTGTGGCTATCCGATCGCCCACTCAGCACCCATTTGCCCAGATTGCAGTACACCACAGCCCGATCACTAAAGGAGAAGCTTCTAAAAAACAAATCTTGGATTAGTACATAATACCCGAACCCACCCCGGTCGTCGCTGCGCGAGACCGCCCCTCCCGAGAGGGGATTTCTGGATTAAAATCTCCGACCGGGAGGAGTACCCCGGAGGGGGGAGGTGGGTCGGCCCACTTCGCTTGTTGGAGTAAGTTCCTTCCGCTTTTCTGTCCGCCCTTGGCGGACTCAGACACTGCAAACTGCAAACTATGACTCACTGCGCCCAATAGGGTCGCAAAATCCCCAGTTTATGGCCCAGCTCGCGTAACTGCTCCGCTGTGCCCATACAGATGATCAGATCGCCCGCATGGAGATAGGTATCCCCGGTGGGCGCGCCGATCAAGGTGCCATCCTCACGCCGGATCGCCAGTACCAGTATCCCCGTCTGCATGCGGAGCCCTGCTTCGCTCAGGGTTTGCCCCACGTAGGCGCGACAGAGTTCAGCATCAATGACAAATTCATCTAGATAAAGGGAACGATTGGTTCCGGTAATGATGCCATCCACAAAGTCCATGACCCGAGGGCGTAGGGCCGCTGCGGCCAGGCGGCGTCCCCCGGTCACGTAGGGCGAGACTACTGCATCTGCGCCTACCCGACGCAGTTTAGTGACTGCTTCTTCATTGTTAGCGCGGGCGATCGCCCGCACCTGGGGGTTGAGGGTTTTGGCCGACAAAACCGTGTAGAGGTTATCCGCATCCGACTCCAGGGCCGAGAGCAAGCAAACCGCTCGTTCAATCCCCGCCTCCATCAAATATTCATCCAGGGTGGCGTCCCCCTGCAAGGTGGTAAAGCCATGCTCCTTGGCTTCCAGAATCGCCTCGGGATCTTTATCCACAATCACAAAGGGAATATGCTCGGCGGCAAACTCCAGGGCAATTTGATGGCCCGTCCGTCCGTAGCCGCAGAGGATGTAGTGATGGTTGAGTCGATCGAGCACGCGACGGCGTTGGCGATTGCGGATTCCCTCTTGAAAATACCCCTGGATCATCGCCTCCGTAAAGCGATTGACAATGTAGCCAATATTGATCACACCCAGAAAAATCAGGCCAATCGTAAATAGGCGAGAGCGAATACCCAGGGGGCTGACCTCACCAAACCCCACGGTGGTGAGGGTAATCATTGTCATGTAGGCGGCATCGGTGAGCGACCAGCCTTCGACGATGCGATACCAGAGGGTTCCCAAGACAAAAATGCCCACCAGGCCAACCATGCCCAGGAGCAGTTGCTTGCGTAATCGTTGATCGTTTTGCTGGGTGAGCATCCCCGTTTCCTGGAGTTTCGACTACCATTGCTTAAAAAGTACTCTTCCCGTCCCTTTCGTCAGGAGTTTTCCCCATGAGCCCGAACACGCTACTGCAAGCGCCGCCGTCCATCAGTACTGGTTTTGACTCGGAGCAATTCGATCGCGCCGTGATGACCACCTATGGGCGCTTTCCCGTTGCGCTGGAGCGGGGCGAGGGTTGTCGCGTCTGGGACACCGAGGGCAAAGACTATCTGGACTTTGTGGCGGGGATTGCCACCTGTACGTTGGGTCATGCCCATCCGGCCCTGGTGGAAGCCGTCAGCCAGCAGATTCGCAAGCTCCACCATGTGTCTAACTTGTACTATATTCCGGAACAAGGGGCATTGGCGGCGTGGATCGTGGCTTATTCCTGTGGCGATCGCGTCTTTTTCTGTAACTCAGGGGCAGAAGCCAACGAAGCGGCGATTAAGCTAGCGCGTAAATATGCCCACCAAGTCCAGGACATTAAGCATCCGGTGATCCTCACCGCCAAAGCCAGCTTCCACGGCCGCACCTTAGCAACGATTACCGCTACGGGTCAGCCCAAGTATCAAAAAGGCTTCGACCCGCTGGTGCCGGGGTTTGAATATGTGCCCTATAACGATGTGCCAGCGATTGAAAATGCGATCGCCGATATCGACGAAGGCGATCGCCGCGTCGGAGCCGTCATGCTCGAAGCCCTCCAGGGCGAAGGCGGCGTACGACCGGGTGATTTGGATTATTTCTTGCGGGTGCGCAAGATCTGTGACGAAAATGGTCTGCTGCTGATTCTGGATGAGGTGCAGGTGGGCATGGGGCGCACGGGCAAGCTCTGGGGCTACGAGAACCTTGGCATTGAGCCGGATGTGTTTACCAGTGCCAAGGGTCTCGCGGGCGGCATTCCCATCGGCGCGATGATTTGTAAGTCGAGCTGTGATGTGCTCGAACCTGGCAACCATGCCAGCACCTTTGGCGGCAATCCCTTTGCCTGTGCAGCAGCGTTGGCCGTGGCCCAAACCCTGGAGCAGGAGAACCTGCTGGCGAATGTGCAGGCGCGGGGGGACCAGTTGCGGCGACACCTGCGGGCGATCGCCACGCAATTTCCCCAATATTTCACCGCAGTTCGGGGTTGGGGCCTCATCAACGGCATGGTCTTAACCGAAGACACGGCGCTGACCTCAATCGATATCGTTAAAGCCGCAATGGAACAGGGCTTGCTCCTGGTGCCTGCCGGGCCCAAGGTGGTACGGTTTGTGCCGCCATTAATCGTGAGCAATGCAGAGGTGGAAGAGGCGGTCGAGAAGTTGCAGGGGGCGATCGCAACGCTGGGTTAAGGGGTTAAGTCCAAGATGTAATCATGCTGCAAACCAGCCCCAAATCTATCACTGTTGATGAATTCATTGCCCAGTATGGCGAGCAGTCCCTGTATGAACTCATTGATGGGGAATGAATTGATTTGGAGTTGCTTGATGGGGAAATAACCGGATTACCTCAGTACAGGACAGAAGTTGCAAAGAGAGGCAGGGAGAGGGTTTGATGGAAATCACCACAAAATCCGCAAACCCTCATGGAACAGATTAACCAAATTAGAGAGAAATTGCGACCCCATCTGGGCTGGCATGGGGCAAGGTTAGCATTTGTCGCCATGTTTCTAGTCACCCTGTTCAGAGCCAAAACCGTGAACCTGGCAGAGCTGGCAAGCGTATGGATGGGCAAAGCCGAGGAAGAATCGAACTACAAACGAATGCAGCGATTCTTCAGGTCATTCGATTTCGATATCCTCCGTCGTTTCTTCTCGAATTTGGATGCCTCTTTTGACTTATCTTTCAATCCTCTCTGTTTTTTGTCCTGTACTTAGTCCGCTAACACACCCGATAAATCTGATTACTGGGTCAGAACTCGCTCCCGACTCTGCATCTCCAAATACACCAGCAACGCATTGATATCTGCCGGGTTCACTCCCCCAATTCGGGCAGCTTGGCCAATGGTCAACGGCTGTACTTTGGTGAGTTTTTCGCGCGATTCCATGGAGAGGGTGGCGATCGCCATATAGTCCAAATCAGCGGGCAATTTACGTCCCGCATTCCGCGCCGCTGCGTCAATTTGGTTTTGCTGGCGCTGGATATAACCCGAATATTTAATTTCAATCTCAGCGCTGGCTTTTTCTGCCTTGGCGAGCTCAGGATTACCCAGACCATACCGTTCCAAATCGATGTAATGGAACTTCGGCCGACGCAGAAGATCTGCCAATGTCACCGCACTTTTGATCTTCTGCTGCGTATCCGCCATGATCTGCTGCCCCACCGGCTCATGCTCCTTGACTCGGGTCGTGTGCAACCGCTCCTGCTCAGCGGCAATATTGGCATATTTGGTTTGGAACTGTTGCCAGCGGCGATCGCCGATCAAGCCAATCTCCCGACCCAACGGCGTCAGGCGGGCATCGGCATTATCGGAGCGCAGCAATAGCCGATATTCCGAGCGGGAGGTGAGCATCCGGTAGGGCTCGCGCAGTTCCTTGGTGCAGAGGTCATCAATGAGTGTGCCGATGTAGCTCTGCTCACGGGGGAAGACCAGCAGTTCCTGATTCCGAACCAGTCGAGCGGCATTCACTCCAGCGACAAAGCCTTGAGCCGCCGCCTCTTCATAGCCTGTCGTACCGTTGATCTGACCCGCCGCAAACAGTCCCTCAATTTTCTTGGTCATCAGCGTCGGATAGCATTGGGTCGCAGGCAAATAGTCATATTCCACCGCATAGGCCGGGCGCAACATCGTGCAGTTCTCTAGACCTGGCAGGCTGCGTAGCATTTGGAGCTGGATATTTTCCGGCAGCCCCGTTGAGAAGCCCTGAATATAGAGTTCTGGGATGTCTCGACCCTCGGGTTCGATAAAAATTTGATGCGATTCCTTATCCGCAAAACGAACGATCTTATCTTCAATGCTGGGGCAATAGCGGGGGCCTTTCGAGTCGATAAAACCGCCGTAAATGGGCGAAAGATGCAGATTTTCTTGAATAATGCGGTGGGTTTCGGCCGTGGTGCGCGTCAGGTGGCAGGGCATTTGCTCCCGCTCAACCCAGACCTCGGGGTCAAAACTAAACCAGCGCACTTCGTCATCGGGGGGTTGGGGCTCCATCACGCTAAAGTCCACGGTGCGGCGATCGACCCGTGCAGGGGTGCCAGTCTTGAGGCGATCGGTTTCAAAGCCCAATTCGTTGAGCGTTTCCGTCAAGCCCACGGCTGCAAACTCGCCCGCACGGCCAGCAGGCATGGACTTGTTACCAATCCAAATCTTGCCGCCCAGAAATGTCCCGGTGGTCAGCACCACGGCTTGCGCCCTAAAGCAAGCACCAAAATAGGTCGCGACCCCCAGCACCGCATCGTTCGTATCCAGAATCAGGTCGGTGGCCATCCCCTCCCGAATCGTCAGGTTCTCCTGGTTCTCGACAATGTCGCGCATGATCCGAGCATATTCCCGCTTGTCGGTCTGGGCCCGCAATGCCCAAACCGCTGGCCCCCGCGAGGCGTTGAGCACTCGCTTTTGCAGATAGGTGCGATCGGCCATCTTGCCAATTTCGCCCCCCAAGGCATCCACTTCATGGGTCAACTGGGACTTCGCCGGGCCACCCACTGCCGGGTTGCAGGGTTGCCAAGCGATGCGATCGAGGTTCAGGGTCAGCATCAGGGTACGACAGCCCAACCGTGCTGCTGCGAGCGCTGCTTCACAGCCGGAATGGCCAGCGCCAATGACAATCACTTCAAATTCGTCTTGAAATTCGACGGGGGGTCGCAGGGTCATGGTTGCAAAACTTGAACAAAGCCCTTTAATTGTAACGGTTTAGCCTGACTGGGCTCTGTCTGACGAGAACGGCTGGAGCAGAGAAAAATAAAGGCTCGTGTGATTTTCCGAGCGTGGTGATTCAATCAATGGCGATAAAATCAAAGATAAATGCTTCCTCGTCTCCGTCATGACTCAACCCCTCCCCGACAGTGATCTGACCCTGGGCCAACTCAAACAACAGTTTGCCCTAGAGCGCAACGATGATGCTGATTTTTTCACCGAGTGGCAACCGGAACAGTTTCCTCAACTCTCGGAGTTTGAGCGCACCTATCTAGACCAGGTCAAGGCTGATTTTCTCTCGCTTGAGGATGAACCATTGAATGAGGAAGTGGTCAAGATGAGCATCTTAGCGCCATTGCTCTCGATCGCGGGTTTTTTCCGTGCGCCCTTATTTCCCAAAGCAGAAGTTGGCGTTGAGTTGGTGGTGGCGGGTGAAGACCAAGTGGTGCGGGGCCGTTTGGATGTCTTGGTGGTATATCAACAGTTTTGGCTGATGGCGATCGAATCCAAGCGGCGTCAACTTTCACTGGACGCGGGTTTACCGCAAGTTTTGTTTTATCTACTCAACCATCCTGAACCCTAGCCCATCACCTATGGTCTGGTCACAAACGGCTCTGATTTTCGCTTTATCAAACTGGCGGGCCGTCACTATGCCCTCTCTGACCAATTCACCGTCTATCGACGAGGGAATGAGCTTCAGGTTGTCGTACAGATCATGCGACGTCTCGGCAGCTTAATTATGCAAACTGTTGACAAGATGGCAGCTTGAGCGAGCCCTCAAACTTGAAGAATCGTTGAGGATTACCGAATCCACCAAACCCCTCTCCTAAGCTAGAGGGGACGATTGATCGAGCAAATTAACCTGTGATGACATGGCTTTTTAGCTTGGCGAATTTGCCCTACTGGATTCTGCTCGGAGCAGGTGCTCTCTTGCTGCTGTTGGTGATTGCCGCAGGTAGCGACGATGACTTAGGGATGGAAAGCGAAGGGCTAGGTTGGGACGCTGATGGCCCGGATGTGGATGATATCAACGTTAACTGGGGTGTCGTTCCACTGCTGACCTGGTTGGGCGTTGGCAAAGTGCCCTTGATTCTGCTTGTCGCGACCGATCTCTTTCTCTGGGGTCTAGCGGGCTGGGTCATCAATGCGCTCACTGCCGAGTTCACGGGTCAAATTTCTACGGCTTTACTGGGTCTCGGGGGGGTGATTTTTATCGGTTCCGGCATGGTCTCACTGTGGTTTGGTAGCCTGATTGCCCGACCAATTGGTCATCTCTTTTCCAGTTTTGGTCAAGATGCGAGTAGCGATCGCCTGATTGGCTGTCTTGGCACAGTTAGCTCCAAGGCCATCCCCTCCATCATGACTGGGCAAATTGGTCAGGTGGATGTCACCGATCCTTACAACAACTTAGTCACCGTAAGTGCTGCCTTGCCGCAATGGGCGCAAGTAACCCCCCATCGGGGTCAACAGGTTCTGATCATTGATCATCGTCCGCCCCTTTATCTCGCCATCGCCAAGGATACTTCTGATGAAGATCGTTGGCTCACCAATCATCAAACTATTCAAGATTCTCCTCGGAGCTAAATTCCCCCATGAAAGTCTGGTTCTTATTACTCCAATCTCTGCCAGATCTCACTGAGCTTGATTTTTTGTCTGAGCTAGAACAGTTCACGCTTAACCCGACCGAGCCTGAATATCTGCGTGGCGACAAACAAGCTCAACTTATTTTGGAGCACCCCGTACAGCCAATTGCGATCATTCCAGCTGAACAAATGGAGACCATCCGATTTTTTGGTGGTTGGATACTTGTTATTTCCGTATTTGCGGTGGGAGCTGTATTCTTAGCGCTAGTAGTATTGTGGATTTACAAGCTTTTCTATGTCATCACACCGAACAACGAAGCATTTGTGCGTACCGGAGGTATCTTTAGTAAGAAGAAAAAAGTAATTCTTAATGGAGGTTGCACGGTATTGCCAGGTTTCCATGAGTTGACCCGTGTACCCCTGCGGGAAATTTTTATTGATGTAGAACGTACTGGAGCCCTGGCGGTTCGTACCCAAGATTACCTGCGGGCGAATATGCGCGTAACCTTCTATGTCTGCGTTAATGCTGATGAGCAGGATGTGAGTACGTCCGCTGCACGACTCTCCAAGCAGGGCAAAATTTCGGAAGAAGATATCAAAGATGCCTTAGAGAAACGGGCGGACGACGCCATCCGGGCGGCAGCAAAGAAAAAGAGCCTGGCAGAGATTGATTCCGACAAAATTGGTTTTGCCGATGAAGTGTTGAACCTGGTAGAACAAGACCTGAAAAAAGTCGGTCTAACACTCAACAACATTGCCATCTCTGAGATTGAGGAGAGCGACACCTACGACGAAAATAACTTCTTTGATGCCCAAGGTGTGCGCTTGCGCACCGAGACGATTCAACGTTCGATCCAGCAAAAACGTGAGGTGGAACTTACCACCCAGGTGACGATCGAGCAGCAAGAACTGGACGCTGAGAAACAAAGCCTGACGATCGCCGAACAAAAAGAGCAAGCCCAACTCGATCAGGTGAAAAATCTCGAAGCTGCTCGGTTAACCCAGCAGCAAGAGATCGAATCCTTGCGTCTCACGCAACAGCAGGAAATCGAGTCGCTCAAAGCCAAGCGTGCCCGAGAGACCCAAGAAGCCCAAGATCAAGAAGCAGCGAAGATCCAGCGCAACAAGATTCTTCAAGACCAAGAGGTAGAATCTTCACGGTTGCGGGCCAAAATTGAGGTCGCAGCGGCGGCTCAAGAATCGAAGATCGCTCAGGAAACAGCGGCGATCGCGATCGCCGAGAAAGAAAAAGAGCGTCTTGCCTCTGAAGCCGAACGAGCTCAAGCCGAAGCAGCGGTACAAACCGCCAAGGAAGTGGAAGAAGCCGAACGCGATCGTCGCCTCTCGGTGATTGGCGCAGAACAGACCGCCCAAGAGAAGCAAATCGCCGATCAAAACGTGGTGGAAATTGATGTGTTCCGGCGGCGGCGTCAGGCGGAGATTGCGCGTCAGGCGGCTGAGTTAGAAGCGGAATCCATCCGCACTCTAGCCGAAGCCAACCGCTTTAAAGACCTAGCGGAAGCGGAAGGTCAACGGGCGCTCATCGATGCCGCCAACGCCGTCAGCACCGCCAACCGCACGGCAGAACTTATTAAAGAGCTCTTTCCCGAGGTTGCTACTCAACTGCCCGATCTGGCCAAGTCCCTCGCACCGCAGCCCGGTGTGCTCGGCGATGCTCGCATCTATGCTTTCCCCGGCAGCAATGGCAGCGATGGCAATGGTTTAGGCGATATCAATAAACTCCTGCTCTCGACCAGTGGCTTAGAGTTAATCAATTCACTGCTCGATGAGGGCAAGCTGGCAACGCTGATCGGGCAGCTTAAGGGTTTCTTGAATGACAATGCACCGGGTGAGGGTAGCAGTGTTGTGCCGCCGACGCCTTCAACGCCGCCGAATGTGGTGGAAATTCAAACGCCGATCCAGGATAGTTAGTGGCTCAATGTAGGGTGGGAAAGTATTGATGAACTCGTCTTTGAATCTGGAGAAGAGAGAGTTGATTTTTCCCACCTTAACGATTAATAGAATAGGGAGGAAGAGCAATCGAAGCATAGCAATAGATAGGATCGCCAGCTATTATGGTGTAAGTCAACCCAAAAAAGTGCTTCAAAACACTATCTCTTATAAAGGGAATCAAAGATCATGGGTGATGAGTCCGAAACAAAATTCACAGAAGCTCAGATATTAGAAGCAGAAGAACAGATTGTAGAGCAGTCAAAGCGTATTGAGTTTTACATCACAGAATATACAATTGAAATACTCGCCTTGAAAATGCAAAATGGGGATTTTGAGATCCCGCCATATCAAAGAGAAGACATATGGGAAGAAAGAAGAAAGTCTCGATTTATTGAATCAATATTAATGGGACTACCTATCCCTTTCTTGTTTTTCTGGGAAAGCCCCGAAACAGGAAAGCTGGAAATAGTTGATGGTTCACAGAGATTGAGAACAATAGAACAGTTCATATTGGGCAATCTTGTTTTAGGTGATTTAGATCAGTTATCATTGCTCTCGGGATTCGGATTTCAAGATCTTCCCGAGTCTCGACAGAGAAAAATTAAAAATCGATCAATTAGAGGTATTGTTCTTAGTGAACACACTGATGAGCAATCTCGATTTGATCTCTTCGAAAGGATTAATACAGGCAGTAAAATTGCCGAAAAAGCAGAAGTAAGACGAGGAGCTTTGAGCGGAAAATTCCAAGACTTAGTGATCTCCCTCGCTCAAGAAAAAGATTTCATGGAAATTGCGCCAGTCCCTGATCAGAGAGAAAAGGAGAGAGAGAGAGAAGAGCTTGTAACTCGTTTTTTTGCCTACAGTGATGGTTTGGATGACTATAAAGACAAAGTTTCTCCTTTTTTGTATAACTACACAAAGAAAATGAACTCTGAGTTTGAAATAAATCCGGAACGGATGGACATTTATAGAAAACGTTTTATACAGACAATGAAGTTTGTACAGAAGAATTTTCCATGGGGATTTCGTCGAACGAAGAAGGGGATTACTTCGCCAAGATCAAGGTTTGAGGCAATTGCAATCGGAAGCTATTATGCACTTTCAGAGAATCCGAATATAGAAAGTGAATCTCTTCATGTTGAGGCCTGGCATGATAGTGAAGAATTCAAAAAGATAATTGGAGCAGATGGGGCAAATGCCAAAGGAAAATTGATTGGCCGCATTGATTTTGTCAAAGAACGGTTGCTTAAGGAGTGAAAGATGAATGATTTTAGTCAATCATTTGAAGAGCGTTTACAAGAGATAGAAGAATATCTGGATTTTTTGGAAGCTCTAGAGCAACAAGTCCAAAGTGGAACTCCTCAACTAGGAGAAAATGGAGCTACTATCACAGTAAAACAACAACGTATTTTATACTCTAGTGTTTATCTGCAACTGTATAATCTCATTGAATCTACTATTAGTCGTTGTTTACAAGCCGTTTCTGAAGGTATAATTGAAGAAGGAGTACGTCCAGACCAATTATCTGAAGATTTACGCCGGGAGTGGGTTCGGTTTGTTGCACGCACTCATACTGAACTTAATTATGAAAATCGTCTTCGATCAGTATTGGTTCTTTGCGAGCACCTTATTCAAGAGTTGCCAATATCAACATTTGAAATTTCAAAGGGTGCTGGCGGAAATTGGGATTACGGTTTAATCAATTCTTTGGGAGAACGATTAGGCTTTTCGCTGAGTGTCAGTCGAGGTACTTATCAGAACATCAGGAGACGTATTAGAGATGATAAAGGAGTACTAGAGCTAGTAAAAGGGTTTCGAAATGATTTGGCTCATGGAAGTATTTCTTTCGCTGAATGTGGAGAAGGTGTAACTGTAAGTGAGCTACGTGATTTCACTAATCGAACAAGTGCATATTTAAGGGAGATTATAGATTGCTTTAAGTCTTCACTTGAGAATTGCCAATTTTTAAGACCTGAGCATAGACCCAACAATCAAGAAAATGAAATCGTTTCAGAACAAAGTCCGTAAAGGTATCAAATATGGAAAAACTGTAAACTCAAAACCATCAGTTTGTTGTGTTGACTTATTTTGTGGTGCTGGTGGTTTGACACATGGGCTAATCAGGGGTGGGATTCATGTCTCTACAGGAATTGATGTTGATCCGAGATGTCGATTTCCGTATGAAAAAAATAATGACTCTAAATTTGTCGAGAAAGATGTAAGTGATTTATCCAAAAATGAAATCTCTTCTTTTTTTGGGAATGCAAGATTTAAACTTCTGGCGGGCTGTGCGCCCTGTCAACCATTCTCAACATATAGTCGTAAATCTCGTCATAAACAACATCCAAATAAGTGGAGTCTAGTCTCCGATTTTGGACGGTTGGTTAAAGAGAGTAATCCTGATTTTGTCACCATGGAAAATGTCCCACAGCTCTTATCCCATCGAGTATTTACGGACTTCCTGAAAGACCTACGTAATTACAATATATGGTATCAAGTGATTGAATGTGTTAACTATGGTATTCCTCAAACACGTAAGCGTCTCGTTCTGCTTGCGTCAAAGCATGGCTTTTTAGAATTATTGGAACCGACCAAAGTTGATCAAGAAAGTAGTACGTCGACTGTTCGTTCATCAATATCTCATCTACCCCCATTGAAAGCTGGAGAAACCGATTCCAATGATCCTCTACATACTGCTTCTTCACTAAGTTCATTGAACTTGAAAAGAATCAAATCTTCTAAACCTGGCGGAACATGGAAAGATTGGGACAACTCACTATTAACTAAATGCCATTCGAAAGAATCAGGGCAGACTTACCCTAGTGTTTACGGACGTATGGAATGGGATGCACCATCTCCTACGATTACGACGCAGTGTTTTGGATACGGCAATGGGAGATTTGGTCATCCAAAGCAGGATCGTGCTATTTCCCTTCGAGAAGCGGCCATATTACAAACTTTTCCAGACAGTTATATCTTTACTGCTCCCAATGAAAAGATATATTTCAATAGAATTGGTAGATTAATTGGGAATGCTGTGCCTGTTCGATTAGGTGAAGTCATAGCACAGAGCTTTGTTAAGCATATTGAAGAAACTATAGGATCAAGTAAGTTTCTCCACTTAGATTGAAAAATAATTCAATATCTTCTTCTGTAGTTGTAGGGTGCGTTAGGCGGTTATTTTCCGAGATCTGAGTTGAGCGGTTTATCTTCACCGTAACGCACCGATCAGGGTTGATCAATATCGTATTGGTGCGTGACGCAGGAAATCAACAGTTCCATTCTAATAAGATTTTACACCTGCCAACCGCCAACTCACCCTAAACCCTTAAGATTGAGGACTTCAATAATGACAGACCCTAGAGAACTAGATCGTATTACTATTAATCCACAAGTGTGTCTTGGTCAGCCGACGATTCGAGGAATGCGTATCACCGTGGGATTTGTCCTGAAATTGCTGGCTAGTCAGTTATCGATTCAGGAAGTTTTAGAGGCTTACCCAGAACTGGAAGAGGAATATATTCGTCAAGCGCTCAACTATGCAGCTTGGGCTGTTTTTGATCGTATCGTTAGCTTCACCTTGGCATGAGTAGGCTGAATTTGCTAGCTGATGCTTACAATTTCAGGAGAGCCAAGCAACTGAGATGTTATGAACACCATTACCGATAAGATGCTCACGGGACAGTTGACAGAGACCCTGAATCACTTTTGTGATGCCCATGTTCCTGTCACCATTACGCATGAGCAGACATTCCGCACCTCAACTTGTAGTATGTGAAAAATACATAATTGTCCACCTTTAAAGATTCAACGACACCAAAATCAAGACAACCGTCTCCATTTAGTTGACAATAAAAAAGTGCAATCTACCCTCGGAAAAGCAATCAT
>JBCDEB010000092.1:0-28374 GCA_039180005.1 Cyanobacteria bacterium P01_G01_bin.54 | reverse complement strand
GATCGTCGCCTGCATCGCCGTAGAGTTTATCGTTGCCGTCACCACCGAAGAGGCTGTCGTCACCGTCGCCGCCAAACAGAGAGTCTACGCCTGCTTCACCGTTGAGCAGGTCGTTCCCATCGCCTCCCTTGAGGTTGTCTTTTCCCTCACCACCGTAGAGGGTGTCGTTGCCGCTCTCGCCGTTGAGGGTATCGTTGCCGTTGTTGCCAATCAGTAGATCACCGTACGTTGTGCCGATGAGGATGTCGTTATCGTTGCTGCCAGAAATGATGGACATGATCTTAATCCAGAATTCTTTTCAAGGGGTATATACGCGTTACGACCTTGAAGTATATGGATAATTCTGGGGATTAATCGCTAATTTTTGTATAAAATACAACAGAAAAATCGCCATAAAACTTGGCATTTGAACACATATTTTTTGTCAAGCAAAGTTTGAATATAGATTAAGTGCGCATCAAATGATACGTATCAAGTGAAGGTCTCAATGGTTCCCGATATCGCCGCTCTATCCTTGCTGTGAGGGACACAACCGAAAACAGGCTGGAGAGAAGAATCTTCTCTCCAGCCTGCACAAATACTCAAATGATCTAGTGCTCGGACTGAGGTGTTAAACGGTAACAAATACAGGTGCGGTCAGGCTATTGGCATTTACGTCCAGCACCAAAGCCAGATCTTCACCAGAGAAGCTGAGTTTAGCATCGCTACCCACCTGGCTAATCTCTAATTGACCAAAGCTTAAGCCCTCTAGGCGAATGAAGTCTTCACTGATTACGAAGTTGTCGAAGGTATCAAACCCAGCTCCCATTTCTAAGACATAGATGTCTGCGCCTTGACCCCCATTCAAATAGTCATCGCCAAGACCGCCGTAGAGGATATCATCGCCGCTGCTTCCAGAAATGTCATCCTCACCATCGCCACCGAGGAGGGTGTCATTGCCACTCCCGCCGTAGAGATAGTCTTTGGTAGCTCCGCCGTAGAGCAAGTCGTCGCCACTGCCTCCACTCAACTCATCACGACCGTCCCCGCCGTAGAGAAGGTCATCGCCACCATCGCCCAAGAGCGAATTGTAGCCCCTTGACCCAGCATAGAGAATGTCATTGCCCTCCCCACCGGAGAGAGTCTCGCCAATATTCACGAACCCACCGTTGCCACCGTAGAGGATGTCATTGCCACTCCCGCCAAAGAGCCCAGTGTTTTTGCCGCCCCCACTGTAAATGATGTCATCGCCTTCACCACCCTCCAGGCGGTTGACGAAGTTTGACCCGCCGTAGAGGGTGTCATTACCACTGCCGCCGAAGAGCGTTTCAAAGATCTCATCGCCGTCGCTACCGTAGAGGGTATCATTGCCGGTTCCACCATCCAGGTAATTTCGGCCAAAGCCTTTAGCTTGACCAGCATCAAGGGTGTCATCGCCTGCTCCACCGTAGAGATAATTGTTGCCAAAAAAAGAACTGCCAGCGTAGAGGGTATCGTTACCGCCGCCGCCGTGGAGATGATTGGTGCCGTCCCCGCCGTAGAGGGTATCATTGCCATCCCCACCGTAGAGTCGGTCATGGCCACTTTCTCCGTCGAGGTAATCGTTGTCTACTCCACCGTAGAGGATGTCATCGTTGCTGCCCCCATAGAGGCGATCGTTGCCGCTGCCGCCGTAGAGGCGATCTTGGTCTCCTCCATAGACAAAGACGCTGTCCTCTCCGCCGTGGAGGATGTCATCGCCGTCTCTGCCATAGAGCGTATCACTTCCCATGTCGCCAAAGAGGGTGTCGTTGCCGCTGCCGCCGTCGAGGGTATCGTTGTCCGTCCCCCCCCAATAGTTGTAGCGGTAGTCATATTCGTCTATGCCGCCGTAGAGGATGTCATCCCCTGCTCCGCCGTCGAGGATATCGTCGCCTTCTCCGCCGTCGAGGATATCGTTGCCTTCGCCACCGTCGAGCGTATCGTCGCTGAAAAAGCCGTCGAGGAAATCGTCGCCTTCTCCACCGTTGAGCTGATCAGCGCCTTCTGCGCCGTTGAGCCGATCATCACCTTCTCCGCCGTCGAGGTAATCGCCTCCTGCGCCGTTGAGCCAATCACCGCTGCTCCGAGCGGAGAGAATGTCGTTGCCGCCGTAGCCGAATATTTGATCCGCCTCTACTGTGCCGATGAGTCTATCGTTGCCGTCGCTACCAGTAATAGTGGGCATGGTTTCAATCCAGAATGGGTTTCAAGAAGTGTATGTACGCTGCACTCTTGAAGTATAGGAATGATTGGGGGGGGCGATCGCTAATTTTTATATTCTAAATGACAGAAAAATTGCCATAAAAATTTGCCATTTTGGCACATATTTTTTGTCAAGCAAATTCAATATATTATCTGAGAAAGATCAAATAATACGCATCGAACATGAGTTCTGGATAAGCAGACATCGCGAAAGATACTGAAACTCAACGAAATCAACAATACTGGCTCTGATATTGCCGGAGTCTGAGGGAGCAATTTCCCTCTCAGCGGGAGGTGTCGGGGGGCTGGACCCCTGACAACCGGGTTTGACAATGAGAATTCAAGGCTTTGAGGAATACGATAGCTCCGCTTAAACGAAACTCACGTTATCAAGTGAAGATCTCAAATGTTATGAAATCTGACCGCAAGAGACACAATAGAAAACGGGTTGGAGAGTAGAATCTACTCTCCAACCCACAACAATAATTGAGTCATTCCGACGGATTACTGGGATGACTCGGGTCTCAAACCGAAGTCCTTAAACTGCAATAAAATCACTTGCCGTCAGACTCGTCACGTCAAACACCAAGGCTAGATCTTCATTAGAGAAGCTGATTGTAGCATTGCCGTTTACGTAGTCAATATCTAGTTGACCGAAGCTTAAGCCTTCTAGGCCAATGCGATCTGTGCCGAGCTCAAAGGCATCGAACGTGTCAAACCCATTACCTACTTCTAGGACATAGATGTCTACGCCTTGACCTCCATCCAAATAGTCGTTGCCACGACCGCCATGAAGTAGATCATCGCCGTCATCGCCGATGAGGCGATCACTGCTATCTCCACCGCAGAGCGTATCATTACCATCCCCACCGTAGATCTCAGCGCCGCCTGACCCGGCATAGATAAAGTCATCGCCGTCATCGCCGTTGAGTTCATCGCTGCCGTTACCACCGTAGATAATGTCATCGCCGCTGCCGCCCCAGGTGAGACTGCGGCTGTCTCCACTGTAGATAATGTCATTCCCGTCGCCGCCGTAGAGGGTATTACCATATCCGGCATATCCACCGCGCCCACCGTAGAGGATGTCATTGCCTGCCCCGCCATCGAGCTGAACTGCGGAGCTGTACTCACCATGAAGGACGTCATCCCCATCGCCACCCTCAAGTTCGCTGAAGCGGCCGTTCCCAGCGTAGAGGGTGTCATTCCCTGCGCCCCCTAAGAGGGTATTACGAGCTTCATCGCCATCCCCACCGTAGAGGGTGTCATCCCCTAAACCGCCGTCAAGGTGGTTATCGGCGAAGCCAACGCCATTGGCGCTGTCTCCGGCAATGAGGGTGTCATTCCCTTCGCCGCCGTAGAGGTAATCCCTGGAAAAGTTTATGCTGTTGCTGCCGTAGAGGATATCGTCACCGGCATCGCCGTAGAGTTCGTTCTTTTCCCCAATTTCATCGCCACTCTCATCGTCGTAGAGGTTGTTGTAATCTCCGACAGAGAGGATATCATTGCCGTCCCCTCCATGGAGTTTGTTGAAACGACCGCTGCCGCTGTGGAGATTGTCATCGCCAGCATCGCCGTAGAGGGTGTCACTCCCTAAACCGCCGTAGAGGGTGTCGTTACCTAAACCACCGGAGAGGATATCGCCATCGTTGCCACCGGAGAGGAAATCGTTGCCTTTCCCGCCATCGAGGGTGTCTACGCCGTCGCCGCCGTAGAGGTTGTCTTCACCATTCTCGCCGTAGAGGATGTCTGCGCCGTTACCACCATAGAGGAAGTCGTTGTGGCTGCCGCCGTGGAGGGTGTCGTTACCGTTGCCGCCATCGAGGAAGTCGTTATCTGTTGCGTTTAAGCCATTGAGGTAGGCATCATTATTGGGCCCGCCGGAGAGGGTATCGTTGCCACTACCACCGTAGAGGGTATCGTTGCCGCTACCGCCGTAGAGGTTATCGACGTCGGCTCCGCCATCGAGGGTGTCGTTGCCGCTACCACCGTAGAGGGTATCCTCGCCACTGCCGCCATTGAGGTGGTCGTGGTCTGTTCCGGGGGAGCCGTAGAGATTATCCGTGTTGTCGAACCCACCATAGAGGGTGTCACTACCACTGCCGCCATAGAGCTGGTCATCGCCTGAATAACCGTAGAGAGTATCCATGCCGCTGCCGCCGTTCAGGGCATCATCGCCTTCACTACCGAAGAGCCTGTCATTACCTGCTTGGCCGGAGAGAATACCATTGATGACGACGCCCGAAGAGATGTCAAGGATATCATGGCCACTACCCCCGTCGAGGAGAATATTGTTTCCGCCTGCACGCAGGAGGTCCTCATCGTTGCCACCGTAGAGGCTACCCTCACCACTGAGAAAATCGTTACCGTTCCCGCCATAGAGAATGTTATTGCCACCGCCGCCTTCATCCAGAAAGTCGCCACCGTCTCCGCCATCGACGAGGTCATTGCCGCCTTGGCCATCGAGGATATCTGCGCTGCCATAGCCAAACAGGATATTGTTCACCGCATTGCCAGTGAGGGTATCAGGAGCTGGTGTGCCGGAAATAATGGCACTGGTAACAAACACACTCTGTGTCAGGGTAACAGCAGGCACATTTACAACAGCCAGAAGAGTAAATGGAGAATCCTTGAGGCGGATTTCAGCCTCATTACTGCCGTTGTCGTTAATATCGAGCATCTCAAAGGTCAGATCCTCGGTCAGACCAATGCAGTCTTCGTCTGGATCAAAATCCAGGAAGGTGTCAACACCCGGAGCTTTGCTCAGGAGAAAGATATCTTTACCTTCACCGCCCTTTAGGGTGTCACTCCCCGCACCGCCATAGAGCGTATCATCGCCTGCATCGCCATAGAGCGTATCATTGCCATCACCGCCTAGAAGGATGTCATCACCGTTATGACCCCGGATATGGTCATTGCCCTCCTCGCCGTGCAGAATGTCGTCATCGTTTTCGCCCCGGAGTTTATCGTCGCCGGCTCCGCCAAAGAGGAGGTCTGCGCCGTTGGAGCCGTACATGGTGTCGTTGCCTTCACCGCCGTGGAGGCGATCGTCGCCCGCATCACCGTAGAGGCGATCGTTGTCATCGCCGCCGTAGAGGGTATCGTTACCGTCACCGCCAATCAGCGAGTCATCCCCCGCTTCACCGTAGAGTAGATCAATCCCATCATGACCCCGGAGGCTATCTTTGCCTTCACCGCCGTAGAGGGTGTCATTGCCGTCTTCGCCCGCAAGGATATCATCACCCTCACCGCCGTAGAGGAGATCTGCGCCACTCGCACCGTAGAGTTTATCGTTGCCTTGCCCGCCATTAAGATAATCGTTGCCCGCATCACCGAAGAGGCGATCGTCATCATCGCCGCCATAGAGGGTGTCGTTACCGTCACCGCCGATCAGCGAGTCGGCACCGGCTTTGCCATTGAGTCGGTCATTCCCATCGTGACCCCGGAGGCTATCATTGCCTGCACCGCCATAGAGGATGTCATTGCCGTTCTCGCCGTTGAGGATATCGTTACCTTCGCCGCCGAAGAGTTTGTCGGCACCGTTGCCCCCGAAGAGTTTGTCGTCGCCGGCTACGCCGTCGAGGCGATCGTTGCCGCTATCACCGTAGAGTTCATCATCACCGTGGCCGCCATTGAGGGTGTCGTTACCACTATTTCCCCGGAGGAGATCTGCCTCCTCACCGCCGTAGAGGGTGTCGTTGCCGCTCTTGCCGTCGAGGGTATCTTCACCGCTTTTTCCCAAGAGCGTGTCTGCGCCGCTGCCACCGACGAGATGATCGTCGTCTCGCCCGCCGTCGAGGCGATCGTTGCCGGCATTACCGAAGAGTTCATCCTCACCCCGGCTCCCGTAGAGGATGTCGTTACCGTTATGGCCGCGCAGGGTGTCTGCCCCGACTCCGCCGTCGAGGTAGTCATCCCCGTCGCGACCCTTAAGGATGTCGTCACCATGACCGCCATTGAGGGTGTCGTTGCCGCTCTTGCCATCGAGGTTGTCGCTACCCCAGCCGCCGTAGAGGCTGTCTGCGCCGGAGGCACCAACGAGTTTATCGTTGCCATTGCCACCATCGAGGCGATCGTTGCCGGCATTACCGAAGAGTTTGTCGTCGTCATCGCCACCGTTGAGGTTGTCGTGACCGTTACCACCGCTCAGATTGTCTTCGCCGGCATCACCATAGAGCAGGTCTTCGCCGTTGCGACCCTTGAGGATATCAATGCCTTCACCACCGTGGAGGATGTCGAGGCCATTCCCCCCACTGAGGGTATCGCTGCCAGCATCGCCATAGAGTTTATCGTTACCTGCGCCGCCATCAAGGGTATCGCCGCCAGCATCGCCGTAGAGGATATCGTTGCCGCTTTTGCCCTTGAGGGTATCGCTGCCTTCACCACCGTGGAGTTTATCGTTGCCACTGCCACCATCGAGGAGATCGTTACCGTCTTTACCGAAGAGGGTATCGTTGCCGTTTTTACCGAAAACGTTGTCATCCCCCGGTGTACCAATGAGGAGGTCGTTGTTATTCGTGCCCAAAATTGTGGCCATGGTTTCAATCCAGAATTGACTTCAAAAAGTGTATGCACGCTGTGCTTTTGAAGTATATGGAGAATTCTGGGTGGCGATCACTAATTTTTGTATAAAAAACGACGGAAAAAAATGCCATAAAAATTGGCATTTGGGCACATATTTTTTGTCAAGTAAATCTTGAATACAGATTAAGAAAAGACCAAATGATACGTATCAAGTGAAGGCATCTATATTGGCATTTGGGCACATATTTTCTGTCAAGCGAATGTTGCATACCTGTTAAGTATGAATCAAATGACACGTATCAAGTGAGGATCTGTATAGGGAACCTCGATTAATTGCTATTTTGGCGATTTCTGAGAGCTGTAACAGCGAGGATTCATTTCAATCCAGCTCAGAATCTGAATTTTTCGAGGTTCCCTATGGTTTTTGCGCTCAACTCACGCCGGTCTTTTCCGGTTCGGGCAGCGGTGGTGTTGCGGCCTGGGGCTGACGGCGGTCTTTGACGTAGAAGACCTCGACCATCTGGCGCTTGCCCTTGAGGGACATTTCGCCCCAGCTTTCGACTTCAAAGCGATCGCCTAAATAGTCCAGCGTATCCTTGGCAATGAGTACCCGGCAGTCACTGGGTTGCCGCTCCTTGACGCAGGACTCCAGTCGTGAGGCGGTGTTGACGCTATCGCCTAAAACACCGTATTCCAGGCGATCTTTACCCCCAAGTGATCCGACGACCACTTCGCCAGTAAAGATGCCAATGCGCATTTGAATGCGGGGCAGGCCTCGGGCCTCGCAGCGTTGGTTGATTTTGATGAGGCGATCGCCAATCGAGAGACCACATTCGACTGCATGTTGGGCATCGAGCTCGATCTCATGCTGCGCCGTGTGGGTTAGGGGGATCCCAAACACCGCCATCACGCCATCCCCCGTGAACTTGTTGACAATACCATCTCTCTCAATCACGTCTTCGGTGATTTCGCCGAGCACATCATTGAGCCAATCCAGTAATGCTTCTGGGGAGAGGGTTTCCGAAATCGTGCTAAACCCTTTGATATCCAAAAACAAGGTTGTGGCAATGAGCTTGATCCCTGGTAGCTTACCCGCCTTGAGCAACTTGTCTCGCCCCCGCCAGAGGGCTTGGGCAATCTCCGGTGAGGTACTCTGGCCCAGCAGACGCATGACGATCTGTTGGCGACGATAGTCTTCGTAGGACTGGTAGGTGATCACCACTGCAGCCGTCACAATCAAACTCAAGATCGGCGCGGCGATGGGAATCCAGAACCCACTCGTAAACATCACATACCCTGTACCAATAATGATGACCACGCCGCCCGTGAGGCTCATCAGTAAAAACAAGGGATTCCGCAGCCGCCAGGCAATGCCGCAGGCGAGGAGCGCCCAAATGATCAGCCAGGTGAGTTCGAGGGATTCGTGCCAAAACTGGATGAATGGGCGATCGCCTGTTGCCGCATCGATAATTTGACTCACCATCTGCCCATGAACCACAACCCCCGGCATTTGGCCATCGCCGGAGAGGATGGGAGTGTAGGGTGTCGCTTTACGGTCTTGAAGGCTGGGGGCACTGCTGCCAATCAACACCACTTTATTGCGAACCCAGCTGGGTTCGAGGGGGCCATTGAGGGCCTGCTCTAGGGGGATTTCCCGAGCGACCTGCTCCGGGGCCCGGTATTGAAAGAGAATTTGGTAGCCCCCGGCGTCTAAGTTGCGATAGCCCCCCGACTGTTCTTTGAGCGGTAAAACAGTGCTTTTGCCCAGCTCCACCACATTGGCGTATTGTTCACTCTCAACGGGGGTAATGCCCAAATTCGCCAAGTGGAGTAGCGCTAGTTGCAGAGAAAAGGAAAACACCACTGCACCCTCTGGGTCGGCCGCGTAAAGCAGCGATCGCCGCACCACGCTATCCCGGTCAATGGGCAGATCATTAAACCCCACCTGCTCGGGCGGCGCGGCGGGTGGGGCCGGGGTTCCGGCGATCGGATCGAGACTGCGAATGCTGATCACATTGGGTTTGGCGATTTCCTCGGCAAACGCGTCATAGCCGTCGCCCACCGGAAAGTCCCGATAAATATCCAGGCCGATCGCCGTGGGTTGATACGCTTGAAGCTGAGCGAGTAATTGGGCCATGACGCGATCGCTGATCGGCCATTCTCCCTGGGCCCGGAGATCTTCTTCGGTGATCGTCACCACCAACAGGTTGGGGTCAGGGGGCAAGGCGGGCCGTAAGCGCACCAGGCGATCGTACATGCCCAGTTCCAAGGGCTCAAAGGCCCCATAATGCCGTAGGCCATAGAGGCTACCCAGGACGGTCAAGAGAGCGATCGCTGCCACGCGTAACCCGGTCAAGTCTGGCACCGAGCTTTGCACCTGTTTGGCCAGACGCGAGAGCATTGAAAATCGGGTTTCCATGGCAGGACAGTCACTAAAAGGATGAAAGTGAACACAGCAGCAGTACGGCGATGAGCCGATCGCCGCGTTTATTTTTCTCTACGCACCCAAAAATCCTGAACCAGAACTCTATGATATAAAGAGACAAAAAACGTTACAAAAGTTATCTCGATGATCAGTTCCGCATCTCCTCTGGAGCAGTTCAAAGAATTCCTGCTCGACAAGCTGCTGTTTGGCCAGCGGCCAAGCCCAGAGCTTATCGCTATCTTAGCGGTTTACTTTGTGCAGGGAATTCTCGGTCTGTCGCGGTTAGCGGTGAGTTTTTTCCTCAAAGATGCCTTATCCCTCAGTCCGGCTGAGGTCGCCGCCCTGGTCGGGATCGCCACCCTGCCTTGGGTGATCAAGCCCCTGTTTGGTTTTTTGTCCGATGGCGTGCCGTTGTTTAATTATCGACGCCGTCCCTATCTTATTCTCTCGGGCCTGCTAGGGGCGATCGCCTGGCTCTGCCTGGCTACCCTGGCCCATTCGGTTTGGAGCGTCACCCTGGCCCTGCTGGGGACATCGCTTTCCGTGGCCATTAGCGATGTCATCGCCGACTCGATCGTGGTGGAGCGGATTCGCGGTCAGTCTCTGGGCACAGCGGGTGCCTTGCAATCCCTGGCCTGGAGCACAGCGGCCCTCGGCGGTTTAATCACCGCTTACCTGGGTGGCTGGCTTTTGCAACTAACCAGCCCCCAAACCCTCTTTTCCATTACCGCTTGCTTCCCCCTCCTCGTGGCAGCGGCGGCGGGGCTGGTCGCCGAAGAGCCCGTGAGCACCAGTACCCGCAATCAAACCCCTCGCTTACGCCATCAACTCAAGACCCTCTGGAGCGCGGTGCGCCAAAAGTCCATTTGGTTGCCCACGGTGTTTATTTTCCTTTGGCAGGCGACCCCCACCTGTGACTCGGCGCTCTTTTTCTTTAGCACCAATGAGCTAGGGTTTAAGTCTGAATTTCTCGGTCGGGTGCAACTGGTGACCAGTCTGGCGTCGCTGGTGGGCATTTGGCTCTATCAACGCTTCTTTAAAGACGTGTCGTTTCGCCACATTCTCGGCTGGAGCACTGTTCTGGCCTCGGCCTTGGGAATGACGACACTGTTGCTGGTGACCCATGCCAATCGGGCGATCGGCATTGATGACCATTGGTTTAGCCTGGGCGATAGCCTGATCCTCACCATGATGGGCCAGATTGCCTTTATGCCAGTGCTGGTGCTCTCGGCCCGGCTCTGCCCAGAAGGAGTCGAGGCGACGCTATTTGCGCTGTTGATGTCTGCTTGGAATCTAGCGGGTCTGCTCTCCCATGAGTTGGGGGCATTGCTGACGGGTTGGCTGCAGGTGACCCAGACCAACTTTGACAATCTCTGGCTCTTGGTGGTTTTAACCAATCTTTCTACGCTCTTGCCCCTGCCCTTTTTGCGGTTTTTGCCAGGTAAGGACAGTGAATACAGCGAAGAGACAACGCGAATCCAGAAAGACACGGTATTAATCTTGGAACCCTTGTCTGGACAAGATCCTGCGTTGAGCCTGAAATCCTGAGTTGAATGATGACACGCCCTAGATTTGGTCTTCGCTATGCCTGAACCCGTGTTTGATCCTGCTCAACTCCAAATTCGTGAGATGTCGATCGACGACATCGCCCCCGTGTTTCACTTGGGGGAGCAGCTCTTTACCCGCGATCGCTACCCCTCGCTCTACCATATTTGGGATGAATGGGAGGTTACGGGACTCTACAATACCGAACCGGAATATGCCCTGATTGCCGAAATCGTGGGTCAACTGGCGGGCTTTATATTAGGGACCGTGATTGCCAAACCCACAATCACCTACGGTTACATTATTTGGCTGGGGGTAAATCCTCAGGTGCAGCGCTGTGGGGTGGGCGATCGCCTGGTCGACAAACTGACCGAACGGATGATCACCGATGGGGTCAGTACGATGCTCATCGATACCGATCCAGCCAATACCGCCGCCGTTCATTTCTTCCAACGCAAAGGCTATGGCACCCCCCGCCAACATGTGTTCTTCTCCCTCGATTTAACCCAACACGACTATTACGGTAAGCTGATTGCCTACGAGCGCGATCGTCTCGATCGGCGCTAGGGATTGTATCGGCCCAAAACAGAATTAAGAAAGGTCACGTCCTCATTCTGGAGGCAAAACTCCGATGCTAGAATTACGTGTCCTCAATTAATAATCGGCAGCACAATCCCTTGCCTTGGCTTCCATGACCCCTCCAACCGCCTCCCCCAAACAAACCAAAGCCCTGCTCAAAATTCTTATGGGGGCAGCTTGGCTAGATGGTGTCATTCAACCGGAGGAGCGCCAATATCTCCACACCATGGCACAAACCCATCACCTCGACCAAGATCCTGAGATCAAGGCCCTTTTATCGGAAGCTCAACCGATTCCTCCCACGACCTGCATGGACTGGATTACCCATTTCTTAAAGCAATATGGGACAGAAGCAGACTATCAAACCTTGCTGGAATCTTTGAGTGCGCTCATTTACAGCGATGGTGATGTCCAGGTGGAGGAGGCCAAAGTCTTAACGGAAGTCCAAGCCATGTCACCCCCCACGGGGACAGAGTCTGACTGGGGGCAGAGCCTACTCAAAACGATTCAGCAACTCTATAAGCAAGCGGTGCAGCGCCAGGGTTAGGACTTCAATGCACAATCGTGAAAAGAAGTTGCCCCTAGACTGCGGAACGCTGCTTTCTAAGGATGTAGTCACTCCCATCTACCCCCAACCCCTTCAAGGTGTTGAGCGATTAAGCTGCGCAAGCGCCTCGTTTTCATCGGCAGAATGCCGATCGAAGTAACCCTTTTAGAGAACACATAGAGAATAATTTGGAGCAATAGAGGTATGACTTCCCCTGAACAAACCTGGCTTGGTGCTGACCATGATGCTGCCACTGCCCAGCTGCTGGAGCAACTGCTAACTGCCGAGGCGGTTTACCCCGCCCCTCACGCCGTAATGGATGAAGCCTGGGCGCAAATTGAAACTGCCCTACCGGATGCAGCTTGGTCAGACGCTGAAGTGCAAGGGGGTTGCGATCGCTTCTTTGCCACGGTTAGGCAATGCTGGCCAACGGCGGACAAGTCCTTAGTCGAGCGTCTCCAAGCCCAGTTTGGTGCCACCGTGCCGCTCGCTTGGCTCCAAACCATTGGCGATCGCGCCCAGCAGCTCACCCAGAACGCCAACTCTCCCTTAGAACAACTGGTTGATTGTGTGCAACCCCTTCTGGCAGATTGGAGTATAGAAGATTTACAAGTTTTCGCTCGACCGATGGCGTTTGCAATGCGTGGCGCTTCAACTCCCCCAGAGCCCGATCCTCAAGATTGGTCAGCCCTCTCTCGCGTTGAACAAGCTCGCTACACTCTCCAGGTGGCTCGCTATGCCCTCCAGGTAGCCCAGACTGAGTCGGCAGAACGGTAGCCAATCGCGATGTCCCTCTCATCTTTGCAAAAGCATTGCCTTGGTGGCAATGCTTTTTGCTAGGAAACGTGAGTTTCGGTTAAGCGAAATTATCGTATTCTTCAATGCCTTGAAATCTCATTTTCAAACCCGGTTGTCAGGGGACCCGCCCCCCGACACCTCCCGCTGAGGGGGAGAGGGCTCCCGACGGGCTCCGGCAATATCGGAGCCAGTATCGTTGATTCTGCTGAGTTTTAGAGTCTTTCGCAATGTTTGCTTATCCAGAACTCACGCTTCTTATGGCAATGTCTCCTCTACTTCTGGTTCAGGCTGATGAATGGGAATCAAAATCTTAAACGTTGTACCACGATCGCGTTCCGTCTCAACCTGCAAGGTGCCACAATGGCGCTCAGTAATAATTTGATAGCTAATCGCCAATCCCAAACCCGTGCCTTTGCCCACGGGTTTAGTTGTGAAAAAGGGATCAAAGATTTTTGGTTCAACTTCAGGGGGAATCCCTAAACCATTGTCTGAAATGCAGATCTCAATCTGTGCTGGCTCGGACTGTCGGGTCTGGATGGTGATTTCTGGCGGGCGATCGCTCGGCAATTGTGCCAAGGCATCAATCCCATTGCTAATCAAATTCATAAAGACCTGGTTGAGTTGGCTGGGGTAACAGTCCACCAACGGTAAGCTGCCATATTGTTTATCGAGCGTAATGGGGGGGCGATCGCCATTGCTGTTAAAGCGATTTTGCAAGATCAGTAACGTACTTTCAATGCCTTCATGGATATCAACCGATTTCATTTGCGCTTCATCCAAGCGAGAAAAAGTACGGAGGGACTGGACGATCGAGCGAATGCGTCCCGTTCCCGATTTCATCGAGTCGAGGGCTTTGGTGAGGTCTGTTCTCAAAAAGTTAATATCGAGGTCTTCCCGCAGTTGAGCGATCGTTTCGCTTGGTTGGGGATAGGTCTGCTCGTAAGTCTCAAGCAATGTAAGCAAGTCCCCGACATAGAATTGAATCGGTTGCAAATTGCCATGAATAAAATTGGCGGGATTATTAATTTCATGGGCAACCCCGGCAACGAGCTGGCCCAAACTGGACATTTTCTCGGTTTGTACCAGTTGAGCCTGGGTTGTTTTGAGCTGAGTTAATGTAGTCTCTAGATTTTGGTTGAGTCGTCGAACATCGGCTTCCGCCTTTGTTCGCTCCTCCACTTCTTGCGTCAGTTGGGCATTGATCACCGCTAACGTCTCTGGGCTAGGCATTTCGAGGGCTTGGGGAATTAGGGGATAGAGAGCCGCAGCCGTATAGACTGAGATTAAACCCGTAACGAGCTTCATGCCACCCGAGAACCAATAGTCCGGCTGCCACAGCGTCCAGATCCCCAACACATGGGTCAAACCACAGGCAATGATGAATGTACCGAAGAGGATAAACACAAACGGAAAGGGCGCATCCTTGCGTTTTTGGACAAAATAGATCAGCATTGCCGGAATCGAAAAATAGGCGATCGCAATGAGACCATCAGAAACCACATGTAGGCTCACCAGCGGTGTTTGCCAAAGAAAACAGTGACCGTGGGGGATGTAGGCAAAATATTCAGCAAGCATTACCATCACCAAGTACAACAACAGACGTTTCAGATACGCTCCTATTCTACTGAGCCAATGTCCTTACATCCGTATAGCAGCGTCAGACAGTCTAGGCAGCTCAAATCCTCTGCTGGTAGGCAATGCCCACTCTACGTGATTTTTAACGATCTTTCTTCTTACCGATCTTCACGAATACCCTATGGCGATCAAAAACGTGAGTTCTGGATAACCTGAGTTTCGGTTAAGCCAAGCGCACGAAAATTTATAAAATTCAATGAAATCAACAATACTGGCTCCGATATTGCCGGAGTCTGAGGGGACAATCTCCCCCTCAGCGGGTAGGGCTATTTTATGTTTTGGAGAGAAAAAAGAAAGGGTCTGGATTAAATGTAGGGGTTGGGTTTCCCAACCCGGCAACCCACTCCATCTCATTGGCAGGATGGTTTTAAAGGTTGCACAGGGCAGGGAAACCCAGCCCTACGGAAGATCGAAAATTTTCTCTGGTAAACTAAAACAACCCTACCCTCAGCGGGAGGTGTCGGGGGACTGACCCCCTGGCAACTGGGTTTGACATTAAGGTTTTATCCCGCTTTTGTCACTTTAGGGAGAGGAAATCCTAGAACCCTTGATATACAAGGATTTCAGGAAAACGAGGTCATTTTGAGTTTCTATCAGTTTGAAGCTGCTCAAACCCATATACTGAAGGTCTCTTAGACTTTAGCGATTTTATTCTACCGCCAGAGTGACAAAAGAGAGTTATACTGAATCCGGATTGTATGAACACAGAAAGAGAAAGCTGATCCGGGTGGCGGGTAAGATGCACTTCGACTCCCCTTCGACTCCGCTCAGGACAAGCGCTCAGCAACCACTCGCGCTACGGGATATTGAGCCCAGAAGCCCGTAGCGCAGACGGAGTCAGTATTAGTACTTTGAGGAATGCAATCGTTTCGCTTAACCGAAACTCAAGCATCAAAAAAAAGGACGCTGTTGTGCGCAGCATCCTTTAGTCAAATCTTTCGTTTCAAACTTGCTCGTATTCAGTTTTCTTGATTCCTCAAGAGATGAAGCGATTAGCCAGCGTAAGGTACGCCCCGATAGGTGAGATTATCATTGTGGCTAACTTGAGCTTGGGAATGCTTGAACGTGGTCTTAACACCCCGGTAGGTTCCAGCGATATTCGCCGCATCACCTTTTATAGCAGCAACATCAGCACGGTTGTAGGTTTGACCACGGTAAGAGAGTTTCATTGCTTTCGCCTCCAAAAATTTGTCTTGTTTTGAATTAATTTGTGGGGCGCGTTCCTTCAAGGGAATTAACCCTTTACTTCCGTCCGAATAGGATGAACGATTGAGCTTGCTGTAGCGTTCTAGCCAGCGTAATGCGTACCACGATAGGTCAGCTCATTTGCGTGCTCTACATTTGCTTGCTGATGCGCAAAGATGGTTTTCACGCCCCGGTAAGTTCCGGTAACGTTAACCGTTTCACCTTGTACACGAGCGTTAGCAGTGTTGTAGCTTTGACCACGGTAAGAGAGTTTCATCGTTTTCGCCTCCTAGATAATTTGCAGTGATGAATCAGTGAGGCGCGTTCCTTCAAGGGGATAAACCCTTTACTTCCGTCCCGGAAGGGATGAACGATTATTTTTTCAATAGCGCTACGACAGGGAACTAGCCAGCGTAATGCGTACCACGATAGGTCAGCTCATTGGCGTGCTCTACATTCGCTTGCTGATGGGCAAAGATGGTTTTTACGCCCCGGTAGGTTCCAGTAACGTTGACCGTTTCGCCTTGAACACGAGCGTTAGCAGTGTTGTAGCTTTGACCACGGTAAGAGAGTTTCATCGTTTTCGCCTCCTAGATAATTTGCAGTGATGAATCAGTGAGGCGCGTTCCTTCAAGGGGGTCAACCCTTTACTTCCGTCCCGGAAGGGATGAACGATTGCTTTTGCTTTCTGTATCTATTGTTACCGTTTAGTCTGGAGATGTCAAGCCCCGATCGCAAAAAATTTCTTTGCGCAACGGATAATATTGGCGATCGCCCCTGCTCCGCCCCAATACAACACCCCAACCATGCAGATCCAGTTTCAGCCCTTCACGGTTCACAAACGCTTTCCCCTCAGGATCAGCCGGGGAACCACCGCCCAGAACACCAACCTCTGGATAAAAGTTCAGGCCCAGCAATGGGAGGGCTGGGGCGAAGCGACTCCGTTTTCCGTATCTCAACAGGGCGGGTTCACCACCGAGCAGCTCGCCCAAGAACTCCAACAGCTCATCCCCCACCTGGAACCGTTGCATCCCCTGCAACGCAATCAGATCCAGCAAAAACTAACCGAGTTGAACGTTTCTACAGCACTGCAAGCGGCGATCGACACGGCCTTGCATGATTGGCTGGGCAAAGCTACAGGTCTGCCGTTGTGGCAGCTCTGGGGCCTCGATCGCACCGCCATCGTCAAAACCTCAGTCACGATCGGCATCAGTACACCCGCTGCTGCCGTAGCACGAGCACAGCAATGGCAGGACTTTATGGGCGCGGCTATTTTTAAGCTCAAGCTGGGTTCTCCGGAGGGACTCGACGCCGATCGTGCGATGTTTGCCGCGGTGCAGGCTCTCGCGCCCGAGGCGGAATTCACCGTTGATGCCAATGGCGGCTGGACATTAGCGCAAGCGATTGAAATGGCCTATTGGCTGGGCGATCGCGGCGTGCGGCATTTGGAGCAGCCCCTGCCCGTGGTGCAAGAAGTGGACTACCCTGCCCTGGCTAAGCAGTCCCCCCTGCCGCTCTTTGCCGATGAGAGTTGTTTTAGCAGTGCCGATGTGGTGCGCGTTGCCCCTTGGGCGGCGGGCATCAATATTAAGCTGATGAAAGCCGGGGGCTTGACAGAAGCGCTCCGAATGATTCATACGGCCCAAGCCCTCGGGCTACAAATTATGTATGGCTGCTATTCCGACAGTGCCTTGGCAAATACGGCGATGAGCCAGCTTGCACCCTATGCGGATTATCTGGATTTGGATAGCCATTTGAACTTACGAGATGATCCCTTTACAGGGGTTATGCTCGATCAGGGTCGCCCACTGCCCCCCTTGAAACCTGGCTTGGGGGTGAGCATAGCGCCATCCCTTTGATTGAGATACACTTCAATTCGTTACCGGGCTCTGCCCGGTAATGTCAACCAAGAGGCGCTGCCTCCTGTCCATTCATTCGTTCGCAATCATGCAGGCGACAGAGCCGCCGATGATGCGTATCACGGCAGAACCATGGTACGAGGTTTCGCTTATGAAAAACGCTATATAATTAGAGAATTGGTTTTGATTAGCTAGGCAGTTATCAAGGGATTCATTATGCAAGCATATTATTTTGATTGGCAAAAAGAGATGGATAATTGGCGAAAGGATATGAAAAAACATCCATTTGCCAAAATGAGCAAAAAGCAAATATTAGCTAAGTTACGCCAAACGCGCGAAGACGTTTATGAAGAAGTCTACGGGTACAGGTCTGCGAATTAGTTTAGATACCAATGTGTGGATATTTGGACTGCTTAGTGACGATAATTTTTGTCAGAAAATACTAGACAACCTATCACAATTTGAATTAATCATTCCTGATCAGGTTCGTAGAGAATTGAGTGGTAACCTGTCCGATGGAATGATGAGGCGTTTTTATCAATTCACTCAGCAACCCAATGTGCAGTTAAGTTACGACCAAGTTCCCGAAGATTACATCACTATGTTTGAGGCGAAAGGTTTAAAGAAAGGTGATGCAATTATTGGCGGCTTTGGAGAGTGGCTAAAGATTGATAAAATCATATCTGATAATCGGGACTTTCTGAGAGGTTTATCTGCAGGGCATTATTTTGAAGTCATGTCTCCACAGGAGTTTTGTGAGGAATTTGGCTTGTAAATCAAACAACGAGGTTTATATCATAGAAGCCGCTAACCGAAATCGCATTAGACTCAAACATCATTGAGGCAAGGGTTAAGGTTCCGTTATTACACCAACTCCCCTTTCTTCCATGCCTCGCTTATTCTCCTTTGCTCAATATTTCACCGCTCTTACCCTCAGCAGCCTACTCCTAGGAATTAGGGCAACTGCCGCACTCGCCCAAGCCCCATCCCAAATCGAGCAAGAAATCGCTTGTGAACTACTCATCGCGGGCGGCGGTCTGGCCGGGACAGCCACAGCTTACGAAGCCCTGCTCGCCGGACGTACCGTCTGCCTTACCGAGATCACCGATTGGCTCGGCGGACAAATTTCAGCTCAGGGCACGTCGGCTTTAGATGAGCGACCCACCCAGCGGTTTCGCCGCCATTATCCACGGGGGTATCTGGAATTACGCGATCGCCTCGCCCAGCGCTACGGTCGCCAAAATGCGGGTCATTGCTGGGTCAGCGCCGCCTGTTTTTTCCCCAGAGATGGCCACGAGATTCTCCAGGCGATGTTGATTGAAGCCGCCGCTGAGGGGGCGGGAACCCTGCATTGGTTGCCGAATACGGTGATTAAAGATCTGGAGTTTGCGCCGTCGCCGCTAGAGCCGAGCCAGCGGATTGTGACGGGGGCGATCGCCATCCAACATCATCCCGCTCCTGGTGCGCCACCGCTCAATACTGAACCCCTCTCCGCCACCTTTCAAGACGCTTACCAATATGCTGATTCCGATCGCCTCACCAAGACCACTATCCGCCTGGTTCCTGCCACGCCAAACGCATCGATTCCCTGGTACGTGATTGACGCCACGGAAACGGGCGAACTCTTACCCCTGGCACAAGTGCCCTACCGTCTGGGTATCGATCCGCGATCGCCCCTTGACCCATCCGCTTCCAGCGAAACCGCCGACCCCTACTGCACCCAAGGTTTCACCTACACCTTTGCCATGGAGGCAACCCTAACGCCGCAAGCTCACCAGCCCCCCCCTTTTTACGCACAATATGCGCCCTACTACAGCTATGAGCTGCCTCGTTTTAACTTTGACTTTATCTTTGTCTATCGTCGCATCTGGGACACACCGCCTTACAACCGCAGCAACAATAGCTTTGTCATTAGTCCGGGTGATATCTCAATGCAGAACTGGACTTGGGGCAATGATTACCGACCCGGGATCGCTGAGGACAATTTGATTTATAGTGCGGCTCAACTCCAAGCTCAGGGGCAACTCGAACCAGGGCAATGGCAGGGAGGCTTGCGGGTGGAAGCACTCCGCAAAGCCGAGGAACTGGCGCTGGGCTATTTCTATTGGTTGGTGGCGGGCACAACCGACTCGCAGCTCGGTGCAGGCATCAAACAGCCCCAGCCGAATCATCGCTATCTTCGAGGTTACGACAGCCCAATGGGAACGGCCCATGGTCTCTCGAAATATCCCTACATCCGGGAGGGGCGGCGGCTGATCGGACGGCCGAGTCCGGGCTATCCAGGGGGGTTTGTAATTAGTGAAATTGATCTGGCGCGAACCGACTATCGAGCTTCACCCTACCCAGAACAACTGGATGCTTCAGACTACCGCGCCCTGCGGACTTTTCTCGCGGGTTCCCAGGCCCCAGCGGTGATTACGGGCGAGATTCCCTACACGGCGGCACGGTTGCGCGATCGCGCCACTCTCTTCCAAGACTCTGTGGGCATTGGTCATTATGCCCTCGACTTTCATCCCTGTATGGCCCTGAGCCCGCCCGAACGCCCTGGTAACTTTGAGCGGCCGGGAGAGCGCCAGGGGGCAGGTAGCGCTTATCCTTTCCAAGTGCCGTTGCGGGCTCTGCTGCCCCAGCAGGTGGATAACCTGATCGTGGCGGGTAAGAGCGTTGCCACCAGCCATATTGCCGCTGCGGCCCACCGCGTCCATTCCTTTGAATGGTCGGTAGGGGCAGCAGCGGGCATCAGCGCAGATCTGGCGCTGCGGCGGGCAGAATCCCCTGTGCAATGGATCGATGATTTACCGGGGCGTGAGCTGGGACTGCAACAATTGCAGCGTGAGTTGCAGCGACGCGGCAACCCGACAGCGTTTCCGGGGATGTCGATTTTTAATATGGACTGGGAATCGTGGTATTAGTCGCGAAGCGATCGCATTCCACAAAACCTTACAATCTCGTTTTCAAGGCTTTGAGGAATACGATCGCTTCGCTTAAACAGAACTCAGATTAACAAGGTGTATTGGAGTAGGTTGAGTTGAACGGAGTGGATGCTGCTGGCGAAATATAACTTAACTTGCAAAACGCTGATTCTACCGTAATTGACCCGGTCAACCGAGGCGGGCAAGATGCCCGCGCTACGGGATTTTTGGAAGGAAAGAACCGTAGCGCGGGCGTCCCGCCTGCCAACAATGTTGCGAAATATGGACTTCGCCAACAGCATCAACGGAGTGAAACCCAACACCGCCAATGTTCTGAGGGATTTACCCCTTACGAATCTAATGCATTAGCCAAGGGGTTCAAGTGCACTAAGATATCAAGGGGGTCTGATACTGAATCCGCTTTGTACAGACTGAAAATAGTGACCCCCTTGTGATCCCTCAAACTTTGTTCTGGTGGGCATTGCCCACCCTACGCGAGATTTGGTCTCTACTATCCGGATTTCGTATGAGTTGAGGATTGTGATATTCGACTTTGCGAATCCAAATGTATATCATAAGTTCATAATATAAAACGGTTCAGCCGTAATTTAAGAGCAAACCCATTCATATCAACTTTTACTTCTATGTCGCAGCTTTCCCTTGATTCTGTTGCTCTCGATCTCGATGCCATTCGCCAGGGCCAACACCACGCCTGTGCGGGTCTGGATTTAGAGGACGCTGATTTGCAACATAGCAACCTAGCCCAGAGTAATTTTGCGGGAGCAAACCTAGTGGGGGCAAACCTCCGAGCCGCCAATCTCAAGAGCGCCAATTTAGCGGGAGCGAATTTGTTGGGAGCAGACCTTGCGCAGATCGATGGCCGGGCTAACTTTCTGGGGGCCAACTTGATGCAGTGCAATTGCCAGACTGCTGATCTCCGGGGGGGAAACTTGCGCGGTTGCAACTTGATGGGCGCACAACTGGTGCAAGCGTCCCTGGCAGGAGCATTCTTGAGCGGCGCTAATCTCACAGGGGCTAACTTGCAGGGGGCCGATTTGCGGGGGGCTGATCTCCGAGGCGCGAATCTCAACAGTGCCAATCTGCGCGGAGTGAGCCTGAGTCAAGCGGATTTGCAGGGGGCAATTCTGAGTGAAGCGAATCTGGAGGAAGCGGATTTACGGGGGGCGAACTTGGCAGGGGCGAATCTAACCGAAGCGAATTTACTCTGCGCGGAACTCGATGGGGCGAATCTAGAAGGAACCCGGTGCGATCGCGCCTGTGTACAGGGGACAGGTTTAGATGCCTAATTAACCTGAGTTTCGCTTAAGCCAAGACAAGAGTACGAAAACTTATAAAACTCAATGAAATCAACCATACTGGCTCTGATATTGCCGGAGCCCGTCGGGAGCCTCTCCCCCTCAGCGGGAGGTGTCGGGGGGCTGGACTCCTGACAACCGGGTTTGACATCGAGATTTCAAGGCTCCCGAGGAAAGCGATCGCTTCGCTTATTCAGAACTCAGGTTAATTACACAAACCGACAGGGACGGGTGAGCGCCGCTTGCAACTGGATCTGATAGGTGCGATCGCTCACCACATAAGCGCCAAACCGCTCTAGGTGGGGATTTTGCAACTGGGCATCAAAGAGGCAAAAGCGGCGCGATCGCAGATGTTCCACCAATTTAACCATGGCGACCTTCGAGCCGTTGGGAACGTTAAAAAACATCGACTCGCCAATAAATGCCCCCCGAATCGCCAAACCTAAAATGCCCCCCGCAAGCCGATCGCCTTGCCAGGCTTCAAAGCTGTGGGCCCAACCCGCCTGGTGGAGTTGCTGATAAATCTGCATCAGCTCCCCAGAAATCCAAGTCGTTTGGCGATCGGCGCAGCCCTTGCAAACATCCATAAAGGCGCGATCGACCGTCACCGTGAATTGCGCCTGATTCAAGACACGGCGCAAAGATTTGGGATAACGAAACCGACCATCCAGCGGGATCAACGCCCGCTCTTGGGAGGTATACCAGCCCAGCCCTCCCTCGGCATCCGCCATTAAAAAATAGCCTTGGGAATAGCCCTCGATAATTTGAGGAACTTGCAGCGGATGTACCGCCGAACCATCACCATTGCTCATCAGCGTACTTCAGTTATTGCCTTACCCCACATCATAGTGGGTAATTTGTCCTAGTTGTAGCGTTTCTGCCAGAGACGTTGCCAGAAAGAGCGTGATCGCCTGTAGAGGCGATCACGCTCTTTCTCGACCTTAAGGCGATTGAACGTGACCAGAGGCGAAGCCTCTGTATCGCAGGAGCCCGGTAACGAGCAGATATCAGGGTGCGGTAGGGGAGGGTTTCATGAAGGTTAAAAATTTAATCCGGTAATTGCGTAGGGTGGGCATTGCCCGCCAGCAGACAGTTTGAGCGATTGCGTATTACCGAATTATTTGCTTAAGTTCCATCAAACCCTCCCGACTCCGGGCTGCAATGTCAATGCGGTCGCTCAGATTGACCTACGCCGTCACCGCCTTAACCTGATCCAGTAGCGTTTGCAGGCTCTCGCCTTCGATGACCTCCGCTTCGAGGATCTGCTGGGAGATGGTCTCCAGCAGATCCCGATTTTGCTTGAGGATCGTCAACGCCTGCTGATGACCGTGCTCGACAATGTCTTTGACTTCTTGGTCGATCGCCTTGGCGGTCTCATCGCTGACGTTGCGGCGGGGATTCATCATGCCGCCATCGCCGAGGAAGTTGTTTTGTCCGCCCTTCTCATAGGCCAGGGGGCCGAGAATTTTGCTCATGCCGTAGGTGGTTACCATCCGTTCGGCTAGATCCGTGGCCCGTTGCAGGTCATTGGCAGCGCCGGTGGTGATGCTGCCGAAAACCACCTCTTCAGCGGCGCGACCCCCCAGGAGTGTCGCAATTTGATCCCGAATCTCTGATTCTGACATCAAGAAGCGATCTTCGGTGGGCATTTGCAGGGTGTAGCCGAGGGCGGCCATACCGCGCGGCACAATCGAGATCTTGGCCACTTTGCCACCACCGGGCATCAGGGCACCGACGAGGGCATGACCCACTTCGTGATAGGCGACGATCTTTTTCTCCTTATCGCTGAGGACACGGCTCTTCTTCTCTAGACCCGCAACGACTCGCTCGATCGCCTCACCAAAGTCGGCTTGGCTGACGGTGGTGCGCTGGTTACGAGCGGCGAGCAAGGCGGCTTCGTTGACCAAGTTGGCCAGATCAGCGCCAGCAAAACCAGGGGTACGGGTGGCGATCGCCTTCAGATCCACTGCTGGGTCAATCTTGACCTTGGCGGCATAGATTTCCAGAATCTTGAGGCGACCGGGTAGATCCGGGCGATCGACCAGCACCTGGCGATCGAAGCGTCCGGGACGCAACAGGGCTGGGTCGAGGGTTTCGGGTCGGTTGGTGGCCGCGAGCACAATCACCGTGGCATCGCCTGCGGCAAAGCCATCCATTTCGGTGAGCAATTGATTGAGCGTCTGCTCCCGCTCATCGTTGCCACCGACAAAACCGCCATTGGCCCGAGACTTGCCGATCGCATCCAGCTCATCAATAAAGATGATACAAGGTGCCTTCTGCTTCGCTTGCTCAAAGAGGTCGCGCACCCGCGCTGCCCCTGCACCCACAAACAGCTCCACAAATTCAGAACCGGAGATGCTAAAGAAGGAAACGCCCGCTTCACCAGCAACCGCTTTGGCGAGCAACGTCTTACCCGTTCCCGGCGGCCCGACCAATAGCACACCCTTGGGAATCCGGGCGCCAATGTCGTTATAGCGTTGGGGATTTTTCAGGAATTCGACAATTTCTTCTAACTCGGCCTTGGCCTCTTCGACCCCGGCTACATCGTCAAACTGCACCTTGGTCTCGTCATCCTCAACATAGACCTTGGCCTTATTCTTGCTGATCGAGAGCGCACCCTGAGGACCGCCAAAGCCACCGCCACCGCCGCGATTGGCGAAGAATTGCAGCACACCGACAAAAATCAGGGGCGGAATCACCCAGCTCAGGATGCGACCAAACCAGCTATTGCCCTTGGGCGGGGCGGCGGCAAATTCCACACCGTTGTCTTCCAGGCGTTGGGGCAATTCGAGGTCAAAGATGGGTGTGGTGGAGAGCACCTGACCCGGATCACCATCTTCGGTGGTGAGTTGGTAGCGGATTTGGTCTTGCCCGACGTAGGCACGGGAGACGTTGCCATCACTGACTTGGTCAATGAACATGCTATAGGGCACCCGCTGGGGTTGGGGCGCAAAGGCTTGGGGGAAGACCAAGTTCAAAATCAAAAATCCCAAACCGGCAAAGAAGAGAATTCGGCTCACGAGGGCAGGCCAGGCAGGCCGTCGAGGACGATCTTTAATACTCATTCGTTAAAAAGGGAGTTGCACATCAATTACGCGTATGGTCTCATTGTGGCGACTCCCTCGTGAACCGGGCAGGTGCGGATGTCCCCCTTGACGAATTGTTGCAATTTGTAACAAATATGAATGCGTGGGTTGAGTGGGGGTGTTTACAAGTCACTCGGATCAATCCCTGCGGCTTTCATGCGGGCGATCGCCTGATCCAACTTAGCCTGAATCTGGTCACGCTCGACCTGCATCTGATCACGCTCTTGCGTCACGTCATCGAGCCCCTTAAATAGCTCCCCATTGGGATAGAAGATCTCCAGCTCATCCGGTAACTCAAAGCGAATATGAAGCAGGGGCGAGACCCAAGGCAGGTAGCGTGCGGTGATCAGGGTGCAAACTTCATCAGGGGTCTCGCGGACATAACCCCAGAAGTCTTTGCGTTTGGGGTCGTAATAATACGCTTCCAGCACGCCATGGTCTTCGTAGAATTTTTGCTTCTGGGCCATTTCTTTGCGGGTGTTGCTCGGCGAGAGAATCTCAAACACCACTTGGGGCGCAATTCCCCCTTCTTCCCATTGCTTGTAGCTGCCGCGTCTACCTTTGGGTCGTCCCAACGCGACTAGGGCGTCGGGGGCTTGGGAGGGCGGTTTCTCGTTGGACTCAACTTCGACGGGATACCAGAGCAGATCACCCGCCACAAAGGCGTCTTGGTCTTTGAGCAGATGCTTGAGGTTGCTGACGATGCGGACGATCCAGTCAAACTGTTCGGTATTATCGGCCATGGGCTTACCGTCGGAGTCGGGGTAGAGCGTTTGGGGGGGGATTGGGGTTTGAACCATGGGTTTTGTCGCTTGAGGCCGCTTGAGCTTGTGCTGCACTGACTTGGCCTACATTCTAGTGATTGCGTAGGGTGTGTTAGGCGGTTATTTTTCCGAGATTGAAATTGAACGGTTTAACGCCGCCGTAACGCACCAACGGAGTTGACCGCAAGACGAGCGTTGGTGCGTTACGCAGGTAGGAAGGTTATGCTTTTATTGTGAGTTTTTGCACCTGCTAACGCACCCTACAATTCTAGTCAACGGTCTTAAAACGCATCATGTCAATGCCGCTGCTGACGCTCAAGGTTATCCTGCCGCCGCTGGCTAAAGCGCTGTTGCAGGCGTTGAGGGTTGAGTCTCAGCTTGCCAATGATCTGTCTTGGCGGCTGCTCGATACCACGATTAGCGAGTCGCTCAAGTCGGCGGGAAATCGGGGTGACTTGCAGCGGCAGGTGAAGGAGATTGCCCAGCAGATGGCGGCGGAGTTGCGTCCGCTGTTTGCGGGGCAAAACAGACAACCCGCCAATCAAGCGGCGATCGCCTTCGCATTGGCCCAAACCCTTATGCAAGCGGGGCTCACCCAAACGGGCTTGGCTGAGCTGAACTTTGATGCTGAGGCGTTAGAGCAGCATTTGCTGAAGGTGAATCCGGAGGGCGATCGGGGCTTCTCAGCAGCGGAACGGGATGTGTATCAGCAGGGAGTGGGCATCATCAGTCGGCGACTGATTGCGGCGGCTCCGACGGTGGAGGGCTATGAGCAGGCTAAAACTACGACGGTTTTACAGCGGTTGGACGAGATCCGAGCGGCGCTTCAGGTGGAGCGGGAGTTGGCGAAGCAGGCGGAAGATCATTTTGTGCGGCGTTATCGTGACGTGGTGCAGGATGAGCTGGATCGTTTGGAGGTGTTTGGTCTGCCCCGGATGGATCGGCTCACCAGCCGGCAGAGTCTGAGCATGGCGTATATTACGCTCTCGGCGAGTGGCCGGGTGGAGGCGGTGGAGAAGGGGTATTTGAGTGGGTTGCGGTGGGGCGATCGAGAAGCCATGAGCGACTGGCCCGAGCTGGGCTCAAGACGCATCTCCAGTCAGGTGGATGAGGCGATCTGTGAGGGTCGGCGGTTGGTGATTCGTGGTGGAGCGGGTGCGGGGAAGAGTACGCTGATGCAGTGGTTGGCGGTACAGGCAGCGAGTCGGAGTTTTGAGGGCAAGCTGATCGGCTGGAATGCCAAGATTCCGTTTTTTATTCGCTTGCGCAGCTTGGTCGGTGAGGGGTTTCCGCCGCCGGAGCGGTTTCCGGCGTTGATTGCCCGAAATATTGTGGCGCAGATGCCGGAGGGTTGGGTACACAAGTATCTGGAACGGGGGCAGGCGCTGGTGTTGATCGATGGCGTGGATGAGCTGCCGAGGCAAGCCCGCAAAGACTTTTTTGAGGCGCTTCAGGATTTAGTGCGGGACTTCCCGCTAGCAACATATATCGTCACTTCGCGTCCCGCTGGACTCAAGAGCGCTGATGGGGGTGAGTGGCAAAGTTGGGAGGATTGGGTCAAGGCAGAAGGCTTTGAAAACTTGACCTTGGAACCGATGACTGCGCCGAAGGTGGAAGATTTTGTCACTCGTTGGCATCAGGCTTTACCCGTGAGTGAACAATGTGATCCTGATTCAACTGCTCAAAAGCTCGTTCGTCAGTTGCGACAGCGACCCGAGCTAATGCGGTTGGCGGCAACACCGTTGCTCTGTGCCATGATCTGTGCGCTGCATTTGGAGCGTTTAGAGACTTTACCCAATGCAAGATTGCAGCTCTACCGTGAGTGTATTGATATGCTGCTGAACCGACGAGATAAGGGTCGAAAAATTGCCTTGGATGAATCATATCCAATTGGTCTCAATGAATCACAAAAGATTGAGCTACTCCAGAGTTTGGCGCTCAAGTTTATGCGCAATAATCTCTCTAGTTTGGAAACCAATAGAGTTGATAGTCATTTCGACCGAGAGTCAAAGAAAACCAGCCTACCAGAGACTGTCACCGGGAACCAGGTTCGGACTCTTTTTGTCGAACGAGCAGGATTGCTGCGTGAAGCGGTTGTAGGACAGATTGACTTTGCCCATCGCACCTTTCAGGAATATTTAGCCGCTAAGGCAATGTTGGATGACGATGATCTTGGAGAGCTACTGCAAAAAGCCCTCAATGATCAATGGCGTGAATCAATTATTGTGGTAGCAGGTTTAGCTCGGTCTAAAGAACGAGAAGATCTCTTGTATGGACTACTCGATCAAGGCAAGGGAAATGTGACAACTCAGCTCAAGTCTATCTTTAGCCATGAGGAAAAGGAAAACGCTGCTAAAAACAAAAAATATTTACATTTACTTGCCGTTGCTTGCCTAGAAACAGCGACAATGATTAAACCCGAAATTCGTGATGAGGTCTTGGCTTGTGCTAAGGCATTAATGCCACCCAAGGATGATGATGAAGTAGCAATGGTGGTACGAGCAGGGAATGAAGTGGTGTCAATTTTAGGATATGAAGCTGACTATGATGGGGAGGCAGCTAGTCGATGCATCAAATCTTTAGTGAGCATTGGAACAGATACCGCAATGCAGGCTTTAGTTGATTATGCCAAAGCAACATTTAATTCAAGACAGGATGAAGTCGATCGCGCTCTTGGACAAGGATGGGATGTATTTGAACAAGATACCTATTTAACTCAAGTTCTATGTCATGCCAAGCGCTTGTATTTAAACATGACACAGCTCAGCGATCTCTTCCCCTTAAGCCAACTTTCTCAGCTACAGATCTTGTATTTAAGCGGAACGCAGGTGAGTAAAATCTCTCCCTTGAGCCAACTTTCTCAGCTACAGATCTTATATTTAAGCGGAACGCAGGTCAGCGATCTCTCCCCCTTGAGCCAACTTTCTCAGCTAGAGCACTTGAATTTACACAGAACGCAAGTCAGCAACCTCTCCTCCTTGAGCCAACTTTCTCAGCTAG
>JBCDEB010000091.1:0-28495 GCA_039180005.1 Cyanobacteria bacterium P01_G01_bin.54 | reverse complement strand
GTTGTCAGGGGGCCAGCCCCCCGACACCTCCCGCTGAGGGGGAGATTGCCCCCTCAGACTCCGGCAATATCGGAGCCAGTATTGTTGATTCCATTGAGTTTGATGAGTTTTCGCGCTCTTGGGTTAACCGAAACTCAGGTTGAATAATATGACTAATACTGAATCCGGTTTGTATATCTCAAAATCAACATGCCGGATACTAGCGAAGACTGAGCTTGTCGAAGTCAGAGCGGCCGGGCTCTCCCCTCTGGGGACGCTACGCGAACGACAAATCCTGGACTGAGCTCATCGAAATCTCAGCCCTCATCCCAATTTTATTTGATCTATGCTTTCCAGATTGGGTGCATCCCAGTTAAGCAAGCCCTCACCCTAAATCCCTCTCCCAAGCTGGGAGAGGGATTTTGAATCCGGCTCCCCTTCTCCCTTTTTGGGAGAAGGGGCTGGGGGATGAGGGCTATGTAGTCTGGATGTGCCAAAGTGGGATGTTCCCTCCAGATTTGGTATCAATCCGTTCAGAACGTGTTGTTCTAAACAGACTAATTGAGAGTCTCAGCTGCACTCACCGGAAGCACAATCTCAACATTCTGCATCATGCCTTGATCCTCATGGTCAAGAATATGACAGTGCAGCACAAACTCGCCAATATAACGTTGATAGCGGGTGCGTACCACAATTCTATAGGGCTTCGTTTCCACTTGATCTTTCTTATCGGACTGAGCTTTCACTGGTCCTTTAATCCAAATCGTGTCCTTCCATACCCCCTTGAGTCCTTGGTACTGTGGATCGCCATCATCCTCCGTACAAGTTAATTCATTCGGGTCACAAGGCTCACTGATATCTTTACCCTTGGGATCAAAGATCGCGACGATTTGAAAAGGATTGACATGAATATGGAAAGGATGACCCAAAGAAATTGCATGCTTAGTCCATTCAACTGACTCTAAAGTCCATTGATCAGCAGTCCCCAAAGTAAGCTCGCGATCGATGTGGTCAGGGACATAAGATTGTAGCTTACAAGCTTTGGGGTCAAGGCAATCTGCTATCTGGAACTTAGGTGGTATTTCAATTTCTTTTTCTCCCACATCAAGGTTAAAAGCAAGTTCCTGTTTGTTTTGCCCCTCCTTAACTTCTGCCGAGGTAATATCCGGATGAGGGATAAATTTAGTAAACTTCAGACCATCCTCCAGATTAGCAATGACATCCTGTTTAATCGAGTCCGGCATCATACGCTGCGCAGCAAGAACCAGTTGCTCGGTGACATAGTCATAAATTGGTTGAGGCGTGATCGTCTTACCCATCTCCACCTTGACAAGCCCGAGTAATTGTCGGCTCGGGTTTGTCTGGTTGACATTACCCGATTGTGGAGCAGCAGTATCCACTACACAATATTGTCCTACCTCTGGAAAAACCACCAATGCATCACTACGATAACCGGGCTGTAGCGTTGTCAGAGTGGTTTGCCAAGCTTGGGCTCGGGTCAGACCATCATCTGCAATAACAGAGTAAGGCAGCGGATCGCCTGGACAATATTTTTCGATATAACTATCGGCATTTATTGCGGCCAATGAATTAATTTCAGAGGCATCACCTTGAAACTTACGGAATTCTAGACTGATAGTATCAGCTACACCCGCATGAATCATCCGCCAACGCTCGATTTCACCCGCCTTGGCAGAAAACTGGGGCAGAACTTCACCATTAATGCTGGTGTAACGCCCTGAAGTAGTCCAACCTGGTCCATTTAGGTTTGTGTAGGAGTTAATAATTCCGACATCTCCTGGTTCACAGAGCCAGGTACCGTCGCTATTGGTTTTAGGATTGCCTTTTTGATCCGGACAATAATATTGAATTTGCTGGAGCACCAAGATCTTTTCGGGTATCTCACCGCCATCTGGACGTTTGAGCAACGTGTCAATGTCACCGTTTGCGATTGGGCTCGGGAGGCGATCGCCCCGGACAATCAGAGCCCCAGCCATGCCGCTGGAGACTTGCAATGCCGTTGAACCATGCCGATGGGGATGGTACCAAAATGTCCCCGCCGGATGATCCGGAGGCAGGTTGTATTCATATTGAAAGGGGACACCAGGATTGATAGACAAGAGCACGTTATCGCTATTACCAGTGGGGCTAATCCAGAGACCATGGGTATGTAAATTGGTGCCATTGAAACAATGGGGAATGTTGACATCTTTTGGCTGATTAATACAGCTGGGATCAGCAGGCAATTGATTGTTCAAGTCCACACGAATGGTATCTCCCGGCTCCACTTCAATTAGTGGTGCGACATAGGGACGATTGGGGTCCGTATCCGTCCCGACGTAGCTGCGCAAATTAACCTTATCGAAGGTCTGGGTTCCTGGGTTGTAAAGTTTGCCCTCGGTATATTGGATATTGAGATCAAACTCTTTTGAGCCGCCTCGGGTTGGCGCAGCTTGGAGCGTGAGAGGAGCAATGCTCTCCTCACGAAATTCAAGTCGGGGGGGATTTCGGAAGATACGCTCTGAGGGTTCAGCCTGGGCAGGCTGTGGGGTAAGCAGCATGAGTTGAATGGCGAGCCCAAACACCACAATACTGCTGAGTAATTTTCTGAGTTGAAAACTCGGCGATCGCCATCCCTGTGGATGCCAATCACCCTTCTGACATAGGTGAGACATGATCTTGATTTTTCAACGTGGCTAACTTCTGAATGCAACAGGTCAAACTGAAGGATACAAATTTTGCCAATCTCGATTAATCAGTACAAATTGGTTTGACCGGATTACTTTCGAGATATTTTTGACTTTAAGAGCTAGGGGTTGTCATCAGTTAAACATTAAGCCGTTGCGATGACTCGCTTACAGCCCCTTTTCCTGTTGTTTAGGTCGGGCGCTCTATCGCTTATCTCGTAAGGCTTCTGGCTCTAACTAATGACGCGCTCTAGGCGATCGCTCATCCACACGTGACAGTGACGTGCCAGGACAAAACAAACGCCTGAAATGACCAGACTGCTAGGAGCGTAACCTGAAAATTAGCGGTAGAGCAACCTTCACAATGGGATCGATACATAACTTAAGATGTATTGAGTTGCCAAACAGATATCGATCGACCTGATTCTCTTAAACCAGTTTGCAACGCGACACCATACAATTCTGGCTTGGAAATAATTGGTCTAGACGCTGAACAGTGACCGACTTTGATTATCTAGAAACAGCAAGCATCACCATAAATAGACACTCGCCTTTTTGCCCATAATCGTCAGCTCAAAAAATTGGCGACACGCCCGCCCCGCAGCGCCATAACAGACATGGAGCGGAAGTAAATGTTCTTCTCTCGGATGGCAATATCGGGCAGCGGGGGCAGCATCCCAATGGAGCAGTCGGTTAGCTCGTTCCGTTTCATTGAGTTCTGGGTTGGCGCAGGTGTCAATCAGCCATTGCTCAAAGGCCTTGTTTTTCGACTGAGCTTCTGGTGTAACGGGGGCACGCAGGGCTGGCAGATTGTGGAAGGAAAACCCAGAGCCAATGATCAAGATATTTTCATCTGCCAGGGGAGCGATCGCCCGACCCATTTCAATATGAGTCTGAGCATCCAGGCCCTTGACGAGTGAGAGTTGCACCGAAGGAATATCGGCGGCTGGATACATGATTTTTAAGGGGACAAAAAGACCATGATCAAAGCCCCGTTCTTCGGTGAGGCTGGCAGCAATATCACGTTTTTGGAGCAGGGTAAAAATACGGTCAGCAAGCTTTGGTGCTCCAGGGGCGGGATAGGTGATTTGATAGGCGGGCTCGGGAAAGCCGTAATAGTCATAAATAAGCGGTGGATTGGCCCCTCGGGTCATCGTGGCTTGGTTAGCTTCCCAATGGGCACTAATTAAAACAATCGCCTTGGGTTTGGGGAGTTGGGCGGCGATCGCCTGTAAGTTCTCCACCATTTCTTGATGGCCTGGATCCGCCAGCAATGGCAGGGGCCCACCGCCATGGGAGAGATACAGAATGCGAGGCTGCGATGATGATTCAGTCATTTGCATCTCGACGCTTTAATAAAGGCATCAAATGCAACATAAAATCACGCTTGCCAATCGGCGCACCTGCCATCCGCATAATGTCATATGCCGTAGTCAGATGAAAGTAAAAATTAGGCATCAGAAAATCATCGACATATGCAAACCCTGGTAATTCTAGATAGAGATCTTGCCCCAGCTCCAGTCGTTTTATTTCTGATAGTTTTTCATCAGTAGCTTCGATACTAGCGAGTAAGTCTTGCGTTGACGAAATATGCTGACGGGCAGCGTTTAAGGAGACAACATCAGGGTTCAAATTATCATCGGGTTCCCCCTGCACACCAGAGGGCAAAATTACGCGGCTGATTGCACGTAAAGGCGATTTGGGTGCCAAAGGGCAGCATGTCAGTGATGATACGGCGGTGCAATAGGGATTCTATATCGTCGGCAAAATGACACTCCGCGATCGTCAGGAGATGACTCAAGGTCTCTAGCCGAGAGTTGAAGCAGGTTTGTAAGGCAATAATTTTCTGTCTTTCCATAACGTTTTCAACAGGAGCTTTGCTAGCATCTGCCAATAATTTGGCTGAAATAGGTGCAACACAATTAGTATAGTATAGCCAGCCAATTCTGATGTTTTTTAGGTAAAGATAAAGACCCAATTTCGAAAACAGCTTACGTTTGTCAATATTGCTCACCCTGTGGAAAGCGATTTCAACATCTCCTAGCCTATTCTCCCAGAATCAGGGTGAGAACTGTCAAGCTAGGATGCTTACAACAAGACCCCTCTTGGGCAAAAGGATGACAGTCCCGAGTCCCCCTCCCATAATGGATAGATATCAACTCAATCTCTGGTGATCTGATGAGGCAAAACAATACACCGTTGTCCCGCTTTTGGCTGGGCATGGGAATCTTGTATGGAGCAACGCTGGTTTTTATTGGCTGGTCAGCCTATACCGATCGCCTCCCAGACTATCTTGGCTTAATCCCCCACTATGACGTCATCGGACATTTTTTTTTGTATGGAATGGCGACCTTTCTCGGGCAGGTTATTTGTCAGCAGTGGCGATTGCCGTTGGCGGGTTTAAAACTGCCAATTTTTCCATTTATTTTTACGCTGATCACTTTAATTGATGAGGGCTTGCAGCATTTATCCCCTGTGCGCACCTTTAGCTTGCTAGATTTGACAATGAGTCTACTCGGCATCATTGTGGGCTATGGCTTAGCACAACGTTTACGAGGGCGGCTCGGGGTTGCTACTCGTTCAACCGTGGCAAAAGACGAGCAGGGAGAATGATTGAGATAATTAACGTTGTAATTTTGCAGATATTGTACAGCGCTCTCTATCCATCGCCGCTCATGATTCGTCTCCAAGATCAGGCGTTTCTATCGCTATGAGGACTTTGACGCGCTGCCCCAGTTTTTGACCGAGCAGCTCGGTGAGGCTTTCATTATTAAGCTGAGCCCAGTCGGGAATCTGAGTGTTTTTGAGTTTTTCTGCCTTCACCACACCCCCATCAACAACGACGGCAAGATCTTGGCGGATCGTCTTCTTAAATGTTGTACTGCTAGATTCGTTATTCTTGAAATTATCATCGGTCATGATCCGACAAAGCACCCGGTTAAATTCATAATAGGTTGTCCAGCTTCCATGTTCTGTCCAGTCTCCTCGTAGCTCGATCGCCTTGTTAAGTGCTGCAAAGGCTCGCCTTAATTCAGACTCACGTTGATCTTTCAAGGCAAAGCCGAGTTCCGCATGAAAACGATGATAATCCGGCTCAGCCTCAACTAAAGCTTGAAAGATCGGAATCGTTCGTTCCATTTTGGCTTTTTCCAATTCCCAAGTCTTTGCTCTGACCTCCTGTACATCCAAAAAGATACTGCGTCTGGCGTCTTTGGATAGCTTTTGGAAGGCCTGGCGTAATTTTTCGGGATCTTCTTCTGGGAATGGACTGGCGAGTTGCCGTTTAACCAGTTGTTGCACTTTGGCAATTTCATTAATTTCGTCCTTGGCTTCATTTAATTCATGGCGGAGTTCATGTCTTAAATCGTCTAGGGAATCGGCTTTGATAAACTGACGCGGCAAATACAAGCGGGCCCACAAGTAGCCCAGGAAAAAGCCACAAATATTGAAATAAACCAAGAGCCCCAATGTAAAGCTGATACTACTGGGTTTGAGGTCTGATATGTTGGGATCGCTAAAATCAGGTGCAAGTGTTCGCGTCACTTTGTCGATCGCCGCGAGAATGGCGGGAATTTGAGTTAAACCCACACCTACTAAAATTTTAGTCAGCCAATCAGAAATTTGCTCCAGGTTGGTATTGGCTTTAACCCCACTGCCTGACGTATTTTCGTTTTGATTCTCATAAGATAAAGTTCGTGGCACACCAAAGAGAAAACCAAGAAAGCCTCCACAAACCAGCGAAGCTCCTGCCACAATAGCCACAATGCCAAAGACCGAAGCACTCACCGCAAAATTGGGGAGAAATTGGAGCGCATAAACCAAGATAAAGGAGAGCCCGGCAATGACCATCAGAATGAAGGGTAAGGTGGCTCGCCAAATTTCCTTGGTGGTCTTGTCATCAGCAAGCAGCGTGGCAAGCTCTAAGCCAAGGAAGGTAAAGTTGGCTTGTTTTTTTTGATTGTTTAAATTTGGGTCAGAGGGCATTCGGCTTTACTATCGTTTCACTCACAACGAGATAATGAGGTTTTCATCCGCATACGCTCTAGCAAGATCAGCATCAATCTGGTCATTGCCTGAACCTGTTACATATCCCAGGTCGATTGCTCCTGCATGGCGCTTGAAATTTTGCCGTGCTTGCTCTTGTTGTTCTGGGGAGAGCTGTGTACGATTCGTTGCTAGGTTCTGCTGACTGAGAATGATAACGATCCACTCTGTCATGGAGAGTCCTAGGGCATTGGCTTTACGTTGTAGGTCTGCGTAGACTTCATCGCTAATTTCGAGGGCTAGCTGTTTACTCATCGTAAGATCTTGAGGACTTGATTAACAATTAATTATAGCTTTCGATTTACCATTATCAGATACCTGATACCAACGGTAAACGACGAATACGAATGCGGCTGGGTTCAACTGTAATCGCTGAGCCTTGTTCTAAATCCTCTTCGCATTCAGCGATAACTGTTAATAAAAGATCCATGAGTGCTGGGGCACGTAATCTTTCAATCCGAATCCGAATAACTGAAGGTACGAGCGATGAATTCAGTGCTAGGAGTGTATGAAAATCTGCGTCCAGCGTAGCAATAACACGCCCCTCGTCTCGGGCTCGTTGGATGATGGCAATATCTTCTGCTTCAGACATTCCAATTTCACCAACATGGATGGTGTCGATACCTATATTTCGCAACAGGGCTGCTGCCGAGCGGGGTAATCCCTGATCAAGCAACAGTTTCATGGTGCGTGGGTAGTTCGATGATGCGATCGTCTAGGTAAGAAGCAGCAAAAATTAGCGCTTGGCGAATATCATCTTCTTCTAACTCTGGAAATTCTTGATGCAATTCTTCTCGATCAGGATACGTTGCGAGCAGCTCAATGACTCGACGCACGGTAAGGCGAAGATTGCGAATGCAGGGTTGTCCGTTCATCCGGTTGGGATTGCTGGTAATGCGATCGAGTTTCATCATCGCTGTCTAAGTCATGAGAATCTTGAATTATGTTTGAGGTGAATTTTGATAGGTAATGCTCACCCTAAAACTCAACTATTTCCCTCATCCAAAACAGCACCAGCCAATTGTGGATCAAAATTACCTGGCCACTTTGTTTCACTATCGTACCTAGCTCCAGCCAAATTTGCACCTTGTAAAATCCCCTCTTCTAGATTTGCTCCTTTCAAATTCGACAAGCTCAAGTTTGCACGTGTTAAGTTGGCTTTTTGGAGAGTTGCTCGCTCTAAACTCGCTCTCAGTAAAGTTGCCCCTTCTAGCTGTGCTTCTGTAAAATTCACTTCAGATAGAATGGAGTCTTCGAGCTTGGCTTGATTCAATACACATTCAGAAAGGTTTGAGGATCTTAAATCAGCGCCGATCAAATCAGCTCCTACCAATGTAGAACCGTTGAGTTTTACATTTGGCATAACTGCTTTTTTTAAGATAGAGCCATTAAACTGACACGACTTTAAAGATGCTCCAGAAAAATTAGCTCCCAACATCTTTGCAGATGAGAAAATTGTATTATGGCATTTGATTCTTTGGAGCTGAGTTTTTATCATTTCTGATCCAGCCAAATCTGCCTCTTCCAAGTTTGCAGAATTCAACTTCGCCTCATTAAAGATTACTCCCTTGAGGCTAGCTGATTGAAGATTTGCTTTTTGGAGATCTGATTCTTCAAGAGAAATTCCATTCAAGCTACCATCAGTGACTGCTCCAGAAACTTGAAGTTCTCGTAGAGCGCGAAGTGCGAACCCATTACTTGGGCTCCCCAACTCTCGTATAAGTTGTGCTTTTAACTGTCTAGTCTGTTGCTTCTCATTGAGGTTCTCTATAACCAAAACAGTTATGCCTATACTCACAAACTCTGCACTGACGTTGGCGTAGAATTCCTTGATTAAATCGCTGAACGGCCATTCATCACGATAGAAAAATAGAGAACCTGATAGTAAACCTAAAACCAAGAAAACTGTCGCTGCAATTTTTGCTCCTGACATTTTTAAGTCACCATTCTAAATCAAACCATCCTCAATCGAATCTGTGTCTCGTTCAACTATCAGCTTGACTTTAATAGAGGCATCACTAGCAACTTGAGCAATATAAGCATTTCCATCAGGTTCGATATTAAAACCCAGTTCAATTTCTGCTTTCGATATCTTGCTTCCTCTAGCTCGAACTTCAGCCAAGGCCTTCAGAACAGGAGCACAAGCCTTCTCAATTGCTGGAGCGATACTATGTAGGCTTCCCTTAACGCGTGAAGCAAAATTTGATGATAGTGGTCTTGCTGCATACTCATCGGATGTAACCTCAACAAGGGCACCATCATCTAAAAGAATTAATTGACTTGCTCTCCCACGTTCAATTCCCATCTACTTTATCCTCAAAACATATATTTCTAACTTTCTTTAATAAAACAGATTAGACGATTTTTTTAGTTCTGTTTTCTCACACGGACTTTACTGCACTCCCATCTCCATAACAGTCTACATTAAAAAATCTTTGTGTGATGGCTCTATCATTCTTCCATAAGGATTACCTCACCCCTAAACCGCCACCGATGCCTGTGGCTTGGCAAAAATCATCCGCCCCGCCGAAGTCTGCAACGCCGAGGTAACAATCACCCGTACCTTATCCCCTACATAGGGTGAACCCGCCTCAACCACCACCATCGTGCCATCATCGAGGTAGCCCACACCCTGGTTCGGTTCCTTGCCCTGCTTGATAATTTTCAAATCCATATCATCCCCCGGCAGATAAATCGGGCGGATCGCCTGGGCGAGATCATTGATGTTGAGCACCGGCACTTTTTGTACGTTGGCGACCTTATTTAAGTTGTAGTCATTGGTGAAGAGAAAACCATTGATTTCTTGGGTGAAACGCACCAATTTAGCATCGACAGTGGGGATATCGTCGTAGTCTGTGGCATTGACCACCAGGCGATCGGGGTAGGCATTTTGCATCCGGTTGAGCACATCAAGCCCCCGGCGGCCGCGCACCCGTTTTTGGTCATTGGCGGCATCGGCTAGGGTTTGCAGCTCCTGCAAGATAAATTGGGGCACAATCACCTGACCCTCAATAAAGCCTGTATCCAACAGTTCCTCAATGCGACCATCGATGATGCAACTGGTATCCAGGATTTTGGCCGTCGCTGGTTTGAGCGTGCCTTCTGCGACGAGGAGCGTTTCAATGCTGTTGGGGTTAATCAAGCGCAGGAACGTCCGACCGTGGGTATCCGCCAGGCTCACCCCCAGGAACGAGAAGATAATACTCACCAATACTGCCAACATCGGCTTCACCAAGCTCACCTCTTCAGGAATAGGCAGCAGGAAGATCGGTGCCAGCATCAGGTTTGCCAACAGCAAGCCAATCACCCAGCCTACAGCACGGGTGAGAATCACCTCAATGGGTAGATTGCGGACGCGGGCCTCGACGCGCCGATAGGTAGTTTGGGCGGCCAGGCCGATCGCCAGGCCCAGAATGCCACCAAAACTCGCCACGATAAACCTTACCGCCTCCAGGTTGGTGACTTGGTGGCGCACTTCGGGGGGAAAGGCATCGATCGCCTCATAGCCGACGCCCGCCACGGCGACCACAAATATGCTGATAATAAGTGCATCGAGCATGGTGCTGATTCTCTAGAAATGTTGCTCAGAAATGTTGCTCAGAACAATTGCCCCGAACTGGATGAATCTCGCTGCCCCGCAGGGTTGCCCAGAATGCTGTTAATTATATCCTCTGGCTTTGACGGCTTTGGCGGGGCTTAATGTTCGGTGACGTTTCTAGGGTCTCAAGTCTCGCTGCGATGGAACTGATTACAGCTGCCTATGTGCATATCCCCTTTTGTCGGCGGCGCTGCTTTTACTGTGACTTTCCGGTCTCGGTTTTGGGCGATCGCCGCGATGGCAGCAATGCCCAGAGTGTGGGGCAATACGTTGAAATGCTCTTGGCGGAAATCCGTACCACCGCAGCACAATCCCTCCAACCCTCTCCGTTACAAACCGTCTTCTTTGGCGGGGGCACACCCTCTCTATTGACCCCTGAGCAACTGGCGCAGATTCTCACCTGCCTCGATCGCCACTTCGGCATTGCTCCGAATGCTGAATGCTCCATGGAGATTGATCCCGGCACGTTCGATCGCACCAAGTTGCAGGCCTTTAAAGACCTGGGCATCAATCGCTTTAGTCTCGGCATACAAGCCTTTCAGGACGAACTCTTGCAAGCGTGCGGGCGCTCCCATACGGTCGCCGAGAGTTTCCAGGCGATTGAGCAACTGGCTCAGGTAGGGGTGCGCAATTGGAGCTTGGACTTGATCTCTGGGTTGCCCCAACAGACCCTGGCAATGTGGCAAGCTTCTCTAGAGCAGGCGATCGCCCTTGGACCGAGTCATCTCTCCTGCTACGATCTGGTGCTCGAACCGATGACGGCCTTTGGTAAGCGCTACAGCCCCGGCGTCAGTCCACTGCCGGAGGAGTCCCTCACCGCCCAGATGTATCGCATGGCTCAGGCACGACTCACCGCAGCGGGCTATGGCCATTACGAAATTTCTAACTATGCTCGTGCCGGGTTCACCTGTCGCCACAACCTCACCTATTGGCAGAATCAGCCCTACTATGGCTTTGGCATGGGGGCAGCCAGCTACACTCAGGGTCAACGTTTTAGCCGCCCCCGCAAACGCGTCGACTATTATCCTTGGGTCGCCCAGGGCTGCCCGATCGAGACGCCGCCTCTGGATGAGAGCGATCGCCTGCTCGAAACCCTGATGCTGGGGCTGCGGCTAGCGAAAGGCATTGATCTAGGCCGCTTTGATATCCCAATTCGTAGCCAAATTCAGACAACCCTAGCCCCGGATCTGGCTACGGGTTATGTTTGGCTCCGAGACAACCACTTGGCCCTGAGTGATCCCGAGGGGTTTCTGTTCTCTAACACGATCATTGCCCGTCTGTTTGAGCAGTTTGAGAGCGACTGAGTCTGTCAAGGGTGACCCGAAAGGTGAAAGAAACGGGTTCTCGTAAGCGAAGTGGGCCGACCCACCTCCCCCCTCCGGGGTACTCCTCCCAAGAGGAGATTTCAAAGCAGAAGATCCCCTCTCGGGAGGGGCGGTCGCGCGTAGCGCTGACCGGGGTGGGTCGGGTGTTGGCCACCCAGGCAGTATTGAATTAAGGTTTAATTTGAGCAATGTCCCCAACGGATAATTCATTGGAGATCACAAGCGGTGGCTGTCCCTGACCTCGAACAAGATGTGCTTGACCTCTATGCCCAGGCGCTCTCCCCTCGGCATATTGCCCAGTTTTTGGCCCTGCCCTTAACACAAGTACAACAGATTCTCCGCAGCCACGGTCTGGAGTCCGTGCCCACACTCTCGATCACAGGCGATCCGCCTCCAGTGCACCAATGTCTCGTCAGTCGCCGCTGCGCAGAGTATGTGCTTGGCCGGCAAAACCGTGAGCAGGTTCCAGTTAGCAGTCTAGGACTGGTCACCCTTACCCGGCTCAAAGGTTACAATCACTTTTGGGTTTGCACCTATTTGATTGACTATCTCTGCCTGGGTCTTAAAGATACATTGGGACCGCAACCACTGGAGCGCGATCGCTACGATTATTTCATTGCTAATTGCTACCAGTCCTTCCCCGAAGGCTATTGCGAGATTCCCCTTGCTCAAGCCCAGGCCTTAGTCTTCGGGGCGGTGGAATATGCCGCCCAAGCAGGTTTTGAGCCAGCATCAGCGTTTGAGCAGACAGTCTACCATCTCGGTGACGGGTCAGGTCAGCCCAAACTTGAGTTTGGCTACCAGGGTCAACCCTTCTATATCAACGGTCCCTATGACGATGCTCGACAGGTGCTTAAAACACTGGAAACCCATGTGGGACGGGGCAAGTTTCGTTATATCTTGGGGATTGGTTAGAACGGCATGAAATTTTTATCCTTCTTTTCTTCATTCTACTTTGGAAGCTATTGAATAAACACTTTTATGAGTCGTCTGGATCTCTGGCGTGTTCTAACCCTGTTCCATGCTCGTCAAGGTGTTCCTTGAGGCCGATGCAGTTCTGCGTTTGGGACAGAGCCATCATATATTATGGGGAGGAAGGCATCACTCGAGCATTTTGATGTCCAGACGAGTCGAATACCTTCTAAAGTATTGGGAGGTCTCAGTCTCTTGTCTCGGATCTGGCACGTCTTGCGGCTGCCCCTGATGCTCCTCCCCACAGAATGCAGATTATGGCTTTTTCAATCAAACATGGGCTTTTTCAATATGATCTCACCGATCACCATGCGGTGCTCGGGGTTTCGGTTATGGCGGATCCGGGCATGGTACGCAAACGCTATCTCAAGTTAGCGCGACTGTTACACCCCGATAGCCTCCGGGATGCCAGTGAGCTAGAAAAACGCCAAGCCAATGAGCTGCTCTCTAAGCTGGTCAACCCAGCCTACGAGGTGCTCAAGGGTAAAACCCGCAATGAACATCAAATCGTCCTCGAGCAAACGGGAAAACGCTTGGCGAGTGAGGGCGGCACGCCGAGCCTGAGTAGTGAGATCGCCCAGTCTTTTTTCAAGGCCTCAGGGGATGCGAACAGCAACTATAACAAGGCGCTCCAAGCGGTAGCGAAACAGCAGTACAAATCCATTAGCGAGGCGATCGCCATCATTGAAACCCTCAGCGAACTCAATCTGGTCTACCTGATGAAACAAGGGGGGAAAGGGGTTCGCACTGCAGCAGCCCCCAAGGCGACCGCGACCGCCGCAGGGCCGAGCACAGCAGGACGCCCTGCGGCGAGCAAGGCAGGCAGTAAACCTGGCGCTGCCCCACCCCCCCCACCTGCTGCCGTTTCACCCGTCGATCGCTACATTGCCCGAGCACAGGAGTACATCCAGAAAAACAACTTTGCCAAGGCGGTGCTCGAGCTGCGGGATGGTCTGAAGCTTGACCCCAAAAATAGTCGCTGCCATGCTCTCTTGGGGATGGCCTATCTCAAGCAAGATCAGGTCAGTATGGCCAAGGTTCATGTGGCCAAAGCATTGCAATCCAATCCCAAGGAGGCGATCGCCCTCCAGTGCAAAACCGTCATTGAGAAAAAACTGGGTAAACCCATAGGGAGTAGTTCTAGCAACAGCACGGGGCCGTCCAGTAAAACCAATAAGTCGAGTAAATCTCGCAAATCAGACAAGTCCCAGAATAGCGGTCGCTTTGGGGGTCTCTTTGGCAATAAGAACAAGTGATCACAAATGGACACAAAGGCAGGCTGGGGAAATTACAACCGGGTTCCTTGAACGTGGCCTATTCCACCTAAAATAAGCCTTGCGGACTCAATTCCCCTTCATGATCCATCAACCTCCCGCTGGCACCAAAGATCTCTTGCCCCTAGAGGTGCTCCAAAAACGTTGGATCGCCGATCGCCTGCGGGATGTCTTTAACCGCTGGGGCTATCAACGCATTATCACCTCCACCCTCGAATGGCTGGATACGCTCACCGCTGGTGGGGCGATTCAGCCGGAAACCGTGATTCAGGTAGAAGATTCGAATTCAGGGCGTCTGGGTCTACGACCCGAGCTGACAGCGTCGATCGCCCGCGCCGCTGTAACCCGGATGGCCAGCGATACGCCGCCCCTGCGGCTCTACTATAGTGCTAATGTTTTTCGGCGGGCAACCCAAGGCGACCATGGGCGTCAGGTCGAGTTTTACCAAACCGGGGTGGAATTGTTGGCTGCCAGTGGTTCCCTTGCCGATACAGAAATTCTCCTGCTGCTGATGGATGGTCTCACCCATTTGGGCGTCCGTGATTGGCATATCCTCCTGGGTGAAGCGAGCCTGACGCGAGCCTTATTGGCCCCCTTCCCAGCCGAACATCAAGCGGCGGTGCGTCAAGCCATTGTCAACCTCGATCGCCTCGCCCTGACCGCCCTGCCTCTGGATGGCCCCCTGCAAGAGCGAGCCCAGTTTCTGTTTGAGTTGCGAGGTGAACCGGAAGCGGTATTGGCTCGGCTGGGCCAAATCAAGCTTGACCCCACCAGCCAGCAGATCGTGCAGGGACTCAAGACCTTGATCGAGCGTCTGCGTCAGGCCGCACCCGAGACCCTGCCGATTACGCTGGATCTCACGCTCCTCGAAGCCATTGACTATTACACCGGCATTGTCTTTGAAGTCGTCTCTGCCCATAAGCGCCAGTACCGCGTTTTGGGTCAAGGCGGTCGCTACGATGCTTTGCTTGAACTCTACGACCCCAAGGGCCAGTCCAGCCCTGGTATTGGTTTTGCCCTCAACATTGAAGAGCTGCACGCGGTGCTACTCAATAGCCCCCAACTGCCCCAGACCAAGCCGATCAACGATTGGCTGGTCGTGCCCCAAACTCCTGAGGCGGAAGCGGCAGCCTTTACCTATGGTCATCAACTGCGTCAGTCAGAGCATCTGGTACGGGTGGAAATGCTCCTCGATCGCCTTGCTCCCGAGGCGGTTCGTGACTATGCTCGCAGCAGCGGCATCCGCCGTGTGGCCTGGGTCAACCCGGATGGAACCCCAGAAATTGAGGTGCTCTAATGCAACAGGCACAGATTAAGCAAGGAGAGAGTAAACCAGCCGATCTCAAGCAGGCCCATATTATTGGCTTGGGGCGCTCGGGTGCTGCTGCTGCCCGGGCCTTACAGCAGCGGAGCTGGCAAGTCGAAATTGGCGATCGCGCCACCGCAACCCGCTTGCATGAATTGCGCGATCGCCTGCAAGCCGAGGGGATTACCGTCAAGCTGGGTTACAGCTTGGATCTGGGCCAAGACCCCCAGCCTGACCTGATTATCGTCAGTCCCGGTGTGCCCTGGGATATTCCCCTCTTACAGCAAGCGCGGGAGCAGGGCATCCCCACCATCGGCGAGATGGAACTAGCCTGGCAGCAGTTGCAACCGATCCCCTGGGTCGGGATTACAGGGACGAATGGCAAAACCACCACCACCGCCTTGGTCGGAGCCATGTTTCAAGCCGCCGGACTCCATGCCCCCACCTGTGGCAACATCGGCTACGCAGCCTGTGAACTGGCTGCCACGACCCCAGCCACCGCTGCTCAATACGACTGGATTATTGCCGAGATCAGCAGCTACCAGATCGAGTCTTCAAGCACGCTGGGCCCCCAAATCGGCATTTGGACGACCCTGACCCCCGATCATCTAGCGCGTCACCACACCCTAGACCAGTATGCGGCGATCAAAGCCAGCCTGCTTCAGCGGAGTCAGCAGCAGATTCTCAATGGCGATGACCCCTATTTGCGGGCCCATGCTGCCGCTTGGCCAGACGCATTTTGGACGAGTACCCAAGGCGCTGACGGGCTGCCCAACGGTCGCGGCTTCTACATTGAGCAGGGCCAGATTATGATCGCGAACCGGGCGATTGCCCCTGTGGCGACCCTCCAAATGCCAGGAACCCATAACCAACAGAATCTGCTGTTAGCAGTCGGGGCAGCCCATCTGGCTGGCATTGGTTCCGAGGCGATTACCACTGCCCTCGAAACCTTCCCGGGTGTACCCCACCGCCTGGAAACGATCTGCACCCACCAGGGTGTTACCTTTATCAACGACAGCAAAGCCACCAACTATGATGCGGCTCAAGTGGGCCTGACGGCGATGACTCAGCCCGCGGTGTTGATCGCGGGAGGGGAGCCCAAGCAGGGCGATGATGGCGCTTGGCTCATGGCCATCCAACAACAGGCTGCCCATGTGCTGCTGATCGGTGCAGCGGCGGCCCCCTTTGCCGAACGTCTAAAGACCGTCGGCTACCATACCTATACGGTGGTGGAGACGATGGCGGCAGCGGTCGAGCAGTCCTGGGCGATCGCCCAATCCCAAAATATCCCCACAGTGCTCCTTTCCCCCGCCTGTGCCAGCTTTGATCACTATGCCAACTTTGAAGCGCGGGGCGATCATTTTCGGGAGTTGTGTTTGCAGCTGACGCATCCGTTGCCGTAAGGTTGCAACACATTGGATGTGATGAAAAAATCGAAATCCTGGATTGGTGGGCAATGCCCACCCTACATCACTGCGACCTGTAAACTGCGAACTGCGAACTGTTACTAATTCTATGGATGTTATCCCGGCAATTGATCTGCTCAACGGCGAATGTGTCCGACTCTACCAGGGCGACTATGACCAAGCCGAAGTCTTTAGCCCCGACCCGGTGGCGATCGCCCAGCGCTGGCAAGCGGAGGGGGCAACCCGGCTGCATCTCGTCGATCTCGATGGGGCCAAACAGGGCGCAACGGTAAACCATGCGGCGATCGCCGCCGTTGTCAAAGCAGTTTCAATTCCAGTAGAAGTGGGCGGCGGCCTGCGCAGCCTGGAGAGCGTGGGGCGGATGTTTGAGTTGGGGGTGCAATGGGCGATCGTGGGTACGGTAGCCGTCGAAAACCCCGATGCGGTGCGGCAATGGTGCCAGCAATTTCCGGGACGGATCATTGTGGGCATTGATGCCCGGGCAGGCAAGGTTGCCACCAAGGGCTGGCTAGAAACCTCCACGGTTCAAGCCACGGATCTGGCCCGGCAGATGGCCGATGATGGCGCAGCGGCGATTATCTACACCGATATCCACCGCGACGGCACCCTATCAGGGCCGAACCTAGACGCTCTTCGAGAACTCGCCCAAACCGTGCCGATTCCGGTGATCGCATCGGGGGGTGTAAGTTCACTCACGGATGTGCTGAGCTTGCTTTCTTTGGAGGCGATCGGCGTCAGTGGCATGATCATTGGCCGGGCGATCTACACCGGGGATGTGGTACTCTCGGAGGCCGTTAAGGCAGTGGGGCAAGGACGTTGGCAGGATATACCACCGGGGGGTGGGCCGCGGCTCGCTTAACCCAAACGTCCCTCATGTGGATGAAAACCGCCCTAAACGACAAGGAATTTCCACAGCAAACATCGTTCCCTCTCCGGGCTCAGAGTTGCAGGTAATTGCCCCACCATGTTGCTCCACAACAACTTGATAGCTAGTCGAGAGACCCAAGCCGGTACCTTTGCCCACTTCCTTGGTGGTAAAGAACGGATCAAAAATGCGGGGTTGAATCGCAGGCGGAATTCCCTGGCCATTGTCCTGGATCTGCACAGTAATCCAGCCCTCGGGATAGACCTTGGTATAAATTGAAAGCAGCGGTTTTTGTTCAGTCTCACTCTCTAAAGGCTGATCAAACTTCGCTTCTAGGGCATCGATCGCGTTATTGAGTAGGTTCAAAAACACCTGATTCAGTTGCCGGGGATAACAGTCAACGGGGGGCAGGGTTTGATAATGGCGGGTGATGACAATGTCGGGTCGATACAGTTGACTGGACAGACGACCTTGGATCAATTCACAGATATTATCGAGCTCAGCATTGAGATCAACGGTCTTGCGCTCGGATTGACCCAAGTGAGAAAACCCTTGAAGTGATGCCAAAATCTTAGTGATCCGCTCCACACCGGATTCCATTGAGGCAAACATCTTTGGGAGATCACGGATCATAAAGGCCAGATCCGTTTGTTCAATTAAGTCAGCGAGTTCAGCAGTTGGGTTGGGGTATTGCTGTTGATATTTTTCTAGGAGTTTAAAGAGTTCACTGGTGTATTCTTGGGTATAACGTAAATTACCCCGAAATAAAGCTCAGCGGATTATTAAACTCATGCATTAGCCCCGCCATCAATTGTTCTAAACCAGACATTTTTTCCGACTGCACCAAATAACTTTGGGTCTGGCGAAGTTCTGTTAAAGTCTGCTCTAATTCTTGGATTTTCTGCTCAATCACCTGTTCACGCTCGAAGAGCTGATCGGCCATGTTATTAAATTGAGCCGAGAGCCGCCCCACTTCATCCGTTGATTCCGTGGGAACACGAATGTTGAAGTTGCCTTGAATAAAATTTTGGGTTGTGGTTTGCAGGCGACGAATCGGTTGGGCGATCGCCCGACTCAGCACCACGGCTAAAAATACATCTGCACTGAGGGCCAGCAGCGCCACAAAGGCCTGAAAGAGCAGACTATTGCGCAGCAGAGCATTGAGCGCCAGTTCCGGTGTCCCCCTTACCAAAACGGCGATCGGCTCACCGGCAAAGTTGGTAATTGCTTTAGCGGCAATGGTGTAAGTTTGGTTGCCAATTTTATGCCGTTGGGTGACGGCTTTACCCTCTGCGGCCAGCGCAGTCTGAAAGACATCTAGATCATCTAGCGCCACATTCAGGGCATAGTCACCCGTGGATAAATCGTGAGTAGCGGTAAAATCCAAGGTGGCTTGTTGGGACTGATCAAGCAAGCTTCGGGCACTGGTGGCCAAGGCGAATTCGCCGTTCGGACGCTGGAGATAGACGCCACTGTAGCCGCCGCCCTGTACCGCCAGCGTATTCAGGACAATTTGGGGTTTCTGGTTGACAATATCCCCCGAAACCAGTACCCCCAAAACCTGGCGGCTATCGGGGTCAAAGACGGGGGTGACGGTATAGCGAATCAATACCGTTTGGGGCGCGAGCCCTTCTGGGAGAGGGGGCGCTTCAATGGCCAGCTCTGACCAAGCAATTACCTCACTGCTTTTGATCTGTTGAGGATTGCGGAGCACCTCACTGACCAAGTTTTGGGGATCAAAGGGCTCGTGGGTGCGATCGGCATTGGCATTGACAATAATACGTAAATCCTTACCCACTAAGGTGGCATATTCAATATTGCGAGCCGTGATTTCATTGCGCAAGATTTGTTTAACTTGCGCCTTGAGCTTCGGTGCAAGAGGTTCCGCCGCTGCATGGGCCTCGGCTGCCGCAATCACAGCGGCATTGTCGGACTGGCCACGAAAGCCAAACCCCATCTGATTGATTTTGATGTCGTAGTTGATTTCGGTGACGGCCAATTCAGAAGTCGCCTGGTTGGTCAGGAGGCTGCGACCGCCGCTGACAATCAAGCCCGCGCTGACTCCGACCAGGCCAATGAGTGAAATAACCTCAGAGGTAAAGAGTCCACAGAGCTGCTTCCGCTGGATGGGTAGATCCCGGAACCATTGCCAGCGATTGCCTTGGGCATTGCCCAGAGCGCAGTCATCCCCGGTATTGGGCATTGCGCGATCATGGTTAACGGATTGGGCGGAGTCTTGACGAACAGGCTTGCTCACGGACAATGGGGATTTCTACACTGGTTTGGTTAATTCATCTGAAAAGATTCCATCCGCCGCGAGAAACCCTGATTCCGGATAAGAACAGTCTTGGTCAGGCTGCGGAGAAAATCCTGAGTTTGGTTTCTGCGCCCCAACCCACTCCTGCTCAACACCGTCTATGTTGAAACCTAAAGTCGGAGAGGTTTGCAAACCATCGGCATAAACTCAAGGCTGAAAAGCCTGCCCTGTTTGAACTCTAGCCCGTGACGGGCAAGATGTACTATCCCTCCGAGAGGCTACGCCAACGACTCCGCTCAGCAACCACCCGCGCTACGGCTCATCCGTGGCCCAACTCCAGCGCAGGTGGTCAGTCAACTAAGTCGAACTGCGTCCCGCCTGCCAGGGTTGTTCATTCTCTTTGCTTGTGGATTGGAGATCATGACTCCATTGCCCTCAGAGCTTGGGTTTGGCACTTAAGTTCACAATAGAGGTTGCCATCCCTCCCTAATTGGGTCTGAGTTGACCCAGCGACAGTTTAAAAATTCAACGTTCTGCATTCAAGAGTTTTAAATCCTCTCTGAACGGGTCTGGGTTGACCATGGCGGGAGCACCCCGACAATATCCTGAAAACGACCTCATTCAATCGGGTCTGGGTTGACCCATGTAGACCGACCCCTCACGTAAGTATGACAGGGAAACGGCGAATTATTTTACTTTTGTAACCCGACAATTTAATTTAACGTGAGTTTCGCTTAAGCGAAACTCACGTTAAATTAAGGCGTTTACAGACTTGAGGCATCAAGCAGGCTGCCCTCTTCCCCCAGCCCCTTCTCCGTTGGGAGAGGGTTGAGAGAGGGCACGACAGTGATGCGCCAAGCAGATAAGTGTCTTAATTAAAGGGCTTAAAGCGGGGTTCACTACTGTCTTCCCCATCCAGCAGCGCCTGCATCAGCTCGACCCCAATGGTATTGCCCTGACGACGATACAAACTCATGGCCATTTCCCAGGCGGTTCGGGCTTCAATTTTGCGCGATCGCCCTTCCAACGCCAAACCTAAACGGTGAAACCCGGCCGGATTGTTAGCATCGAGTTGAGTGGCCCGGCGGTAAGCCAAAATTGCCACACTGTAGATCGCTTGGTTATAGAGGAGATCGCCAATCCGCTCCTGCTCAGCATAGGTATCCGATGCTACCGTAATGGCGCGGTAAAACATCCGCTGGGCTTCCTGGGCATTGCCCTGCCGGAGCAGAATTGCCCCCAGTTGAATTTGCACATCTGGGTTGCTCGGGTCGAGGCGGGCGGATTGGTCTAGGGCGGCGATCGCCCCCGCTTGATCATCAGTTGTGCCCATCAGAAAAATCCCGAGCTGCATCCAGAGTCGGCTGTTGCGAGGATACCGTGCAGTCGCTTGTCGGAGTAAATTCACCGCATCAGTGGGTCGGTCTTGCTCGAGTAAGGCAGTGGCCATCATGCCGTAAACCGTACCATCCTGGGGGTTAAGCCGCGCCGCAATCTCATATTGGCGATAGGCATCCCGGTGGCGACCCTGACGCATGAGTACCACCCCCAGCCCCAGATGACTCTCCACATGATTGGGGTCGAGGCGCAACACCGCGCGATATTCGTTCTCGGCCGCTCGATGGCGATCGAGTTGGGCGAAGCAATGGGCCAAAGCGTAGCGAAAGGGAATACTGTTGGGTTCTAAAATCAGCGCATACTCATAGGCTTGAGCCGCGTCGGTATAGCTGCCTTCCAGGGTGTGAAGATAGCCAATTCCTGAGTAAATTTTGGCATTACTCTGGTCGATGCGAACCGCTTGGTGATAGACCTGAAGCGCCCGTCGATATTGCCCGGCTTCCACCAGCTCGCGACCTTGACGCAGCAACGCATCCAGTTGCTGATTGCGGTTGGTTTGGGCCGTCGTTGTTTGGGCAAGAACCGCTCCCTTCCCCAAGGGAATCGTCTGGCCAGGAATCACAGTGATCAAAGTAGTTAAAGAAACGCCCGCAAGAGCGATCAGTGTAGAGGTGACTCGATTCCTATATTGCATGGCGAAGTCCAGAGATCAGGAAAAACAACATTGACAGTTTGTGACGGTCTATGCTTAAGAGGGCAATGGTTGGGAATATTGGGGCAGACGCAGGGCACGAAAACCCAGCCCCTACAAAAAATCACATGATCGATTTTCTATCTTGAACGAATTGTCTCCCAATTAGAGCGCATCATCAATTAGAGCATGTCATCGCTTTGAGATTTAAGTGGTGACAGTTCCTACCCCGGATGTTGACAATACCAAGCAATGGTGTTCTTGAGTCCCTCGCGGAAGGGGGTATTGGCGATAAAGCCAAAGGCAGCTTTCGCCCGTTGGGTATCCAAGCAGCGGCGGGGTTGTCCGTTGGGCTTGTCGGTTTGCCAGACAATTTCACCCTCAAAGTCCATTAACGCACAGATTGTCTCGACCAGCTCTCGAATTGAAATTTCCTCACCCGTACCCAAGTTGACCGGCTCCGAGGAACCGTAGGTTTGGCTCGCCAGGACGATGCCCCGGGCGGCATCAGTGGAGTAGAGAAACTCCCGCGTTGGGCTCCCATCCCCCCAGGCGGGCAGGGTGCGATCGCCCCGCTGCTGGGCCTCATAGACCTTACGAATCAGAGCGGGAATCACGTGGGAACTGCGGGGGTCAAAATTGTCTTCCGGGCCGTAGAGGTTCACGGGCAGCAGATAGATGCCATCAAAGCCATACTGTTGGCGATAGGCTTGAAGCTGCACCAAGAGGGCCTTCTTGGCGATGCCGTAGGGGGCATTGGTTTCTTCGGGGTAGCCCGCCCAGAGGTCATCTTCCTTGAAGGGCACCGGTGTGAATTTGGGATAGGCGCAGATTGTGCCCACGCAGACAAACTTTTTGACCCCGGCTTGATAGGCCGCATGAATGAGTTGTGTCCCCATCATCAGGTTGTCGTAAAATAGTTCAGCCGGTTTTTCTCGATTGAGACCAATGCCCCCTACATGGGCAGCCAAGTGAATGATCAGGTCTTGACCCGCCACAACCTGCTGACAAGCCGCTAGGGTACGGAGGTCGCAGTCTTGCGATCGCGGAATGGTGATGCGATCGCGATCGGCCCCTGCCGCCACCAGTTGTGCGATCACCTGCTTGCCCAAAAAACCCGCACCGCCCGTGACCACAATATTTTGCTTCGCAAGATCCATCCCCGTTCCTCCCTTATTAAATGATGTTGTGCCCACAACTGGGCCAATCATGACATACTGCGCTCTTCGGTCATCAGCTTTGCCCTTGACCCTTTTCTCTTCGCCCTAACTGACCCCTGCCTAATCCACCGTCTGGGTTGCATGGCGCAAATAGGCAATATCCCCCTCCAAATTTGCACTGGGTTTGCTCTGCGGTGGCAAGCCTACCGCAACTAGATCCGCATCCACCATCAATTGCACCAACTGGGTAAAATCCACCGAATGCTGCCAGCCCAACTTTGTCTTCGCCTTGGTGCAATCGCCAATCAAGAGTTCCACCTCGGTGGGTCGTAAATAGCGGGCGTCAAACTTGACATAGTCTTGCCAATTAAGGTTGACGTAGCCAAAGGCAATATCTAGAAACTCTCGAATCGAATGGGTCTGGTGGGTGGAGACCACATAATCATCGGGCTGATCCTGTTGGAGCATCAGCCACATGGCTTGGACATAGTCCTTGGCATAGCCCCAGTCTCGTTTGGCATCCAGATTGCCCAGATAGAGATCCTTTTGGGTTCCGGCGACAATTCGGGCCACGGCACGGGTGATCTTACGGGTGACGAAGGTTTCCCCTCGCCGTGGCGATTCATGGTTAAAGAGGATGCCATTGCAGGCAAACAGGTCGTAGGACTCGCGGTAGTTGACGGTCTGCCAATGGGCATAGACCTTGGCGCAGGCGTAGGGGCTGCGGGGATAGAAGGGCGTGTCTTCTTTTTGTGGGACGGCTTGGACTTTGCCAAACATCTCGGAGGAGCCCGCCTGGTAAAAGCGGACTTCATTGCCCGTGCGTTGCTGGTAGTCCCGAATCGCTTCGAGCAGTCGCAACGTGCCCATGCCGACAGCGTCCACGGTATACTCTGGGGAATCAAAACTCACCCGCACATGGGACTGGGCTCCTAAGTTATAGATCTCTTGGGGCTGGATCTCCTCAATTAAACGTCCCAAGGTGGTGCCGTCGGTGAGGTCACCGTAATGCAAGAAAAGTCGCGCATCGGGATGATGGGGGTCAATGTAGAGATGATCGATGCGATCGGTATTGAAGGTGGAGGTGCGACGGATAATGCCATGGACTTCATAGTCTTTCTCTAGCAAGAGTTCACTCAGATACGAGCCGTCTTGACCGGTAATACCGGTGATTAATGCTTTCTTGGGTTGCGTCATGCTGTGAATCTGAACGTTTTGGAACTAACTGGGTTGGAAACCCTTAGACGGCAATAGAGACAATGGCGCGATCGCCTTTAGCAATTCACTGTAGCGCCATCCTCCCCCCTCCCATCTACCTTAACCCTTTGGGTTGGTGGTTGGCGTTTTGCTGCGCATCCCACCCGTGGCGTGGGGGGCGGTGCTGCCCTACACCGTTATAACCCAAGCCTCTAGAGCGATTGGATTTGACGTTTTGTTAAATCTGCTTCGGTTCGGTGGGGATCGCTTGCAAGGATAGAGGCAATTCGCATCTGTGCGACCCTATCTATCCTTCTGTTATTTTTCCTATGATTGCCGATCCCATTCGTCAACGGGAACACCGCACCGGTTGGGTTTTGATTTTGCCCGCCCTGTTGGTTTTGGCGCTAGTGTTTGCGTATCCGATTTTGCGCGCCTTTTGGTTGAGTCTCTTCACGCAAAATCTGGGAACCCAACTCCAAGCGCAGTTTGCGGGTCTGGGCAATTATGCTCGCCTGCTGGGCGATGGGCGCTTTTGGCAGAGCTTGTGGAACACAACGGTGTTTACCAGTGTGAGCCTGGTGGTAGAACTGGTGCTAGGGATGCTCTTTGCCTTGGTCTTGCACCAGCACTTTCGGGGTCGGGGTCTGATTCGGACGATTGTGCTGATTCCCTGGGCCCTGCCCACGGCGGTAATGGGCCTGGCCTGGGCGTGGATTTTTAATGATCAGTACGGCATCGTCAATAGCCTACTGCGGGGTCTGGGGTTAATTTCGGAGAATATTACTTGGCTGGGCGAGCCGAACCTGGCAATGCTGGCGCTGATTTTTGCCGATGTTTGGAAGACCACACCGTTTATTGCCATTCTGCTCTTGGCAGGGCTGCAATCGATTTCTGATGATCTGTATGAAGCCCATGCGATCGACGGCGCAACCCCCTGGCAGAGTTTTTGGCAAATTACCCTCCCGCTGCTGACCCCCCAGATCTTGATTGCCCTGCTGTTTCGCTTTGCCCAGTCCTTTGGTGTTTTTGATCTGGTGCAGGTGATGACGGGCGGGGGCCCGGCGGGGGCCACCGAAATGGTCTCAATCTATATCTATGCCACGGTGCAGCGTTATCTGGACTTTGGTTATGGCGCAGCATTGGTGATGGTGACGTTTTTAATTTTGGTTGGGGCTGTGGCGATCGCGGGCTACCTCCTCTCACGAGCACGGATCAATCTATCAGGCGAACAGTAAGGCGAGTAATCAGTGGAGAAGACTCTTATGACCCAGCAAGCAAACAATCGCCCCCGGCTGGGGCTCTGGCTCGGGGTGGGGGCGATCGCCCTCTTTTGCCTCGCCCCAGTGCTGTGGCAGTTGCTAACCTCGTTAAAAACCAACGATGCCCTGATCGTCATTCCCGAGGGCGATGGCGCAGATCTCGGCACACTCCTCTCGCTGTTTTTACCCATTCACCTCACCGGCTCCCATTACCAGCAACTGGGTGGCATTTTCTTCCGCTACATCTTCAACAGTGCTCTCGTGTCGTTAATTTCCACCCTCTTCTGCTTACTCCTGGGCGCACCAGCGGCCTATACCTTGGCCCGCCTCAAACTCCCCGGTGAAAAGATTATCCTTGCAGCGGTACTGATCGTCAGCCTCTTTCCCTACGTCTTGCTCTTTTTAGGGCTTCTGGAGTTGGTTAAATTTGCCGGACTCGGCAATAACTATCTGGCGCTGATTGTGCCCTATACCGCGATTAATTTGCCCCTGACGATCCTGGTGCTGCGTAGCTTCTTTCAACAGTTGCCCAAAGACCTGGAAGACTCGGCCAAGGTGGATGGCTATAAAACCGTGCCGATGCTCTGGCAAATTGTCCTGCCCATGACGGTTCCTGCCCTCGTAACCACCGGAATTTTGACCTTTATTTTTGCCTGGAATGAGTTTATTTTTGCCCTGACCTTTATTACCCAAGACACGTTGCAAACGATCCCGATCGCTGTGGCCAAGATCGGTGGGTCTTCGGCCTATGAGATCCCCTACGGAGCGATCGCCGCCGCCACCATTCTGGGTACGCTGCCGCTGGTTGCCTTGGTGCTGGTTTTCCAACGGCGGATTGTCCAGGGGATTACGGCAGGGGCAGTAAAGGGTTGATGATTTCAGTTCGTCACCATTTGTTTTTCTTGAGAATCTACCCAACGCGCATGGGCCTGCTGATCCTCCCCAAACGAATCCTGACTCACTTCCCGCTCTGGCAACGGCTTGAGCGGCGCATTAATTGGGCTATATTCACAATGGCAGACGACAACCAAGTCAAAGTCTCCCAAGGGAATGTCTGGGCTGTAAGTTTCCACTCGGTTAACCCGCCAGTCCCCTGGACGATAATGGGTCTTCTCCCCTGGAAACGCCGGATCGGCCAATTGCTCCACCCGAATAAACTCCAGCGGTCGATAGCCAACCTCGGGCAAAGGTGCATCGCTCGCATCAAAATGCTCTGCCAAAATCTTGGTAAGCGACTGAGTATGTTGCAGCCGCCGCTGTTGCCAACCCGGCTGACGCGGTTCCGCCCGAAAAATAATCCATCTATGCATCTGACGCATCCTCCTTTTCTGTATACCTTAACTGATGCAAATTAAAGAATCGCTCAAACTCCAGATGTAGTGGGCAATCTCCACTCTGCACAGCTACCCTGACACACCTTAATTGATACATTAGATTACTAAGGGGTAAATCTCTCAAAACATTGACTGTGTTGGGTTTCACTCCGTTCAACCCAACCTACTCCCATACACCTTTTTAGCTATGCCACGGCACTACGTAGCTTTTCCACCTCTGCCCCCAAACTCTGAACTCTGAACCCTGAACTCTGAACCCCCAATGGCCACCCTCGAACTGCAAAACCTGCGCAAACAATTCGCCCCCCAGGTGATTCCGGTCAAAGACATCAGCCTGACGATTCATGATGGGGAATTTTTAACCTTACTCGGCCCCTCGGGGTGTGGGAAATCGACCCTGTTGCGACTGATTGCCGGGCTAGAGCAGCCGACTCAGGGGCAGGTGCTGGTGGGGGGCAACCCAGTGACAAATCTGTCGCCGGGCGATCGCAACATGGCCATGGTCTTCCAGAGCTATGCCCTCTACCCCCACATGACCGTGGCCGAAAATATCGCCGCCTCCCTCAAGATCCGCAAGGTTCCCATCGCTGAAATTCAAACGCGGGTGGCCACGGTCGCCCAAACCTTGGGTTTAACCCATCTGCGCGATCGCAAACCCGGCAAACTCTCCGGGGGTCAGCGGCAACGGGTGGCCCTGGCCCGGGCGCTGGTGCGCAACCCTGAAGTTTTTTTGCTCGATGAACCCTTGAGTAACCTCGACGCCTTGCTGCGAGAGCAGGTTCGGGCTGAACTCCAGCAGATTTTTAATGAGCAAAATAAACCCGTGGTCTATGTCACCCATGACCAGACGGAGGCCATGACCTTGTCGAGTAAGGTGGCGGTACTCCTGGATGGCCGGGTACAGCAGCTCGACCCACCCGAGCGCATCTATACCCATCCGGCCAATAAGTTTGTTGCAGGCTTTGTGGGCTCGCCCCAAATGAACCTCTGGTCTTTGAACTGTGACGGGAAATTTGCCCGCTGCGGAGACTACCGCATTCCCCTGCCGGAGTTACCCGCGCCCCCAGCGGCGATCGACTTGGGCATTCGACCGGAAGACGTTCGCCTGGCGAAACCCGAAGAAACACCCACTGTAGCTGGCAACGTCATCCTCACTGAAAACTTTGGCCGGGAGCAACTGGTTACAGTGCAAATTAGCAGCAGTTCCGATGCCGTTCGGGTCTTGATTCCCCCAGATCAGACCTGGAACAAAGAGAATACGGGTCTGGTGCTGGAGCCCCAGAAGTGCCATTGGTTTGATGCCCAGACGGGCGATCGGCTGGTTGAGTGATTCCTGCCCTCACTGGTTGCCTGGAGAGCGCATTGCTCCAGAAATTGCGATCGCCGCCCCGAAGACCGTACAGTAAATTGAGATGGAGATTTGTTAAGGCGGGTCAGCACAGGTGTAAGTATGGCAATTCATCTGCAAAAAGGGCAGCGGATCGCGTTGGATCACACTGCACCCGGTTTGGATCGTCTGTTGTGTGGCCTAGGCTGGGATATTGCCGAGCGTCCGGGGGGGATTCGGGGTCTGTTTGTGGAGCAGTATGACTATGACCTGGATGTGACGGTTGTTTGCTTAGATGGGTCGCAGCACCTATGCCAGGATGATGATGTCATCTATTTTGGCAATCTTCGTCATCCCTCTGGAGCCATTACCCATATGGGTGATCACTTTACGGGGGGAGGACAGGGAGATAACGAGCAGATAGTGGTGGAGTTAGACCAGGTTCCCGCCAC
>JBCDEB010000090.1:0-28601 GCA_039180005.1 Cyanobacteria bacterium P01_G01_bin.54 | reverse complement strand
TGCGCCATCACACTGACTGGGCTTGCTTCTACGAATTTTTCCAGTATGGTGGAGAGCATCTCCTCGTTCCCCTCTGCTTTGTTTCTGCCTCCTACTCTAGTGGTTCTTTCTCCATACACTTGTTCGCGTTTAAAGGGCTGGCATTGCTCACCCTACGCAATTACTAATGAAGAGGGTTACTTTTATCAATCAAAAAGACCAATTTTCGGGAGCATCCCACTTTGGCATATCCAGACTGCATCGCCCTCATCCCCCAACCCCTTCTCCCAAAAAGGGAGAAAGGAAGCCGGATTAAAAATCCCTCTCCCAGCTTGGGTGAGGGCTTGCGTAACTGGGATGCACCCCAATTTTCATCCTTCAAGAGTGTTTCCAGTCAGTTAGTTTTCCCGTGAAGGAAAAGAATTACCCGAACAGGTTTCGTGCTGTATTCCAAGAGTTTCCAGTCAGTTAGTTTTCCCGGGAAGGAAAAGAGCTTAGAGTATTCAGAGCAGTCATACATCGAAACGTTTCCAGTCAGTTAGTTTTCCCGGGAAGGAAAAGCTGCTGCGGCGCGCAGAGGGAACAATCCCTAATGACTGTGGAATGACCCCCCTTTTTCCACTTACATCGACCTATTTTGGTGGAGTTTTGGTGGACACACGCACAAAGAGGAAAAGTCAAAACTCTGAAACCTAGTCCATGCAAGGGTTTGAGCGATATGGGCAATACTGGAATTGAACCAGTGGCTTCTTCCGTGTGAAGGAAGCACTCTACCTCTGAGTTAATTGCCCGATAAGCCCTCATTATCTAGACGATCGCCGGGTTCTGTCAAGATCTGGTGTTTGCATGAAATAAATATGTGAGTGGCCCACACCCCGAACCCACTCCGGTCGTCGCTGCGCGAGACCACCCCTCCCGAGAGGGGGAGGTTCTATTGAGAGATCTTTTCTTTGAGCGCTAGATGCGTTTCTCATACCAATCAGTCATAACGATGAAAACCCCCTTACCAAGGGGGTCGGCGCAGCCGGGGGGCTCTCGCTAGCTTCGCTTGCTTGGTGCAAATGCGTAAGCCCTGTCCAAGTGATGTACCCCCTAAAACAAAATCTGCAGTAGGGGAGGGTTTGAAACCACTGGTGTGAACTTAAGCGTGAAACCCAAGCGCTGAGATCGATTGAGCGATAGCCGCTAAGCTGTCAACAGGCGAGTTTTAATACCCTGGCAGGCGGGACGCCTGCCAGGGTCTAGGCTCTAGACAGGGTAGGCTTTTCAGCCTTAAATTCACACGGATGGTTTGAAACCCTCCCGGACGCTAGTGTCTGGGGGTTTACGATGCAAATTGAGCCTCACCCATAAGCCCTGCCATCCTTATGCAGGAACTGCCATTGACCTGCTGACGTCAGCATCGCTTGCAGATCATCGTGAGGGTAATCAACCCGGTCATTGGGGGTGCGATCGCCCACCTCCAGAAACCGCACCACCCGATCCGTGCGATTCACCAACTGATGCGCCGCTCCAGCTCCGGCTTTAAACCCCACACATTGACCCGGCGCAAGCACATATTCCGCCTCCCCCCAAATCAACGTGGGCTCCCCTTCCAAGACATAAATCAACTCATCCTGCCGAGTATGGGCATGGTAGAGCGCCGAAAACGCCCCCGGCGCAAGCTCCGTCAGGTTGACCCCAAAATTCGTCAAACCAAACCAATTCCCCAGTTTGCGCTTCTCTCGACCCACCACCTGCGCGGCAAAGGGCTCTGGGTAGTTCGTCTTTTTCGCTGAAGGTGGAATCTCCGTTGCCAGAAGGGGGGGGGTTGAGGGGGTCACGGTATGCTCCGTTGTTTTTGCTTAAATTTGAACACCGGTTTTGACCAAAGGATCAATCTTTTCCACTGTTTGCCCTGTTCGTTATTGCCTTTTGCAGAAATCATGAGGGCGAGCCTCCCTCTTTCCAAGGGGGATTGAGGGGGATTGAGGGGGATTAGTCGTCCGTTGGGATATCCAGGAGTCGAGCAACATCGATCGCCAGATCTGGAAATGCCGTTGTTCTGATCATGCCGATTTTGAGCGTCATTTGCGTCCAAAAATCTCCCCCTTGTAAATTCTTGCAAATAATCAGGTCTTGGCTGGTGGCATTAATTACCCAATATTCTCGAATTCCGGCGGCAGCATAGAGCTGGCCCTTGGTTTCTACATGGTCGGTCAGGGCAGTGGCATCGGCCACTTCAATCAGCCAATAGATATCCTCGGGGTAGGGATGGTGCTGGAGATAGCGGGTATCAGGCAGACGAGCAATGGCAATATCTGGCGTAATATCGGGAGCTATATCAGTCTGGGGCGCAGCAGTCCGGAGGGCCAGGGGATGCGCTTCAAAAATTTCCGCTTGACCGTGGAGCAATTCCCGCAAGTATTTAACACCGTGATGACGAATCCAGCGATGTCGTGCTCCGGCTTGTGACATATCTAAAGCGTCCTAATTGATGAGTTTGGTTTGCGGGGGCGATCGCACCGATCCAACTCTGGCATTTGCTGCGATGCTTGACCTGACCCATTGGCAGCATACTGCTACCCCAACAGCCCGAGTCTAGATGATATCATCGCTCCACACCCCCCCAAGACCCAAAAACCCAACCCCTGATGGCTGTACAACTCACCCCGGTCACGACCCCCGAGCAGCAAGCACAGTTTTTGCTGCTGCCCCGTCGCATCTATGCCCAGCTTCCCCAATGGGTCGAGCCTCTGCACAGTGGCATCACCGAGCAACTGAGTCCAGAGAACCCGTTTCGCGAATACGGCGAGTTGCAAGCCTTTCTGGCGATTCAAGACGGTGAACCTGTGGGGCGAATTGTGGCGGCGATCAATCGACGACTGATCGAGCGGGAGGGGCAGAATGTGGGGCTCTTTGGTTATTTTGAGACGATCGACGCACCAGACGTAGTGGAAACGCTGCTAGAGGTCGCTGCTGATTGGTTGCGTGATCGCGGCATGGATACAATTCGGGGACCCATTAATCTTTCTACCCACAACAGTTGTCTGTTTTTGGTGGATAGTTTCGATCGCCAGCCCCAGATGATGATGCCCTACAACCCCGACTATTATCCTCACTTGCTGGAGCAGTTGGGTTGGGCCCCAGCCAAAGATGCCTACGCCTATGATTTACCGTTGGATTTATTGCTGGACCCTAAGTTTGAGAAGGGCTATAAGATTGCCCTAAAATCCGGGATTACGTTTCGGCCAATTCGGACTAAAGGGGCGGAATTTGAGGCGGATTGTAAGGCATTGTACGAACTGTTTACAACGGCGTTTGCCAATAATTGGAGTTCGAGTGCACGCACCGAAGCCGAGTTTCTCGCTGAAGCCGAAGACCTTAAACAGCTAGTCGATCCAGATATTTTCCCAATCGCCGAACATGAGGGCAAGATGGTCGGCTTTTTCATGGCTCTGCCGGACTATAATCAAGCCCTAAAACATGTCAATGGCAAGCTCAATGGTTGGGGCATTCTCAAGTTTCTTTGGTATCGCCGCCGCATCAACCGCGCTCGGGTGATTGCGATCTGTTCACTACCGGAATATCGCCGCAAGATGGTTCCTGTGGCCCTCATTTACCTGGGCATGAAGGGCGGAACTCAAAAGGGTAAGCCTTATACGGAAGCGGAGCTTTCTTATGTCTGGGAAGATAACTCCCCCTCACGACGGATCATTGAGGCATCGGGGGCGAAAATTGCCAAGACCTATCGGGTGTATGAGCGATCGCTCACCTAACCCGCACCGCGCCAGCGCCACAACGCTGCACCCCAGCTCAAGCCTGCCCCAAACCCGGAAATGACAACAGTCTGGCCGGGTTGAATCTGTCCGGCACGCACCGCTTCATCCAGCGCCAAGGGAATGGAGGCCGCCGAGGTGTTGCCATAATGGGCCACGTTGCTGATCACCTTTTCGGGGGGCAGTTCCAGCCGCTCGGCCACCGCAGCCATAATCCGCTGGTTGGCCTGGTGGAGAATCAACCAATCGATATCGTCAACGGTGCGATCGCTCTCCTTGAGCGTCTTAAGAATCACCTTGGGCACTTGCGCCACGGCAAAGCGATAGACCTCCCGACCGTTCATGGTGATGGTTTTGAAATTGCCAAAATCAGCGTTAATTTGCTCCGTTAGGGTTTGGCCCCAACCCCGGAAATCTAAGTTGAGATGTGGGTTAAGGCTGCCGTCGGTCTGGAGGCTAAAGCCCAAGAGATCATCCTGGTCAGGGCTCGCCTCAAGCACCACCGCGCCTGCGCCATCACCAAACAGGACACAGGTGGTGCGATCGCTCCAGTCCACCCAGCGCGAGAGCACATCTGCGCCAATGAGCAGAATATTGCGATAGACCCCGGTGCGAATAAACTGAGCGGCAGTCACTAAACCAAAGACAAACCCAGAACAGGCTGCTGTCAGGTCAAAGGCAGCCGCTTGGGGGGCATCGAGATGGGCTTGGACTTGGGCTGCACTGCCAAAGAGATCGTCCGGCGTGGAGGTTGCGAGAATAATCAGATCTAGATCATGGGGGTTGAGACGTGCCATCGCCATTGCCCGTCGGCCTGCTTTGGCCGCCAACTCGCTAAGGGTATCCCCTGGCACATTGAGATGACGTTCCTGGATACCTGTGCGGGTGCGAATCCATTCATCCGAGGTCTCTACCATGTGGCTGAGCTGATCATTGGTGAGGGTGGTTTCGGGAATGGCGGAACCACTGCCGACGATCGCCATTCCGATTCCGGGGCTTTTCAAAACGATTAAACCTCCATAATATTGCCCAATTTCGAGGGCGTTGCATCAATTCACTTCAGCGTTTGAACGGGGCAAGTAAGCACTGACCCGACCCCAAAAAAATGCTTGGGGCCCTCACAATGGCACGAACAGGGCTTGAAGACCTCAATCTCTAGTGCCTCAATGAGAAGTGCCTCAATGAGAACAGCCCCTAGCTGGAGCTCCCGATCTGAGTTAGGGTCTGACGGTAGTAATTTTGAATGCGCTCTTGTACCTGGCGATCGACCGCGTCCTTAGCCATGCGGATCGCATTAAAGATCGAAGGCGCTTCCGAGCTGCCGTGACCGATGATACAGACCCCGTTGACCCCGAGCAACAACCCCCCGCCATGCTCAGCATGGTCGATCCGCTGTTTAAGGCGCTTCAGGTTGGGCTTGAGCACCGCACAGCCCAGTTGTCCCCGCAGACCAAAGGGTAACTCTTCAGCCATGGTTTGCAACAGAGCGCCGCCAATGGCCTCGGCAAACTTCAAGAGCACATTGCCCACAAAGCCATCACAGACAATCACATCAAACTCCCCCGAGAGCACATCCCGCCCTTCGGCATTGCCCACAAAGGCGATCGCCTCATTGGCACTGAGCAGTTCATGGGCCCGCAAAGCCAACTCATTGCCTTTGCTAGACTCTTCGCCAATATTGAGCAGACCCACCTTCGGCGTCTCCACATCGAGGATGCACTGGCTATACACCGAACCCATGACAGCAAATTGATCGAGATATTTGGGGCGACAATTGACGTTTGCACCCACATCCAAAATGATCACTGACTTGCCAGCCATCTGAGTCGGAAAAATTGCGCCGATCGCCGGTCGGTCAATGCCCTTGACCCGGCCGAGACGAAACAGGGCGGCCGCCATCGCCGCACCGGAATGCCCTGCCGAAACCACGGCTTGGGCCTCACCCTGCTTGACTAAGTTCATGGCAACGTTAATGGACGCCTCTGGCTTGCGCCGCACATTCGTTGCCTCATCGTGCATCGAAATTACATCGGTGGCGGGGACAATCTCAACCCCAATGGTGTTGCCGTGTTGTGCCAGGCATTGGCCGACCTGATCCGGTTCACCGACCAGCAACACCTCCACATTGAGTTCGGCGGCAGCCCGCACCGCCCCCGCAACGATTTCCTGCGGCGCATGGTCGCCGCCCATTGCATCGAGTGCAATTCTTCCCCGTTTCAATGCTGCCATTGCTGAATTGTTGCTTGCTGATTGGGTTGCTCTGAGTCGCTCGCTCTGAGTCGCTTGCCCTGGATAAAAACCTTCAAGATTTTACCAGATTCAAGGATTCATGATAGGTTTCACGCTGGGGTGAAGGGCTATGCAATTGAATCATCCTCCACACCATACCCTTGTCAGTGACGCCTCACAACTAATGGGCCTTCGTTTTTCCGCACCACCACCCCCCAAACCGTCCCACTCCAAACCCCCATGCTGGCTCATGCCATCCCAGCAAAACAGCAACTGGGGTCGCCTGGGGGGCCTCATGGTGAGCCTGGGACTGCTGCTCACCAGCTGTCGCCCACCGCTACAGCCCCAGATGCTTGAGCGCCCCTTAGCTTGGCAGCAAGCGCCTTTTTTTCAACCGCCGCCGGAGCCTGACCCCCAAATCACCCAGCTACTGGAGAACTATCTCCAAAATTTGCGATCGCGCGGCATTTCCCCCACGAGCCAGGGGGTAGCATTGCAGTCGGGTCTCAGCCGTTTGGCGCTGCATCAGCCCCAGCAGCCCCGCTCCGCTGCTTCGATTACCAAAGTCGCCACGACCCTAGCGGCAGTCGAGAAATGGGGACTCTCCCATCGGTTTGTCACCACGTTCTACACCACCGGCTCAATCACCGGCGGGGTCTTGCAAGGGGATTTGATTGTGCAAGGCACAGGCAACCCCTTCTTTGTCTGGGAGGAGGCGATCGCCGTTGGCAATGCCCTCCAGAATCAGGGGATTGGGCAAATTGCAGGCGATCTGGTCATCGTGGGGCCCTTCTTTATGAACTACAAGACGGACGGCACGGTGGCAGGGCAGCTCTTGCAAGTGGCGATCGATGCTCCCCGCTGGTCCCGCGAAGCCCAAGCGCAATATACGGAACTTCCTGCTGGCACCGCCCAACCAGAGGTCAAGCTCCAAGGCACCGTGCGTTTGAGCACCACCTTGCCCACCGCCGCCCAACCCCTATTTCGCCATGAATCGATTAGCCTGGCGAATATTCTCAAACAGATGAATATCTACAGCAACAATGTCATGTCGCAAGTGCTGGCCGAATCGGCCGGCGGCGCGAAGGCAGTCGCTGCCCTCGCGGCCCAAGTCGCAGGCGTGCCCGCCGAGGAAATCCAACTGATCAACGGCTCAGGCCTCGGGGTTGAAAATCGCATTTCCCCACGAGCGGCGGTGGCGATGCTGATCGCGTTGGATCGACGGTTAGTGGCGCAGAATGCCAGCATTACCGATGTTTTACCGGTGGCGGGTCGCGATCGCGGCGGCACCCTCCAATACCGCAATTTTCCGAATCAAACCCTGCTCAAAACAGGCACCCTCAACGGGGTGAGTGCCTTGGCAGGAATTCTACCGACGCGCGATCGCGGTCGCATCTGGTTTGCCATTCTCAACAATAACGGCGACATTCTGGAATTCCGCCGCCAGCAGGATGCTTTGCTCCAAGCCGTGACCCAGACCTTGGGCAATGGGACGCTGCTCGAAGCAACCCCAGGGATTCCCGATGAGGCGCTGGGAGATCCGCGCCGGATTTTACCGTAGCGATGATTTACCCCTGATTAAACTGTGCCGCTGCATCCGCTAGCGCCTCCTCAGCCGTCTTTTGCTCCAGCATTGCCGCCTGCAAATTCTCATAGATCGCCTTCTGCAGCAGGTTGAGTTTCTCCATGGGCGGGATCAGGACTTCAGCTTCGGCCAACTGTTCCGCACCAATTTTGGCGGCTTCCTCCACTGGCGATAACTCGGATTTTGCGCCTAACTCGGCGATATAGGCGGCAACCGCCTCGGTGGTGGAGGGCAGCACGTTCCCTTCCTGGGAAAGCTTGAGTTGATTCTCTGTGTTGGTGACAAAGAGAGCAAACTTGAGGGCGAGTTCGGCTTGGTCGGTCTCACGGGGGATGACCAGATTCATCACAGCGACATTCTTTTTGCCCGTTTCCCCGGTAATTTGGGGGGCGATCGCCGAAACTTTCGCAATCTCGGGAGCATTGGTTTCAATGCTGGTAAGAAAATGGGCTCCGGTGCCCAAGAGGGCGATCTCGCCAGTCTGGTAGAGTTCGATCGCCCGGCGATGACCTTGGGTCAACACCTCGGGCGGCAGCAAGTCTTGCTGGTAGAGCGCCAGCCAATAGTTAAAGGCCGCCAAGCCTGCGGCGGTGTCAAAGGCCGCTTTCCCATCTTCATCAACCAATTCAACCCCCATCTTGACCAAGGATTCGAGCACTTCCCCCGAATCTTCCGGCACCAACGTGGTGAAAAAGGCATATTTGCCCGTTTTCTCCTTTACCCGACGGGCCAGATCAGCTAGCTCAGCATAGGTTGTTGGGGGTGCTGCCACGCCCGCCTCGGCTAACAGGTCTTGGTTATAAACCGTGATCTGAGTGGTCAAATACCAAGGAATCCCAAAGCTGGTCTCGCCAATCGTGCCGGCCTGCCAAATCTTGGGTAGATATTGCGCCTGCACCGCCTCCGGAACGGCCGTTGCCAAATCCACCCAAGCGTTACGGGTGGCAAGTTGGGAGGCAAATTTGGGATTGAGATTGACCACATCCGGGGCAGTCTTGGCAGAGACCGCCGTCAGGATTTTGGTTTCCATTGCATCCCAGGGCACATCCTCCCAGATCACCTCGGTGTCGGTATTCTCTGCTTCAAACTCGGCAATCACCGCCGCAAAGTAATCGTTGAATTGGGGCTTGAGCTGCATCGTCCAAAACTCCAGCCCACCGGCATCACCACTACCCGAGGGCGTACAGGCAACCAGCCAACTGAGGAGCAATCCGAGCAAGGCATAGGGAAGCCAGCGGCCCAGAGCGGAAAATCGACGCAGCATGAACTTAGACAAGAAGAATGAATCGGGAACAAAGCCAACAGAATACCACGGCGATCGCGCTGCCGCTAGCGCTTTGCGTCCCTCAGACAAGACAGCAAAAATTAGCCCTCAGTTCAAAATCCACGAGATAGCTATTGTACAAGCACTTCTAACTCTGAATCCTGAAACCTGAACCCTGAACTAACCAACCAGGCTGTAGTAATATCGCGGCAGACTGCGTTAAATTTGGGTAGCATCTAGATTAAAGTGACTCGCTCAACCCCTGCATCGCTCCCTACTTATCTCCCAACCCGTCTTCCGTCAACCTCATCACCTTAGGTGCGGAGTCCCCTACCCATGTTTAGCTCACTAAAAAATCTGTTTGGCTCCAAGAGTCAGTCGATCGGCATCGAAATTGCCCCAGAGCGGTTGAACATTGTCCAACTGACCAAGAGTGGACAAACCTACAAACTCAGCACATTTATCACCGAAGAGGTGCCAGAAGGCATCATTGAAGAAGGACAGATCATTGATGTGCCCTCTCTGGCGGAGCTGATTACTGAAACCCTCGAGAGCAATGGCATCAAAGCCAAGAAGGTTGCCACTGCCGTACCGATGCGCGAAGCGATTATTCGGATTATCCCTATTCCCGCCGAACTCGATGACCAGGAACTGCGGGACATGGTGCTCAACCACGAAGCGGGGCTGTATCTCCCCTATCCGCGCGAGGAAGTGGATCTCGACTACCAAAAGCTGGGCTTCTTTGAGGATGAAGATGGCATCGAGAAGGTGCAGGTACTTTTGGTGGCGACCCGCAAGGAAGTGACCGATGCTTACCTTGATACCTTTGAGCAGGTGGGGGTTGAGGTGGATGTCTTGGAAATCAACAGTTTTGCGTTGATCCGGACGATTCGCGAGCAACTGCGTCAGTTTACGCCCCAAGAAGCGGCAGTGCTCGTCGATATTGAATTTGAGAGTACCGAGATTGCCATCATTGTCGATGGCGTCCCCCAGTTTTCAAGAACCGTGCCGATTGGGACGTTTCAGCTCCAGAGTGCCCTTTCCCGTGCCATGAACCTACCGACCAAGCGAGATACAGAGATGCTCCAGGGTATGACCATCCCCAATACACCCGTTGATGGGCTGCGGACTGGGGCAACGGGCATCAACCCCGGTATGGCAGCACTTTTACGAGTGCTAGGTGAGTTGACCGATGAGTTGCGGCGCTCGATTGACTTCTACTTGAATCAGAGTGGCGAACTTGAGGTAGCCCAACTTTTCTTGGCCGGGCCAGGTGGCGGCATTGGCCAGCTTGATGAATTCTTTACCAATCGCCTCAGCCTACCCACCGAACAGATTGATCCAGTCGCCTCGATCGCCCTGGAATTCGACGAAGAACTTCCTGAGGTGATTCGCCCCGGTTTGGGTGTGGTCTTAGGTCTCGGCATGCGGGGGGTTTAACGATGTATAGCTTAGACATTAACTTCCTCAAAGATCGAGAAGCAACACCAGCAGGCGGCGGCGAGAAGGCAGTCAAGAAGACCCCCAAACGGAAGTTAAGCACCGCAGAGCTGCTCCCAACGTTTATTGGCGGTGGCTTGGCGGTGCTCTGTTTAGCCAGTGCGGGCGTCGGCTATCTTTGGGTGGGTTGGCAAACCGCTCAAACCCAAGAGCAACTGGATTTTCTGGATGGCGAGATTCAGGCCCTCGAGCAAAAGCAGGCCGAGATTGATCGGCTCAAAACCCAGGTTGCAGCCGCTCAACGCCAGACCGATGGACTGGCCAAGATCTTCTCCCGCATTCTGCCTTGGTCGGCCATCATTGAAGATATTCGCGCCCGGATTCCTCAGGGGGTTCAGCTCTTGTCCTTTAAGGTTCAACCCACCCAGGTTCAGCAAACCCAAGCCTCCGGTCCAGGGGGAACCCCACCCCCGCCCCCTTCAGATCCTGCCCAAGCGGCAGCAGCAGCTACGGGGGCTGTTTCAGCAGTGCCAGCTCCTCCAATGCCAACCATTGTCTTTTCGGGCTATGCTGAGTCCTACGATCAGGTCAACTTTTTTCTCATCTCCTTGCAGCGTTCGGCCTTTATTAATGGAGACAATGCCCAAATTACTGAGGCGTCGTTAGTCGATGATCCCAATGATGTGGAGCTTTCTCAAGCGGAAGACGATGCCTCTGGGCAAATCACCTTGCCCAAGGTGGTGAAATACACAATCGCAGCTCAAGTTCAGGACTTAACAGCACTCCCGAGTGATCAACTCATTACCCAACTGGAGAATAAGAAAAATTTGGGCTCGGTGATTCGCTTAAAAACCTTACGTGATAAAGGAATTCTCTAAGTTATGACATTTGTAGATGACTTAATGGACGAACAGGATCAGGAGGAACAATCCCCCTATCCAGAAGCCTTTGGCGTTAAGTTTACCCCGCCCGTTCTAGGAGGACTATTGGGGGTTTTGGGCTTGGGCGGTGCGATCGCCATTGGTTGGTATCTGGTTAAACCACAATGGGACGCCTTGCAAGCCTTAAAAACTCAGGTGGATGAAAAGGAGTTTCAGAAACAGCAGCTCCAGCAGTCTGAGCAACAGATCGCCGAACTGCAAGCCCAGTTGCAAACAGTGCAAGTCAATCAACGGCAAGTTTTAAGCCTCTTTTCTAGTGAAGGCTCCTTTGATACGTTTCTCTACACCCTAAACCAGCGATTTAACAATCGGGGGACATTACTCCGTTATGAGCCGCCGACCGAAGCGCCGGTCTTAGTCGAAGATAATGCCTGGGGGAGTGAGGTCAATGGCTTAATTAAGCGCCAAACCATGAAATTACAAATGGAAGCCTCCTTTACTCAAACCATGGCCATCCTCCGGGATATTGAGCGCCTCCAGACCTTAGCGGCCCTCAAGAACATTACAACAGAAATTACCACCCCTCAACAACGGCTAATGGATAATCGGGGGCTCATCTCGACCGCAGGGGAAGCACTCTTAACAACCAGTTTTGAGATGGAGTTGCTCTTCCCGGTCAGCGAGGAGGAGTTGCTGGCTAATTCTGCGCCGACGCAGCCGGCTGATCCCAATGCACCCGTTGACCCGAACGCAGCCCCCCCTGCGCAATAGTCGTTTGGTCTTTTAATGTCTGGGTAATCCGCTGCTGGACAGAAGGCCTCGACCCATTAAACTTGTGCCAATTGAGAGAATAAGAGCCACGCAGATCTTTGATTTTTGAGAAAGAGCCGATACCATTAGGGGATGATTGAGGCAATATTCTTTGGTAATCGCCTTTTTGGCAATCGCTTGGTAATGCAGGAGTGTTCATTGTGAGACTGTTTAACCCATCTTTCAGCCTATTTGCAGGAGCAACCCTAGCATTGGTGGCAGCGCAGCCGGTGCAGGCAGCCAATACCCAGATTGTGGATGTGCAAATCCAACGGGGAAATGGTGAGTTCCGTATCCTGCTGACGACGGTAGGGGCGAGCGATCGCCCCCAAGTTCTAACAGTTGAACAAGGCCAAAGTCTGGTCGCCGACATCCTCGACAGTCGGCTCCAGGTCGATGGCAACACCAATGGCTTCCAGACCAACAACCCGATTCCCGGCATTGCCTCGGTCGCAATGACCCAGTTAGACCCCACTACAACCCGCATTGTTGTGACCGGAACCAACAGTCTTCCCATTGGGCAGGTGCGACAGCGAGATGTGGGGCAAATTGTACTCGGCTTTACTGCCACTGAATCACCCGATCGTAGTGCGGTCATTCAGCCGTCCACCGCCCCCGCACCGATTCCAATTGCGCCCCTAGAGCCCGAGCCCGATGATGGCGTTAGCATTGACGTGCTACCGGCTCCCGCTCCCACACCTGCCCCCGACCCCAATGCAGCTCTCACGCCTCAACCCACCGTTCAGACTGTCCCTACTGCGAACGAGCAATCTGCGATCGCTCAGCTTGATCCTGAAGCGTTTGCGATCGCTCAAAGTACCCCCCGCTCGGATGTCTACGTCGCCGATCCCGAAATTACCATTGACGGTGCCCCTGCTGGCCCCGCTGCACCGTTTCAGCCAGTGCCCACAGCTCCCCCTTTCCTACCCCGGGCTGTTCCCCCTAACGTCGGGGATATTGCCGTTGCAAATCTAGCCATCAATTCACCCTCGATCGACATCGGCTCTAGCGTTCCTGTCTATATGCGCGTTGAGAATGCTGAAGTCGGCTCTGTTCTGCAATCCTTGGCGACAATGGCGGATTTGAATGTCATTCTCGGCGGTGCTGGAACCCAGCCCTTACAAGGCTTTGCTAGTGCTGCTTTCGGCAATGATGAAGACCCGCTCGCCTCCCGTATATCGATTGACTTACAAGGGGAGCCTTTGCAAGATGCCTTTAACTACATCTTACAGATGTCAGGGCTTGATGCAACCCGCAAGGGGCGAACCTTGCTCATTGGTGCTCGCCTACCCGAGAGTGCCCGAACCTTAGTGAGCCGAACCTTCCGCCTCAATCAAGCAGATGCAGCAACCGTAGCAACCTATATGGCAACCCACGGCGCAAGTGTACAAACCATCTTTGAGGAAACTGAGTTTCGCCGCGAGACGATTGATGGTGTTACCGTCACCAGCCAGATTGACGCAGGACCGAGTGTAAACAGTATTGAACCCAACGATGACAACAATGCCTACTTGGCGCTGCGAGGTTTAACCGTTAGCTCCGATGATCGCCTTAATACCGTAACAGTGACAGGAGAAGAACGGTTAGTTGAGTTGGCATCAAACTTCATCCAACAACTCGATGTACGGGTTCGCCAAGTAGCGGTGAATGTCAAAATCATTGATGTTAACCTCCAGAATATTGGTCGAATTGGTACGAGTTTCTCCTTTGGCATCAATGAAGCAGGCTTTATCAATCAGGGCGGGATTGGCATTATTAACTTTGGTGATGGTCGTGATATCGCCCCAGCAACCTCGAATGGTCTAGTGAATACGTCTGTTGGCGCAGGCCCAGTGGGTTCAATCTCAGGTCAAGCCTTTCCCGATGCTGGGGATTTTGTTGCCCAGCTACAAGCAACGATTGAGAATAATAATGCTAAAATCCTCAGCGATCCGACGCTAGTCGTGCAAGAGGGTCAAGCGGCGACAGTACAGCTCACACAAGAAGTTGTCACCGATGTCAATGTTGAACGGGATGTTTCCGATGGCGTGACCACCATTACGGTAAACACTGAAACTGAAGATGTGGGTTTGACTTTGGGGGTTTCCGTGAGTCGTATCGATGACAATGGGTTTGTGAGTATGATTATCACGCCAACGGTTACTGCGGTCGGGAATACCCAAACAATTAATGCGGGCGGTATTACGAATACAATCGCCTTGGTCAATACCCGTTCCTTAGAATCGGGTACGGTGCGGATGCGGGATGGTCAAACCCTGGTTCTCTCTGGCATCATCCAGGATCAAGATACAATTGCTACAGCAAAGCTACCGATTTTAGGTGATTTACCTCTGCTCGGCACATTATTTCGCCGTACAACCCGCCAAAATGATCGGCGTGAGGTCATTGTGTTGGTTACACCGAATGTGATCGAAGATACTCAGCCCTGGGGTTATACCTATGTTCGGGAAGAAGACCAGCAACAAACCGGTTTCCCACAGATTCCACAATAGGGGAAGCACATTCATTAAACTGTAGTGTTGTAGGGATGGGTTTTAAACCCGCCCCTACTGGGTATGGGTTCGAAAGCAATCCAACCAGGGCAGCAAAATCTCATGAAATTCATCGGGATATTCATCATGGGGGCAATGGCCAGCCTGGGGCATCGAGATAAAGGTTAGTTGGGGGTTGAGGTTTGTAAACCGCTGGGCGAGTTGAAAAGGAACCATACGATCGCGCTCCCCCCAGATCAGCAAGATCGGGATGCGTAGCTGAGCAATCACCTCAGTCATTGCAGGCGAAAACCCCGATCGCCGCAGCGAACGAGAAAGTGCCCAGAGCGTGTCACCTGACCCTTCATCATAGGCAGGGCGGCTAATCAGTTCCACTAGTTCTAAGGTTACGGCTGCACTGCGTGGATAGGCAATTTTAATCCAGGATCGCAGCACCGCCGGACGACGCAGCAGCTTGAGTAGGGGCTTGATTAGCCAGGGGCCGCTCAGGGCATTTTCGAGTTGGTAAACCCCGCTCGCAAGCCAGCTCGGCATTGCCGCTTGCCGCAGCGACACATCCGGGAGGTTGAGCAGCACAAGGCCCGAGACCATTTCAGGATAGCTGTGCGCGAGCACTGTACAAACCAACGAGCCCAGAGAGTTACCGATGAGAATGACGGGGACACCAATGAGCGATCGCCACCATTCATAAAGCTGCTCAGCCCAGAGCCTAGTCGAATAGGTCGTCTTCACTTTGCGCGAACCACCAAACCCCAATAGATCCACGGCATAAACGGTATGTCCCTCGGCCAAAGTTGGCAGATTATGCCGCCAATGCTCCAGCGCCGCGCCAAACCCGTGCAGTAGAACAATTGGCGTTGCAGCTACATCAGTGGCTGCAGCCCGTTTCACGCTATAGCGGATTTGCCAACCTCGCCAAAGCCAATCTCGCTGCTGACCCACCCGCTCAAACCATTGCGTCATCTCAACGAACCCCAATAATTTTCAGTTAAGAATTTTAATTTAATAAACAGTCCGCAAGCTCTAACCAATTAGTACAATGTCAAGTTAGAAACCCTTGATGAGTCCACAGGGAATATTGATTAATAGAATCAGCAGTACACCTTCACAGGGTTAGTGTGCACAAGAGTCAAGACCAATCGCCAATTGCCTCAAGGAACTTACCCGCTCTCCCTCCAGGCTCATTAGAGTCCTGATTTTTTCCTGACAGAGACCTTCACCGACAACCGAACCTCGCGAATAACCATCCAGTATACCTACCGCTTGTGAAAGATAAACGCAGACCTCGCCGCGATTTACCCCAAATCAACGAACGCATTCGCTACCCCAAAATCCGAGTAATTGACACGGATGGTAGTCAGCTCGGCATCATTACTGCTGAGGAGGGGCGTCGTTTAGCCGAAGACAAAGATTTAGACCTCGTGCTGGTCAGCGACAAGTCTGATCCGCCGGTCTGCCGCATTATGGACTACGGCAAGTATAAATTTGAGCAGGATAAGAAGGCCCGCGAAGCTCGCAAAAAACAGCATAATGCCACCGTTAAGGAGGTCAAGATGCGCTACAAGATTGATGAACATGACTATCAGGTACGGGTCAAAAATGCGCTCCGCTTCCTCAAAGAAGGGGACAAGGTCAAAGCAACCGTCACCTTCCGGGGTCGTGAAATTCAACACACGAGCCTCGCCGAACAACTCCTGAACCGCATGGCGGCGGATCTTCAAGAGGTTGCGGAGTTGCAGCAACGCCCCAAACGGGAGGGTCGCAACATGATCATGCTGCTCTCGCCCAAAAAATAAACCCCTGTCACACCGCCCCCCATCACACAGTTCCCTAGGCAAAAGGGTTTAAGGACTTAGGGCGCATCACCAATTAACCTCAGAAGCCTGATGGAACAAGTGATAGAGCGCCCGACCTCAAAAAACAGAAAAAGGGGCTGTAAGCTAGACACAGCAATTGTTTGGAGTCTAAATGATGACAGCCCCTAGCTGCCAAACCCCATTTTTTCCCTGAACTGTTGTGCGTTTCCTTGCAATGACCGTATGAAAGCCACCCAAAGCGCTCGTCCCCTAGCCAACTGGCAACAGCAACTGCTCAAAGTTGTAAATTTACGTCCCGAAGAAGGGGAGCGAACCTTCTTAATGTTCGCCTTTTATACCACAACCTCGGTTGGGTTGTTATGGCTAGAACAATGTACGATCGCCCTCTTTCTCGAACATTTTGGAGCGGAAGGCTTACCCATTATCTACATGGCTAGCGCCCTGATGGGCTCAGGTCTGGGCATTCTTTACTCCTGGTTGCAAAATAACTTTCCCCTCAAGCAGGTCTTTGTCGTTGTTGCCCTGCTGATGTCACTGCCACTGTTGATTTTCCGGACGGGTTTAGGGCTCGGGCATCTCAACGCTTTTTTGATTGTCGGTACCGTGTTTGTCTTGCGGCTGTGGATGGATGCAGAAGAGATTCTCAATGACCTCAACTCCCAGGTGGCAGCCAATCAACTGTTCAATATCCGGGAGATCAAACGCACCTATCCAATCATTTCTAGTGGCTTGCTAGTGGGCGATGTGCTTTCGGGGTTTTCCCTGCCCTTGCTGCTCCTGCTCATTGGCCTCGAGAATGTCATCATTGCTGCCTCAGTCATGATTCTCGTCGGTGGGTTGGTGCTGCTCTATTTGAGCAATCGCTATAAGCAGGCCTTCCCCGATACCCCCGTGCGGGAAATTGAAGACGAGCAGATGGCCTATGCGTCGAAGCGCACCAATAACACCCTAAAACGCTACATTGTGCCGCTATTTGCCTTCTTTATTTTGGGTGAACTTCTCTTTTTGCTGGTTGAATTTCAATACCTCGGCGAATTGGAGCGGGCCTATCCCAATACGGAGGAAATTGCGGGCTTTCTAGGACTCTTCTCAGGGGTTTTAGGGATTTTTGAATTGGCAACCCAATGGTTTGTCTCCAGTCGTGCCGTAGAACGGTTGGGGGTCTTTGTCGCTGCCATGTTTCTCCCCGTTTCCCTCTCGGTGTTGGGGCTCGCGACAATTGTCTTTGATATCAGCAATATTGGTGGGGTTAATCTTGATAGTGCCAAGATTCTCTTCTTTGGCGTGATTGTGCTCAAGTTCTTTGATGAACTACTGCGCTACACTCTGATCGCAGGCATTGAGCCGTTTTTGTTTCAACCGCTGCCCGCCGAGATTCGCAACTCCATTCAAACTCAAGTTCAAGGCATTGCTGAACCCTTGTCCACCGGACTCACGGGCGTGGGGATTTTGGCGATCGTTTGGGTTTTGGGGCAGTTCTTTCAGAACCTATCTGCTGAGGCGGCTCGCCAGGCTCAGGGGGTGGTGTTTGTGCTGGCGATCATTGCCTTTTCGATCATTTGGGCGACCAGTGCGCTGCTACTGCGCCAGAGCTATATTACGCTCTTGGTGCAAAGTGCTGAGCAGGGACGCTTGGGTTTTGGCAATGTCGATCTCAAGCCCTTCCGACGGGCGATCGTTGATTCCTTAGATCAAGACACACCCGAGGAAGATAAGCGCTCCTGTATCCAGTTACTGGAACGAATTGATCTGCCCAATGCCGGGGAAATTCTCGCACCGCGCTTGGTCAAGCTCTCACCGAGCTTGCAGCGCTTGAGCATGGATGTGATGCTGCAAACCCCCAAGATTATTTATTTGCCCCAGGTGCAGCGGTTGATTGAAACCAAGCCGGGTCTGGATGTCTTGGCGCTCGCGTTGCGCTACATCTGGCTAGCACAGCCGGAGTTGGAGACCCATACGCTCAAGCCCTACCTCAATGAACGGGTTGACCCGATGGTGCGGGGAACTGCGGCCGGTTTGATCCTGCGCCGGGGTACCGCTAGCGATCGCAAGGACGCGGTGGCCACATTGGAGCGAATGTTGACTGCTGGGCGCGAGCAGGAACGGGTAATTGGGGTTCAAGCCCTCCAGGAAGCGGATCAAGAATCCGATCTTTTGCAGTTCTATATTCCGGTTCTCCTCCAGGATGATTCGGCTCGAGTGCGCTGTGCGCTGCTGGGGGCGATCGCGGCCAAGCACCTCACTAACTACTATCCCTCACTCCTCAAAGGGCTCTACTATCGCTCGACCCGCGAGGCGGCGAAACAGGCTCTGATTAAGCTCAACGACGAGGCGATCGCCCTCCTCAGAACCGTGGGCGAGGACATCCGTAAACCGGATTATATTCGTCAGCAGTCTTGGTCGGCCCTCGCCGAAATTGGCAGCGACCCGGCGATCGCCGCCCTAGTTGAGCAGTTGCTAACCAGTTGGGGCACCGCCCGGCGCAACCTACTGCGTACCCTACAAAAAATCCCTGGCGATCATGGCATTGAAGCGATTTTAGAGACCCTGGGACGCAGCGGCGTCGAAACCCTAATCGAGCAAGAACTGCTGCTGTTGGCCCAGATCTACGCCGCTGAGCTCGATCTCGCCGAAACGGTGGTGCAAGGCCGAGAAGCCAATCTCTTGCGCGCAGCTCTGCAGGGGATGCAAACCGATATCTTCGATCGCTGTTTCTTGATTATGAAGCTAATCTACCCTTTTAGCTCTATTCAAGCAGCGATCCTCAATCTAGATTCGGATTCGGAGGTGAGCATTGCTCTGGGTTTAGAAATCCTCGACAACACCATTGATCTGCCCCAAAAACAAATTCTCCTGCGCATTCTGGAGACTCGACCCATCGAAGAACGCTTGGCGGACATGGGCGAACTCTGCCTTTACCAACCGATGACGGGCAGTGAACGGCTGCGCTATCTGCTAGAGTTCCGCCATTTCTTGTCCGATTGGACGCTTGCTTGCTGTTTTCATCTGGCACGGGAGCAACGCTGGTCCGTGTCTCAGGACGCAGCTCTGGTTGGTCTCTCCCATCCAAGTAGTTTTGTCCGAGAGGCGATCTTGGCCTATCTTCGGGCGGCAAGTCCCCGCACCTGCCTCGATCTCTTACCCGTACTCCAAGATGATCCCGATCCCTTGGTGGCTGCCCAGGTGGATCACTTAAAAATGGAGTTAAATTATATAAGTCAATCTTAGGGTCGCTATGCTCAGCAGCTTTGAACGCCTTCTGTTTATTCGTCGAGTCTCCATCTTCCAAGAGTTGCGCGATGAATTTTTAGTGAAACTGGCGTCGGCCATGGATGAGCTCTCGTTCCCCTCCGATCATATGATCTTTGAGCAGGGGGAAGAGGGGCGATCGCTCTACATTGTTGTCTCGGGTCGGGTGCGAGTACATGTAGGCGAGCGAGATCTCGTCAAGCTCGATGCGGGCTCGATTTTTGGCGAGATGGCCCTCTTTGATGCTGAACCCCGTTCCGCCTCGATCACGACCCTAGAAACCTGTGATTGTCTGACGCTCAATCAACTGCAACTGATCGACGCGATTGAGGAGACCCCAGAAATTGCAGTTAATATCACCCGTGCTCTCTCCCGACGTATCCGTGAACTCAACGGCAAAATCAACAGCTACGAAACCGAACTGAAATCCCTTAAAGCCTGAGTTTTAGATTAGTTTTAGCGTGTTACCAGAAAATAATTATTCCATCGGTTCACCTCCCTCCTCCTGGGTACTCCTCCCAAGGGTCGATTTCAAAGTAGAACATCCCCTCTCGGGAGGGGCGGTCGCGCGTAGCGAGACCGGGGTGGGTCGGGTGTTTGTCGCCCCTGGAACCCTATCTATACAGGGGGGGTCATGCTTAAGTTCACACCAATGAGGGAAACCCAGCCCCTGCGATCGTGAACATTAAGTCGAGTGGCGGTGATGATAGGCACCGCTTTCTGGCAGAAACGGAACCGTTTCTGACTTAACCTCAACCCCCAACTGCGCCAGCAAAGACGCCAATACAGCATCCGCTTCCAAACGGAGATAAACGGGCGTAATTTCCAAGGGCACATGACGATTACCGAGGTGATAGGCTGCCCTGAGCAACTGATGGGGATTGTCAGAACGGACGGTCAGTACCCGTTGCGGTTTGGCAATAATCTCCAGAACTTCACCTGTGGTCGCTCGCAGGCGATCACCGGGTTGAAGCACCGTGCCTCTGGGTAAGGACAGAATTAATTCACAGTCCCGCTCAGCCCACCAGACGCGACGACGCGTCTGGGTGCGCTCCTGGGCATCTAGGGGGAGCTGTCCCCATACGGTCTGGGTCGGAGAGGGGGGGGGTGGGGACTGGATAAACTCTAAACGCTGGGGTGTCAAGGCTCTAAACGTCTTCTAAGCAACAATAGCTGTATTAGTGGATTACACCCGACCCACCCCGGTCGTCGCTACGCGAGACCCCCCTCCCGAGAGGCGATGTTCTGTGAACCCTGAACCCTGACTTCCTAACTACAGGCATCCCGAAACTCTGGCTGGCGACAGAGTTGGGACATTTGGGCCTGAATCTGGCGCTGAACCTCATTATTCGAGCTGGCGATCTCAGTAATTTGATTAAATCGTCGATTACTCAAGCCATTGGCTTCAATAATGCGGGCGGCGCGATCGCAGTATCGAGCGGCCACTTGGCTACCGGGCAGACCACTAAAGACATCAGCACAGACGATATTCGGATCTCCCCCGGCCCGGCGAATTTCCCGTTCTGCATCGCGGCGATGGGGTTCCATCTGTAAAACGGCCTTAGCATAGTTTTCAATTTCACTCGCCGAGGGTGGATTTTGCGCATAGGCGATATTGTCCAGCCAACGGCTGGGTTGGGTTAGCAGATTGGGGGCGAGCCCAGCGACCCAGACACTGGTTCCCAAGAACAGTCCCAACAGACCCGGGCGAACCCAGCTAAAGCGATTTGATTTTAGAAAGTGTATCAGTAAGCGAGGCATAGCAACAGCAGGTTAGACGGTACGTCAGTGAATAAAAGCAAGGAAGGGGGAATCTGACGGACAGCAAGCCGAAATCGCCTTGCTCTTTTGAGCAGAGCGGGGTGCATAGCATATTGCGGGCAAACACACAAGGGCAATCTCTACCATGATTGTCAGATCTTAGAGCAGATTCAACCTATTCTTCAACGAATTGCTCTGGGGAAGATAAGTTCCATCAATTTGAGGGGATTGGCCAGGAGGCTTTGTCAAAAACAGCATTGTATTTACACTCACCCTTACCATTCTGTTGATGGGCGATCGCTTGATTCCCAACTCAGTGCCGAGAAAAGCGCAATGCAAACGCTAAACTAAATCAATGATAGACGTTTGATTTGGTGGTATGACGATCTTAGTTATCGGCTACGGGAACTCCCTCCAAAGTGATGATGGTGCGGGTCAATCTGTGGCGCGTACGGTTGCCAATTGGCAGAATCCATTGGTGCGAACCCGCACCACCTGTGATTTGATGCCCACGCTGGCCAGTGAGATTGCCCAGGCAGATGTGGTGGTGTTCGTGAAGGCGATGGCACACAAGGCGGCTGTTGATGCCAGCTTGCAAGTGCATCTGCTCAGTCCCCAACAGGCAGATTCGGCCTGGGGACACCATTGTACGCCCCAAATCCTCCTCACCCTCACCCAGCGCCTTTACGGTGTTCTTCCTCAAAAAAGCTATTGGTTTTGGATTCCGGGTCAAGAGTTTGGCTTTGGTGAGCAGTTTTCTGTCCTGACCCGAAATGGTGTTCAACAAGCGCTAACCCAACTCAGTGAGCTGGTTCGCTCTCATGAGCAAAAGCCAAAATCCCGACTCATGGCGGAACGTTCTGCTAGGGGCTAGTTAGACCTCAAACAATTGCGATGACTCGCTTACAGCTCCTTTCTTGTTGTTTGGGTCGGGCGCTCTAGCGCTTGTCTAACTAATGACATCCCCTAATTAATCGGCTGGGTAGCTGAGGGACGGCGGTTAATCACCTGATCGATGAGTCCATAGGTTTGGGCTTCTGCTGCTGACATAAAGAAGTCGCGATCGGTGTCGGTTTCAATGCGCTCTAGGGGTTGGTTCGTCTGTTGGGCCAGATGTTGATTGAGAAGCGATTTGAGATAGAGAATTTCTTTGGCTTGGATTTCAATATCAGTTGCCTGGCCTTGGGCCCCTCCTAGGGGTTGGTGGATCATAATCCGGGAATGGGGCAAGCTCATGCGTTTACCGGGGGTACCGGAACTCAGCAAAAAGGCCCCCATGCTGGCCGCGAGTCCGACACAGATTGTCGAGACATCGGGGCGAATTTGGTTCATGGTGTCAAAAATGCCCAGTCCCGCCGACACGGAGCCACCGGGGGAGTTGATATAGAGATAAATATCCTTTTCGGGATCATCCGCTTCTAAAAAGAGCAATTGGGCTACGATTAAATTGGCGATCGTGCTATCAACCTGTTGGCCGAGAAACACAATCCGCTCTCGTAGCAGACGTGAATAGATATCAAAGGCGCGATCGCCACGTCCAGAAGATTCAATAACAGTAGGGATCATAAGATTGAAAGCTGATGAACCAGAATGTTCTGATTGTAGCGAGTTACGGGAGGGACTTGAAGGCACAACAACCCGTTAGACTCGCTAGGTTGAAGCACGGCGGCGCTCGGGCTTCGTGCGACCCGATGATCCCACATTGGCATAGCGACGCAGCACTTCGTTAAAGGTTTGGGCCACACAGGTGCCATGGGCGGCACTGACGATCGAGACATTGAAATCAATATGGTGCTCCGGGCTGGTGATGCGATCGCAAGCTTCACGCATGTTCATCTCAATCCGTCGGAAAAGATTGCGGGCATATTCATCCACATTCGCCTGACTGACACCGGGAATACACCCCATCGAGACAACGGTCTCCAGCAAATCAATTTTGTTGATGACTAAGGTAACATTCAACAAATTTGTGCTGTAAATCGTCGCAAAGACAATCTCCAGAATCGCTGGCACAATGTACTCCATGTGCTGCTCCAACCGCTTTTGAATCTTGCTCTCTGTATCAGTCGCCAGCCAATCAATCAGTTCTTCATTGGAGAGGGGTTGATTATTTCGTTCTAAGCGGGGTGCAATATCGACAATAAAAAAAACCGCATTGACCAAACGCCGACCCGGTTGGCCAATCACCTTGGGCGAAGCATTGAGGGTATTTTGGGAGGGCGACTGACCCTGATAATCTGAGAGAATCACCCGAGTTTGCTTTTTAGTTTCCAGATCAAGATATTTTTCGCCACTGTAGAAGGCAAAATACTTTGTCGATTGCTCGGGTCGAGTATCTCCGCCCAACCAATTTTTAATCAAGGTCGTTTTCCCACTGCCTCCTCGGCCATAAAGATAGAACCGACAAGCCCCTATCTTCAGCAAGGAGTCCGTTCGCAAACTGTCGACTAAATCACTATAGAAATCGGTGGTCACACCCACCGAAATGAGCACCAGCACCGCAGCGAGCAGGATGCTAATCATGATCGGATAGGTTGTGCTGCCCATACTGCTGTTGAGCAGGATGACCGCTACCATCGCAAAGACAACCAAGACAATAAAGATTAGGATTCGGCGTCCTCTCATTAGCGTGATTCCCTGATCGCAAAGGGTAGAAGAAAGTAAAAGACAACTTGACGCCTAGGGTAGGCATGAATAGGAGCTGGGGGCATCAGCATCAGTTACGGTGGAGTTCAGGAGATGGAGGGCATAATGGAGTTGAGCCCCCATGACCTAAGGCAAGCCTATTCTGGGCTAGAGTGTATTCTACGCCAAAGCGGTCAGCATCCCAATGGCAGGGCCAGCAAAGCAAGATTTGTTCTCACACCCTAGCGCATCATCACGCGAAAGCGAGTATCCGACGGCATCCATCAGCCAGCAGTTTAAAGGCCCCAGAATAACTGTTGTATCACCACTCTGACACTCTGAACTCTGAATTCTCAATTTCGCCTTGCGTACTACGGCGTCAAACCCATAACCTGGCGATAATGGGTTTCAAGTTGGGCAATATTCACAGACGAGCGATTGGTGAACCAGTCACCATACTGCATCAGCTTCTGAGTGAGTTCTGCTTCATTAATCCGTTGGGCTTGACCCTGCTGGATGCAGCATTCTCCTTGAACCCACACTGTACTCACTGCCCGCGTGGGGTGGCCCAGAACCAGCAAACCCATGGGATCGGTTTTCGGCAGCAGCGACAAATTTCCTAAATCATAAAGTACTAAATCGGCGCTCATGCCCACGGCCAATTGACCACAATGTTGACCGAGTCCGAGGCCGATCGCTCCGCCACGGGACGCAAAATCCAGGGTTATGCGGGGGGTGAGCCAATGACGATAATCGGGGTCGGTCACATTATGGAGCAGGGTGCTGAGTTTGATCGCTTCGAGTAGATCTTGGCCATCATTGCTGGCCGCGCCATCGCAACCAATAGCAATGTTGATGCCGGCTTGGTGATACTTGAGAATCGGGGCAATGCCGCTTCCCAAGCGCAGATTACTCAGGGGATTGTGCACAACGGTGGAGCCGGTTTGCTGGAGCAATGCCCGATCGCCTTCAGTGAGCCAGACACAATGGGCCAAGCTAGTACGCTCACTCAAAAACCCCAGGCGATGCAGATGCTCTACTGCGGTACAGCCATATTTTTCTTGGGCCAGACGTTGTTGGGCTCGGGTCTCCAGCAAATGGGTATGGCGACAGAGGCCGAAGCGATCGCCGATTTCAATTCCCCCCCGAAACAGGTCATCTGAGCACAATTGTACTCCCGTCGGCGCGACCATGATGTTAATGCCCTGCTCCGGCGCATGAAAGCGCCCAATCATGGTCTCCATTAGGTTCAGCATTTCGGTCGTCGAGCAATAAAACGGTTCAGGTTCTCGATTGGCCCCCCCGTCCGGAATACCTTGACTCAGGGACTCATCATAGATTAAAGGGCCAATAAAAGCCCGAATCCCAATTTCCCGATAGGCCCGGACGGCCGCCGCCACGGTTTCTAGCTCCTGGCCCGGAATCAGCACCAGATGATCGACCAGGCAAGTACCCCCAGATTGCAAAGTTTCCAGCGCGGTAGCCAGGGCGCTCAAGTAGATCTGCTCGGGTGCTAAGGGCGAAAACTCATGGAGTTCCCCCAACCATAACTCCAGCGGATAGGGGGGGATCACCCCCCGCTGCCAAAATTCCGAGGAATGGGTATGGGCGTTGACAAAACCCGGTAAGAGCAACTGGTGGGTCGCGTCGATCGCGTCGCCCTGGCTGGGGAGTTGGGGGGCGATCGCCGAGATCAATCCGTCGCTAATCTGAACGTCTGTGGTGCAATAGCCATCAGAGCTAGGCACCAGCGCCTGATGAATCGTAAAGGATATCGGTCTAGGGGGCATCGGTTGAGCAGGGATTACTAGAGACAAAGAAATGTAATTAATTGTAAGTCCAGCCGAAAGCCCCTCCGAGGCAGCCTGATAATGGAGGCAGATGACTAGGGGCTGTCGTCAGTTCGATCCCGATGCATTGCTGTGACGGGTCTACCGCCCCTAGATATTGTGTTTAGGCGGGCGTGTTATCGCTTGTCCCATTAGGCTTGCGGAGGATAGCTGACGACACGCCCTAAGATTTTTGAGATTGAGGGCAGCACGATGGTGACAACCATGAGTTGTTACAAACGTTCATCCTCACCCCACTCGATGATGTCCAATCCCATCCAACAAACTGGGGCAGAGCTCTGGGAATTTCTCAATGTCTTACCCCTACCCCTCCTGTTGCAATCCCAGAATGGTGAGATTGTCAACACCAATACAACCTGGCAACAGCAGTTGGGTCATCTCATCGCCACTGATTTACTCTCAACCGAGCCCCCCCAGACGGGGAGCACTGCGATTGAATTTTGTCTGGATCATCAATTTTCGGCGATCGGTGATCCATCCTCTGCCAAGCCGGATCCCCCAATATCAGCCACAATACCGACAAATCCTACCCCCAGAACCTGGCAGCTCCTCAAACTACCTGTTACCCCCCACGGGGAGACGTCTGCATCGTTGTGGCTCGTGCTAGCCAAAGACATCACCGAATATCGTCAATTGAGTCAGGAGCTCGCTGCCAAAAATGCGGATCTCATCCAGCTCAATCGCCTCAAGGATGAGTTTCTCGCCTGTATTACCCACGAACTCAAAACCCCCCTGACCGCCATGCTGGGTCTGGCCAGTTTGCTCAAAGACGCCAAACTAGGCGCGTTGAATGCCCGCCAAACCCACTATGCTCAGCTCATCCATCAGAGTGGTCGGCATCTAATGAATGTGGTCAATGACATTCTCGATCTCACACGTCTTGAGACCGGCCAACTTCATCTTAGCTGGGGCGTGGTGGATCTAGAACGGGTCTGTCGTCGAGCCTATGCCCAGGCCAGCCAAGTCCTCCATCCCCAGTCTGAGCACGAGATGGCTGAGGCAACCATCCCCTTTACCCTGACCATTGAGACGGGACTCGCCACGATTGTGGCTGATGAACTCCGGTTGCGCCAAATGCTGCGCCATCTACTCGAAAACGCCCTGAAGTTTACCCCCACTGATGGGGAAATTGGGCTGACCATTAACCGTTGGCAGGGCTGGATTGACTTTACCATCTGGGATACGGGGATTGGTATTCCTGAGTCGGAACAACATCTGCTCTTTCAGAAGTTTCAGCAACTGGAGAGCCCCCTGACACGACAGTTTGAGGGCACAGGCTTGGGTTTAGTGTTGACCCAACGTCTGGCGCGGGCCCATGGTGGCGATGTGTCGTTTATTTCGCGGCCGGGTCAAGGCAGTCAGTTTACGCTGCTACTTCCTCCACAGCCACCGACGGCGCAAGCTCAATCTGAGGAGGCGCTTGCCTTTAGCAATACCCAGAGCACTCTTGCCGCCTTGCCAAACCAGCTTGTCTTGATTGTCGAAGCAGCCCCCCGGTACATTGAGTGGCTCACGGATCAGCTCCGTGAGCTCGGCTATCGGGTGATTGTTGCTCGCTCCGGAACCGAAGCACTCGATAAAGCTCGGCAGTTGCACCCCCAAGTCATTTTGCTCAATCCAGTGCTGCCGATGCTCTCGGGTTGGGATGTGCTGACCCTGCTCAAGGCCGATCCCCAAACCCAAAACATCCCTGTTTTGATGACGGCTACCCAAGCGGAAAAACAGCAGGCGCGTCAATACGGTGCCAATGGTTTTTTATCGTTGCCGATCACATCGGCGGCCCTTACAGAGAGTTTTATCCAACTCCAACTCCTGCCCTCTGGGCATCCCCAAAACCTGACGGTGCTCTATCTACGCCCGGGTCAACTGCCCCACCCCAAACAGTCTGCTTTGCTCCAGGCGCTGGGAACCGCCATGGGTCAGCGACAGGGCAGCTTGAGTTATCGCGTCCTTGAGGCCGAAGATCTTGACCAGGCTGAAGTGCTCGCTCGGGTTTGGCAACCTCAGGTCCTCTTGCTAGATGGTCATCAATTGAAAACACCGCTCCCCTATTTGCAAGCGCTGCAGCAATCGGCTCTGCTGACCCGTTTGCCCCTGATCACCTTGGATGCGGTTACAACCCAAGCGGCCCACCAGCTCCAGTACGCGATCTTTCCCTGTTTGGTGTCCACCGGGGAGCAGCAACACCTCGATGCCTTGTTTCAGGCGATTCAAGTGGCGGCGGGACTCAAAACCCAACCCCAGATTCTACTGATGCCCTTGGGTACCCCGGTTACGTCGGTCGGGCTACCAGCCCAGACCGAAACAGAGGAGAGGCTCGCCCCACCCCCCTTGCGTAGCAGTGAGTTTTTGCAGGCGCTCGCGCAATATCTCCAAACGGCGGGGATGCGAGTGGGTCTCGTTGAAGATTGGCGCGGACTCCGGCAACAGCTCCAACAGAGTGATGGGGATCTCTTGTTGCTCTATGTTGGTGATTCTCCCGCCACGCTGACTGAGGTTGAGGCGCTCGAATCACTCCAGCAGGCGATCGCCCTCCCACCCATCCTGTTACTGCGGCATGAACAACAAACTCCCAACCCAGCAGCAGCGCAGTTAGCGGCTCGCCTCACCGGACTGTGCGATCGCACTATTCGCTATAGCCAAACCCAAACCATGGATGAGGTGCTCAGCTATATCCGCCAAACGGTGCAGTAAGGGGTTAGGGTTCAGGGTTCAGAGTGTAGGGTGGGCAATGCCAGCCCTTTCAACGCGAACAATTAGACTACTTGGTGGATGCATATTCCTGTAACTTCCGAGCGGTAGAAAGATGACGGTGTCTAGGATCAATGATGAGAGGAGGGCGCTTCTTCTTGGGAGAGCGA
>JBCDEB010000089.1:0-28902 GCA_039180005.1 Cyanobacteria bacterium P01_G01_bin.54 | reverse complement strand
TCCCCCCGGCTACGCCGACCCCCTTGGATAAGGGGGTTCTATTGTCAAACCCGGCTCAAGAAAGCCATCCCAGCCGCTTAGGCGGCGTCACCCCCTTTAAATGGGAGTTGAGAAAATAAATCAGGAATCCCGTAGCGCAGGTGGTCGCTGAGCGAAGTCGAAGTGCGTCCCGCCTGCCAAGGGTTTAGAGCCTTCTTCAATGACCGGATTAATTTCTTAAGCTCCATATAGGGGTGAAAGGGGGGATCTAGGGTCTAGATATAGCGTGCAGGGTTTGAACTGCGTCAGTCCTGTTTGTCAGAAGACTGAACATCACCCCCCTCCGCCTCTACATTGACGGTTTGATTCTCGGTCTGTCCCGTCGCACCCTGGACGGGTGCATTGAAATTCTGTTGAACATGGGGAGACTGGTTTGCAGCCATCGTCCGTACAATCTCCATCATGAAGTCATCTTTCTGTTTGAGTTGTTTCTGATAGAAAGCGATCTGCTCATCCTTGGCTGCGAGTAGGGGCTGATACCTTGTCCAGAAATCTTTCTCTATTACAGCCTTATCAGCATTTGGAGGAGTCTCAATGCTGATAACAAACGAGCCATCTGATTTTCTGCCGATATTCTGAACTGATAATTCCCCGTGTTCTCCTGAAACTTGAATGTTCTGGAAAGATAGCAGGAAAGCTCGCCAGTCAACCCCCTCTCCGAAGATGAGGTCAACAGTATCCCTAGCCTGTTCCATTAGGCGGGCAAAGTCACCGGGTTTGAAGATTTCGTTGGGGTTGTGGGGGCGGCGATCGGTGGGGCATTGTTTGTTTTCATCCCAGCCAAGGTATATGAAATCGCATTGAACGTCAGTAAAATCAGTCTGTTCGTTAATTCCCCACTGAGCAATACAAGCTCCTGTTAAGTTAGCATTGCTGAAGTTAGTAAAAAGAGCCTGAGATGCAGCTAAATTAGTGTACTGAAGATTGGCTCTCTGTAGATTGAAATTCCGGAGGTCAGCTCCCCGGAAGTCGGCCCCCTTGAGATTGGACTCCCAGATTTTGACTCTCTGAAGGTCTGTTCTTCGAAGATCTACGCTCTGAAGGTTGGCTCTTCGAAGGTCGGCTCCAACGAGTTTGGCACTCCGTAGGTCAGCACCCTGGAGGTCGGCTCTCTGAAGGTCAATGTCCTGGAGGTTAGCTCTCTGGAAGTCGGCTGCCTGAAGCATGGCTCCACCGAGCTTGGCATACCAGAGATTAGCACCCTGAAGGTCAGCACCTTGGAGGTTAGCACCCTGGAAGTCGGCTAAAAAAAGATTAGCCCCACTGAGCTTGGCACCCTGGAGTTCAGCATCCTTGAGGTCAGCACCCTGGAGGTCAGCACCCTTGAGGTTGATTGTTTGAAGTCTAGCGTTCTGAAGTCTAGCTCCTTGGAGATTGGCTTCCTGAAGATTGACTCCTTGAAGATTAACTCCTTGAAGATCAAGTCTCTGAAGATAGGCTTTCTGTAGGTTAACTTTCTGTAATTTGGCTTGCTTGAGATTGGCGTCCTGTAGGTTGGCCTCCTGGCAGTCAGCTTCCCGGAGCGTAGCTTCTAGTAGCTTGGCTTTCTGCAAGTTAGTTCCCCAGAGGTTGGCTTTATGGAGGTTAGCTTGTTGGAGGTTGGCTCTTAAGAACTTTGCTTTCTGGAGATTAGCTTGTTGGAGGTTAGCTCGTTGAAGATTAGCCTGCTGGAGGTTAGCTTTCTGAAGATTAGCTTGATAGAGATCGGCTCTCACGAGCTGTACTTTCTGAAGGTTGGCTTCACGGAGGTTGGCTCCACGGAGGTTGGCAAACTGGAGCTTGGCTTTCTGAAGGTTGGCTTTCCGAAGATTGGTTTTGTGGAAGTTAACTTTCTGAAGATTAGCTTCCTGAAGATTAGCTCGATGGAGGTCGGCTCCCTGGAGATTAGCTTCCTGAATATTAGCTCGATGGAGGTCGGCTGACTGAAGCTCAAAGTTCTGAAGGCTAGCGCCATACAGATTAGCGTTCCGAAGATCTGGTCTAATCTCAGGATTCTCTTTCCGCCAAATATTCCAAGCCTCCACCCCCTCCTTCAACCTCGCCACATGCTCCGGATCAGCCACAGCCTATCACCTCAAACAATACAGCTCAATCTTAAGAGAAGTCCAAGACATTGTCCCGAGCGCAACAAACCCCCTCACCGTTGGCCAAGCAGGAGGGAGAGGAGATTTAATGCTACGCAAGGAATGAAGCAAGATAAAGAGGTGGATGAGAGTGGGTGTCAATCACGACGACTATCTCCCGAGCCAGATGCAATTTAAGGCAACCCAGCCCTGAGAGTGACGCTAGAGTGAAGTTTGAAATACTGAGTAACATCACCAACATTGAAGTCATTGCTGTTGGCAGTTCCATTCGAGAAGTTGAACGACTTCGCAAAGCCTATGGCTCCGGACGTTGGCGAAAACTCAAAGGCATTGCCACAATCAGCCTTGGCGATGGTTCAACCTGTCGAGCCGAGCTGCACTGGTACGAAGCCCACGGCATCGGCAAAAAAGAATTCAAAATTAAACGCTTTCTGGAGTAACCCCATGAAATTTGTCGTCTGCATTAATAACCAAGACTATCCTGCTTCCCTAGAAGTCCGAAAGCTCTATCCCGTGCTCGAAGACGACCAAGCCAACCAACGCCAAATGCTCCGCATTATCGATGAATCGGGTGAAGACTACCTATATCCGGCTAGCTATTTCGCTACCATTCAAGTGCCCGAACGTCTCCAGCAGATTTTTGCGGAGGCACGATAGATGAAAACCAGATGAAGTGGATGCTAAACCAACTTGCCATTCGCCAACGCATAATAGCCAATCAGCTTATAGACCAACTTTGCCGCCGTAAACTCCGAGACCACCGAGTCCGCTAGCGGCGCAAGCTCCATCACATCCGCGCCAATCACCGTTTTTTGGGTAAACAGCGCCCGCAAAAACGTCGTACCCTCCTGCCAACCTAAGCCCCCCGGCTGAGGCGTCCCCACCCCCGGAATCAAGGCCGGGTCAAAACCATCGAGATCAATGGTGATAAAGACCTGTTCGGTGTGGATTTGGGCGATCGCCCGCGCGATCCAATCCGGCTGGTGGGGGCGATCGTGATCCCAAATCACCGGAATCTGTTGGGCAGCAATCAGTTCTGCTTCCTCCTGGCAAATGCTACGAATCGCAATCGGGAGCGTGGGAATCCCCATGTCTACAATCCGCCGCATCACACAGGCATGGTTGTAAATCGAGCCCTGATAGCTGTGGCGTAGATCGCCATGGGCATCAATCTGCACCACCGTAAACGGTGCCTCAAAATGCAACTGATAGGCCGAGACCACCCCTGCGGTGATGCCATGCTCCCCACCGAGGGTGATCACAAATTTTCCCGCTTCTAGCAGCCCTAAAACTCGCTGCTCCACCACCTCAACCATCTGCTCAGGAGCCAGTTCAGGCTGACTCTGGGAATCCGCCACCGGCTCACAAACCCCCACGCCCAACCGAAAACAAACCGCCTGGCCCAACTCCACATCGTAATGCTCTAGCTGATCCGCCGCCGCCAAAATTGCACCGGGACCGTGCTGACAGCCTTTGCGGTAGGTGGTGGTGGCTTCGTAGGGCACGGGCAAAATCACCAGCTCCGCGAGCGGGGCCGCCACAAACGTCTCGGCATCAATCCAGAAGTCGGGCCAAGATTCGGGCCAGGGGTTGGGATGGGGGTCGGGTAGCGACGGCATTAGATGGCGGGGACAACGACAAGGTGCCCCCAAGCTTGTACCCTAATAGCTGTAAACACGGGTTGATCGCAAAATTTAATCGTATCTGAATTGTAATGGCTGTACTTGTTCTCGGTAGTCTCAATATGGATTTGGTGGTGAGAGCCAACCGACTACCGACAGTGGGAGAGACCCTGATGGGTCATGAATTTTTCTCTGCCTTTGGCGGTAAAGGAGCCAACCAGGCGGTGGCCTTAACCAAGCTGGGCTGTCCCACTCATTTTGTGGGACAGGTGGGGCAGGATGACTTTGGCCAGACCCTGCTACTGGCGCTGCAGGCAGCAGGGGTGAATATTGATGGCGTTGCCGTGAATCCGGGAACCCATTCGGGGGTGGCCTCGATCGTGGTGACGGATTCCGGCGAGAACACGATCGCCTGTGCCCCTGGGGCCAATAGCAAAGTGGGTTCAGCCCAGGTTGATTATCTCAAGGCGCATCTGGATGCCGCCCCATGGCTGCTCTTGGAATTGGGCATTCCTATCGAGGCGGTGCTCCAGGCCGCCCAAGCAGCGCAGGCGGCGCAAGTGCCCGTCTTACTCGACCCCTCACCCGTGCCGGCAGCCATGCCGCAACAGTTGTATCCCTACCTTGACCTGCTGACGCCGAATGAAACCGAGGCCTCGCAACTAGTGGGTTTTGAGGTTAATGATCCCCAAACCGCCCAGCAAGCTGCCCAGCAGCTCCGCAACCAGGGGGTGAAAACGGTCATCGTCACGTTGGGGGCTCAGGGGGTCTGGTGTAGTAGCCCGGATATCGAATTTTGGCTACCGGCCCCGACCGTGGATGTGGTCGATACCGTGGCCGCGGGTGATGCCTTTAACGGGGCCTTGATCGCTGCCCTTTGTGAAGGGCTACCGCTGCCGATCGCGGCACGCTGGGGCGTTGCGGCGGGGTCCTTTGCGGTGACCCAGCGAGGGGCACAACCGGCGCTGCCCGATCGCGCGGCGGTGGAAGACCTTTTGGCTCGGATGGCACCCTAAACCTGAGTCCTGGATCAGCGAAGCAAGCGCATTCCTCAAAACACTGAAATCTCGATGTCAAACCCGGTTGTCAGGGGTCCAGCCCCCCGACACCTCCCGCTGAGGGGGAGATTGCCCCCTCAGACTCCGGCAATACCGGAGTCAGTATTGTTGATTCTGCTAAGTTTCGACCGTCTTGCGCAATGTCTGTTCATCCAGCACTCACGTTTCCTAACGAAGTGCTGAAATCCTCAAACGGTGGGCATTACCCACCCTCCGCGATGTCCTAAACTGATCGACACTGCTATAAGCACATTGCCTTGCCCCGCCTGTGACCGCTTCACCTCCCCGCTCGACCCCCCCGCTCGACCATAACCAGCAGGCGATCGCCCTGTTGGGACGAACCCTGACCCTCAGCGCCGATGAGTTTTCCCTCACCCTGGTGCGCTGCAACTATCAACGGCTAGAGCAACAGACTTTGCAGGCTTTGCGGGCCTGGCTGGCGCAGCAAACCCCCTCCCGTCCCATTCCGGGTCAGCCCATCCTGGGGCAATCTGTCCCTTGGCAAACCGTACGGCTGCATTCTGAAGCCACCAATTTGTTGAGTCTGCTGCGCCAACGCCATCAGCAAATGCCGGGCGCACCCTTAATGGTGATGAATCTGGAGCAGACCCATCATTTGGCGGCTGTGCTGGAGGGGATCAATCGCGATCGCGATGAGTTTCGCAAACAATTACCCGTCCCGGTGGTGCTCTGGCTCACCGATGTGGGGTTTACACAACTGGCCCGTCTGGCTTTGGATTTTAAAACCTGGGGGGCGGCCTCGATCGCCCTGGAACTTTCACTACAAGGGGCTCTGACCCTGTGGTGGGAGACCGTCGAATATCTGTTTGAAACGCTCTTAAGCGTCGAAACCGATGTCTTTATTCCCAATTCTGCTCTGGATTTAGCCCCCGACGGTCGTCGTCGCTGCGAATTGGCCGCCTTGAAAAAACAGGTTCATCTCACCCCGGTCAACCAAGCGACCTGGCAGTTTATTGTGGGGCGGGATGCCTACGCAAGCGGCGAGTTTGAGGCGGCGATCGCCCATTTTCAGCGCAGCTTGTCGGTCTGGAGCCGCGGCCAAGGCGATTGGCAACGCCATCCCCTCACCTTTGAGCTGCCCCCGGCCGGGAAAATGACCAATCCCTTTGTGGAGAACAAGGGGCTCTTGCTCTTGCATTTGGGTCTCTGTTGGGCGCGGCTCGCTCAACAGCCCGGCCGGCCGGCACAGACCTCTTGGCAACGGGCGGCCGACAACTTGGCAGCCAGTTGGGAGATCTTTACCATCAAGCGTCACCCCGCCCTCGCCGCCCAAGTCCTTTTGCAACTGGGCCAGGTGCTCCAATATGCCCAGGACTGGGACAGCCTGGCGCGGCTGAGTGACCTCGCCCTCACCCTTCCCCCGATCCAGCAACAGCCCCAAGCCATTGCCCAAGTCTACGGCTTTCGGGCTCAGGTTGCCCTCGCCCGCCAGGACTATATTGCCTGCCAAGCCCTGGTGCAGCAGGCTCTGACCCAGCTACAGCAGCCCACTCCTGAATCCCAGAGCCAGCCTTGGGCCAGCATCCTGCTTACCTGGGCCCATTGCCAAGCCCAGCAGGGCGATCGGGTTGCTGCTCTGCAAACCCTGGAACAAATTCGTCAAGTCTTGGTGGAATATTGGCAAACGGGTTCCGCCCATCGTCTGCTGACCCAGGAACAAGTTTATGGTGAGGTCTTGATGCAGTTGCGTCAGCTCTACACGCAACAGGGGAACTATCGGGCAGCGTTTGCCTGTAAGCAAGTCTATTACCAAATCCTGCGATCGCCCGTTAGTTCGGATCGGGAAGCGGCGATCGCCGGCCCCGTCTCCAGTCTGGGGGATGGTCGCGCCCAGGCTGTGCAGGACTTTCTGGAGCGCCTCAGCCGTAGCGACCATAAGCTGACGGTCTTGCATGGCGGTTGTGGCGTAGGCAAAAGCCAATTTTTGCAAATGTCCTTAATTCCCGCCCTCCAGCACACCATTCTGGCTGCCCGGGAGGTGATTCCCGTCCTGCAAAACCGCTATCGGGATTGGGAGCCCAACCTCTGCCAGCAGTTTCAGCAGGCGATGCCGGGCGCTTTGAACTTCCCCGTGACCCAGTCCGCCAGCTTGCTGGCCCACCTGCGGCAGAATGGCGACGCCCAAAAGCTAACGGTGCTGATTTGGGATCAGTTTGAAGATTTTTTTGTCACCTGTGCCCAATTCGAGCAGCGGGCTCGGTTCTACCGCTTTTTTCAACAGGTGCTCTGTCTGCCCTTTGTCAAGGTGATTCTAGTGGTACGGGATGAATCCTTGCATACTCTGCTGGCCCTCGAACAACAGGTCAATCTGGAGAGCATTGACCAGAATCTCCTCGATCGCCACATTCGCTATGCCCTGAAAAATTTCAGCCTCAGTGAGGCTCAGCGGGCTTTGCAAGGCTGGCGCACCCAACTGGCCGCCCCCTTTGAGCCCGAGTTGATTACAACGCTGGTGCAAGATCTGGCCGATCCTGAGGGCCGCATCCGGCCCCTGGAGCTGCAACTGCTGGCCCTCCAGTTGCAGACCACAGGTATCACGACCCTGGCCCAATATCGGGGCTTGGGGCCAACTCCCCGACGGGTGCTGATTACCCAAGCCCTGGATACGATCGTGGCCGACTGTGGCCCAGAAAACCAACGGGCGGCTTGGCAGGTGCTAGCAGCCCTGACCCACGATCGCAACCAACGGCTCCTCAAGACAGAAATGGAACTGCGCCAGAGCCTAACCCTCCAACAGCGCCAATCCCCCCTCGACCCAGACCCCCCGACTGCCCAACTGGATCTGATCTTGACGGTCTTGGTGGGTTCAGAGTTGGTCATGGCCCTCTCCGAGGGCGGTGAGCCCCGCTACCAACTCAGTCATGATTACCTCGTGCCCACGATTCGGCAGCGCTACCAACAGCGCACCCAGGCGGCGATCGCCGCCGAGTTTGCCCAATCTGAGCAGCGCCTGCATCGCGCCCGTCGCCAACAACGCTGGGCGTGGCGGTTGGGCCTCGTCATGGCCCTGCTGGCCGGCGGGATGGCCCTCTGGTCGGGCCAAGTCCGGTGGCAGCGACGACTGGCCCAGCAGCAGCAACTGGGCGCTGAGCTACAAGCCCAGAGTGCCGCCGCTCGGGTCGCTTTGGGGCGGGGCGAGCGCTTGAGCGCCCTCCGGCAAGCCCTCCGGGCCGGCCATCAACTCCGGGGGCAGGTCACGGGTGCGCCGCGTCAATTTCCCCTCCAGACCCAACTCCCCATTCCCAGTCCGGTACAACTCCAGGTGTTGGCAACCTTGGAGCAGTCCGTGCATCAGGTTTGGGAGCGTCAGCGGCTAGTGGGCCATCAAGAAACGGTCTGGGATGCGACCTATACCCCAGACAGTGGGCTGATTGCGTCGGTGGGTCACGATCGCACCGTGCGGCTCTGGTCTGACCAAGGAGAAGCGTTGGCCACCCTAGAAGATGCAGCCGAGAGCCTGACCAGCGTGGTGCTACTCGATGGTGCAACAGAGAACCGAGGAGGCTACACCGCGATCGCCAGCAGCGCAGCCGGGCAACTCTACCAATGGCAGATTCAAAAACAAGGCTCGCAACAGGGTAGTCTGAAACGTTGGCAGTCTTCCCTAACGCGTCAATGGTCGGCCCATGAGTCTGCTATCTACACAATCGCCACGAGCCCCGATCAAGCCCAACTGGCAACGGCGAGCGCCACGGGCACGATCAAACTCTGGAGCCGCGACGGAAAACCCTTGCAAACCCTCCGGGGTCATACCGACGCGGTGCAATGGGTCACGTTTAGCCCCGATGGTCAGCACCTGGCCTCGGTCAGCAGCGACGAAACGATCCGGCTCTGGGATGTACAGACCGGTGCCCTGCGCCAAACGTTACGCCCCACTGGACAAGACACTGAACACGAGCCGGACTGTCGACTGCTGGCGATCGCCTTTCACCCCGATGGCCAGATGCTCGCCATCGCTGGAGACGATGGTCGAGTCTCGCTCTGGGACCGTCAAGGGCAATTGTTACGGAGCTGGAGCGCCCATCGTGCGCCGATCTGGTCGGTGCAGTTTAGTCCCGATGGCCAGCGGCTTGCTACCGGCAGCGACGATCGCACGATTGGGCTCTGGACGCTGCAAGGGGAGCAGCAACAGACCCTGCACCACCGCGATCGCGTCACCACGGTTCGCTTTCGCGCCGATGGTCAGCAGTTGCTCTCCACCAGCGCCGACAAAACCCTCAAGCTCTGGCAGCTCGGCGGCCAGCCCCGTCCCCAATGGCAGGCCCACCCGGACGGCCCGGTCTGGTCGGTTGCCTTTGACCCTCAGGGCAAGCGGATTGCGACCGGGGGTGAAGACGGGCTGGCCCATCTCTGGCGCGTGGGTGCTCAAAACAGTCAACGCGCTCAACGCCGCCGGACGTTTACGGGCCATCAGGATGCCGTGCGTCAAGTCCGGTTTGCCCCCGATGGCCAGCACCTGGCCACCGCCAGCGCCGACGGACGAGTGGGTCTGTGGCGGCGCAATGGTCAGCACCAGCATTGGCTCATGGGGCACAAAGATGCAGTGGTGGATGTGCAATGGCATCCGGGGGGCCAGGTGTTGGCCAGTGGCGGACGCGATCGCACGGTACGACTCTGGTCGGTCAACGCCCGTCAATTATCAGGCGATCGCCCGCCTGAGCCGGAGCAAATCCTGCGGCGACACACCCACCCGATTAATGCCCTGGTCTGGAGCCCGGACGGGGACTGGCTGGCCTCTGCGGGGGATGAAAAGCTGCTCCTCTGGCCCTATGGGCAATCTCACGGGCAATCCCACACACAACCACAGTTAGGCAAGCCCCGCACCTTTCGGAGTGCCCACCCGGTCGTGGTGGCATTGGCTTTTGTGGCTCGCCAGGGCACGGTAATGATGACACCCGACGATCGCTGGCTGGCGACGGCCCATTACGACGACACTCTGCAATTTTGGACGGCGCAGGGGGACGTTACCCAGGAGATGGTGGCCTTGACCGATAGCCCCAGAGCGATCCGCCTCAGCCCCGATAACGAACTGATCGCCACCCTAAGCTGGGATGAACGATTGCAGCTCTGGCAGGGGCAAGGGGACTTGATTCAGGAATGGGCTAGCCCCCAGGCGCGGCTGACGAGTTTGGCTTGGCGAGCAGATGGCGGGGCGATCGCCACTGGCGGCGAAGATGGCACGGTGGTGATTTGGAACCTGGAACTAGAGACGCTGATGCGGCGGGGTTGTCGTTGGCTGGAAGATTATTTGCAGTATTATCCAAGGGTCAGGGCGGGCGATCGGGCCATGTGTGAGGAGTATTTGGAGCCGTGAGTTCATTCGGTTGTAGGGTGTGTTAGCAGGCAAAAATATTGATTGAATCGGAGCAACTTTGTTTCCTGCGTAACGCATCACCGCCAATGCTATATATCCTGCATCGGTGCGTTACGGCGGATTCAAGCTAACACAAATACTTCAAAACTTTGACCGCCTAACACACCCTACACCTAAACCAAGTTGGTTACTTCATCCACTGCCTTCATATAGTCAAGAATAACCTTGATATACTGTAGGAGATCGCCAAATGAAATATCATTCGCATTATCGTTATGATGAATAATATTATTTCGTTTTACAACCACAGCATTGATCAGTCCTTTATTTCTCTGAAAAACTTCGACTTGAGTTAGATCGATACCCAAAAGTCTAAATAGATCTATCGTTCTATATAGACTTGCCGATATGTTATCTGATATGTCTTGCTTGGTTACTGACAGATCTACATCATTGAACTTTAGATCTTTCTTCTTCACATCTCCTATAATTCTCCAGTACGCGTAGTTATTCGGGATTTTTGCAGCAACGACCCGTTGTGTGATGCGATCGGCGTATTTGAATGCAATGTCTTGGAGGTAAGCTTCTAGATAGCTACAGATACTGATCAGGTAAGACTTGACGAAAAAATTGACATTATCAAGAAATAACCGATCTGGTGGATCATCGATAACCCTTCTTTCTGAAGCGACAATTATCTCTCTTAAGGATTCAAAAAGCTGCTCATACCGTTCAAGAATTGGGCTACTACTTGCTGATTGCGGCATTTAGTAGATTCCCCCACAATGTTCTACGCCTCAATATAGAGGACTTTTGTTGAAGACCGGCTGACAATGCTTTCTTGAAAGAATCGTCTTGACATAATTTACCATACGCAGATTTTATTTCGTCTTTCTTTTTCTGAACAATCTTGTCATCTAATAGACCAACTGTATGCATTAGCAAGTCATAATAAACCATCCCTTGCTTGCGTTGACTTTGAGTTGTGCTAACAAATAGATTTTCTTCAAAGACTATTTTACATCTAGACAAAGCATTTTTGAAGTTTTCTCGAAGTTCATCAATTCTCTCAGGAGGATCATTAGCATGATTCTCCATGTATTCATCCAGATAGGCTTTGAGAACATTATTGTAATTTTCTAAACGGATGTCTTCAGAGAATGCCAGAAAGCGCAAGACCTGTTCCTCTGCTTCACGACTATCTCTGGTTCTCTCGCTATCCCTGGCAATACCAAAACTAGCAATTTCTGGTATTTGAGCTAGCTCGAAAAGGAGTTCATCTAATGATCCAGGATAGATAGCATGCCGAATTTCTTGATCACTGAGTTGCACAGCACCCTGATTGAGTCGGGCAAAAATCTCCCTGATCAATTTCCTTGGATTCTCTTTTCTGAGTACAATACAACGAATTGTAGTGGATTCGAGCTCTGCTTTAAAATCACCAAGTTCGGAGAATTTTTTTCCTTCAAGTTCTTTAAATGCAGTCATGCCTTCCAACGCAAATTCATCATTAAAGAACTTTGTTATTGTTGTGAGTCTTTGAACACCATCAATGACCACTTGACGATAATTTTCGTCTTCAGCAAAATAGCAAGAGGGTAGAGGGATTCTCATCAAGCAAGATTCAATAAATTGTGACGCACGTCCCCATCCTTCCTTATCCCACTTATATTTCCGTTGAAAATCTGGATTCAATATTGTTTTAGGCTTAGGCGAAGCATTAATACGAGCAACGAGGGTCTCAAAAGGGTAATCGATGGGATATAAACTTAAAGTTTTATCGGCTGGATTTACTGTTTCACTCATAGTTCTTTTTTCTTCACGATTGCAATATAGATATATTTTGATACTATAGCGAGTCATTGGATGGGACTGCCTGAGATTCATCCTTGCAGAAGTTTGTCAAATCCGAAACACCCCCTCTGGATTCACCGAAAGGAGCGATCGCCGCTTCAACCCCTCCCGATGCAAAACCCCATTGGCCGCCAATAAGCCGCTGGAAATCGCCCGCTCCATCAGCCCACAGGGAAAGGGCATCTTCACCCAATCCCCTGCCAACATCAGGTTCGGAATTGACGTTTCTGTGGTGGGACGTGTTTGATAGCTATTGGGCGGATAACCTGAGAAATTCTTTTGGTTCACCAGCTCCCGATGGAGCACTGTTGCCCCTCGCAAGGCCGGGACAATCTCGTAGAGTTCCGCCTCAAAGGTGTTGAGCAGGTCGGCTTGGGTGGGGAACTCGGCCTCTTTGTAGCAATAGGCATGGAGCTCGACCACGCTATTACCTGTGCGCTCAGACCATTCAATAAACTGGGTCTGGATGCGGTGATAGAGCGTAATGCTATCGGTGAGGGCATAGCCGGAGAGGGAGGTGAAATTACTCTGTTCCCAGTCAAAATCCCGATCCAGCCAGAAGCGCCCCACGGCAAAGGGGTCAGAGACGGCAAGGTTTTGGATTTGGTCATAGAGCGTTGCATCGAGCTCACCCTCGACTAAGTCAAAAAGGTGGCGCGTACCGGGCACATCGGCAGCAATCACAAAATAGTCGGCTTTGATGATTTGGGGCGGTTGGGTTTGGGGGGTGGTGGCAACCAGTTGAATCCGCTGCTGCTGAGCATCTCGCGCTTGGACGGTAAATTGAGCAAGATCTCGCTGGGCTGGGCCGCTGATCCGCTTGCCCTGGGCATCATACATCGCCCCATGACAGGGACAGAGAAAAGAGCCATCGGCTTGGGGTTGGACGGTACAGCCCTGGTGGGTGCAGGTGAGGGAGAGGGCGTCCGTTTCGGTTTGGGCCAGGTAGACGCGATCGCCCGCCCCATAATAGTCGCCATCCGTTAAGCGTTCATTTTTCTCGACCCAAAACGGTGCTGCGGCAGTTTGATTGCCTTGGTGGTAGCTAAGGGACTGGATCTGTCCATCTTGAGCGGTGATCTGAGCCACGTTGGCCTCTGTAATCACCTGGCCACCCTGGCGCTCAATGTAGTCCACGATCGGCTGCACCAGGCTCGTGCCCATATCATCGACGGTGCCATTGAAGGCGAGACCCTCGGGGTTGCCAAAGAAGTAGAAGTGGAAAAACTGCAACAGTTCTCCGGCGCTGAGGGTATCGGGGGCGTTAAGGCTGGACTTGGCAAAGGGCAAAAAGTAGAGGTCGTAGAGCCCTTGGGGAAAGTCTTCCGCGACCCAGTCGGCGACGGTCAGGGTGTCGAAATCGCGAAAGGTTTGGGGAATTCGGAAGCCGGTAATCGCCCGAAACACTTGCAAATGCTTGAGGTGGGTGAGGTTAATGCCCCAACGCAAGCGGTTGGGTGAGGCAATCGCCAGATCGACAATATTCCAGGGAAACGCCGAATGGCTGGGGCGAAACACCTCCGGGTCATAGACATCATCCTTAAAGACCACCGAATAGAACTCCAAAGACTGGAAATGGTCTTGGATACTCAGCTCTGCCACAATGCTTTTGAGGTTGTAATATTGCGGGAAAAAGCCATGAAAGCCATGCTCCATGCGAAATGTCTCCTCCCCGACCGCAATCTCCCAACTGGCAATCTTGCCGCCCAAGGTCGGCGCTTTTTCCAGGAGCGTCACGGCAAAGCCGCGCCGACTGAGTTCGTAGGCACAGGCTAAACCCGCCAGTCCTGCCCCCACCACACAGACGGTTTTGGGCGTCATTAGCCGTTGGGGGAGTTCGAGACTATCGGGTTGATGTACCGTGGGCTGGGGTTTGGCGAAGCGAGAATAGCCTGTTCCGGCGGCGATCGCCCCGAATCCTGCTGCTTTAAGTACCGTGCGTCGTGAAAATTGTGCGGGCGATGAGGGGGCGTCGAAATTCTGAGGATCACTCATACTGTGGTTCGCAATACTTTTGTTCAAGATCCATCGGGATCACGTCATCCAGGCTAGTTTAGAAGATTTTTTTCGGGGCCGTCGGGGACGGGGGGATCTCTTTATCTCTGCATTCACCCCCATGAGCGCCAGATCCCCCTCACACGAGCGCGGTGGATGACGTATTCTATGGAGGGACAATCCAGTCTGACGCCCCGGTATGTCCAGAAATACGTATCCAGAGAATACGTGTCCAGAGATATGTGCCCAGAACCGGCATCCAGCAGAGGAACCAAGAACAAATGGGATATGTGGTTTCAATCGTGAATATGAAGGGTGGGGTGGGCAAGACCACGATCACCGTTAACCTGGCCACCTGTCTGGCGCAGAACTACCACAAGCGGGTGCTGATTGTGGATCTCGATACCCAGGTCAATGCCACCTTGAGCATGATGTCGCCTCTGGACTTTGCCAAACTCAAGCAAGAGCGGCGCACCTTGAAAACCTTGGTAAATCAAACCATCAATGCGGAACTTGATGACCCGGTGAATGTCCGGGATGCAGTGTATCGCAACCTCTGCGGTGTGGACGGGCTGGATATTCTCGCGGGGGATGTGGAACTCTATGATGACTATGTGCTCTCGGAACTGATCAGCACCAAGGCGCGATCGCGCCAGCAGTCCTATGAAAAAACCTGGAATCGGGTTGAGAACTACCTGATGCGGATGGTGCTGCGACCGATCCTGCGTCAGTATGATGTGATTTTGATTGACTTCCCGCCGGGGGACAATATTATTACCCGCAGTGCCCTGCTGGCCAGCCATCTCTATCTGATCCCGGTGCGGGCAGAGCCCTTGGCCGTGGTGGGGGTGGGGCTGCTAGAGAGTCGCTTGAAGCAACTCCGGGAGAGTGATCGCGCCCAGGCGAAGCTCGTGGGCTTGGTTTACACCAGCCGGGGGCAGAGTAGCAATATGGAACTGCGGGTCAAGCAGCGCCTCGAAACCGAATTTGGCTCACCGAATATTTTTGCTACCGAGATCCCCTACAACGTAGAGGTCGCCAAAGCCGTGGATGATTTTAAACCTGTCGTGCTCAATGCGCCCCAATCACCAGGGGCGAAAGCGTTTAAGAAGCTAGCGCCAGAGTTTATTCAAAAGCTGGCTAAGACGGTGCGGGGTCAAAAGTGATGGCTACACTTCATTAAAACAGCCTTAACACCAGCGTTAACGGCGATCGCAGATGCTACACCAGAGAAAAGAGATCGCCGCCCTGGAGGGGTCATGCAAGCAAGCTGGTTCAATGCCCTGCGACTGCGTTGGTTCTTACTCACCCGAGCCCTCGATTCAAGCTGCGACTTTGTCCAGGTGCTCTATCGCATCTATCTCAACCACAACAAGATTATTCACTTTCGCAACGGCTATCCGGTCTATTCTCTCTCCACACCCGCCGTTTTTAGCCCCCCTGCCGCTCACTTCATCGCCCGTGCTCTCTACCGCACGATTCAAAACAAAAACCTGCCTAACCTGATGAGTTTTGCCGTCAATGCGGACTGTAATGCTGCTTGCGAGCATTGCAGTTTTTTTGAAGGGGTGGAACAACCCGGCAAAGCCGTTTTAAGTCTTGCCCAAGCCCAACAGGTGATTCAAGCGGCCCAGGAGCTGGGGGTTTCGGTGATCAATTTTGTCGGTGGAGAACCCCTACAACGCCCCGATTTACCCGAACTGATCGGCACGGTCGATAAACAGCTCTCTACCACAGTGCTGTTTACGAATGGTTGGTTGCTTGGCGATCGCGCCCGTGAGCTGAAAACAGCCGGACTCGATAGTATTTATGTCAGCATCGATCGCGCTGATTCCCAAGCCCATGATCGGTTTCGACGCAAGCCAGGACTCTTTGAACAAGCTATTCAAGGCATTAAAGTTGCCAAAAACTTAGGCTTCTCTCTGGGAATTTCTGCCACGCTGACCCCCGAAGCCTATGCCGATGGCGAACTCGATCGCCTCGTACAACTCGCTTGCAAATTAGGCATCCATGAAGTGCTGGTGTTTGACGCCCTACCCAGTGGCCGCTACCGCGATCGAACGGATTTGGTTGAGACCGATAACTGGGTGGAAAGGATGATTCAATCCGCCCGACGCTACAACCAAAATCCCCGTGATCCAGGGGTGGTGTTCTATAGCTATTTCACCAGCCATCGTAGTGTTGGCTGTGCCTGTGGCACCAGTTATTTTTATGTCTCGCCCTACGGCGAGGTGATGTCGTGTGACTTTAATCACCACAGTTTTGGCAATGTATTAGAAGAGCCGCTCTGGCGTATTTGGGAGCGGCTCACCACCACCCCAGAGTTCTGTCAGTCCAAATGGGGTGGGTGCAAGATCAAAGATGCCAAGATGCGATCGCACCCCCTGGTTTCGGGAGGAGGGGGAGTGTTAAAGGTTAAAAGTTGAAATTAAAGTTTAAAAGTTATCCGTTTCTCTCCTGGGAACGCGGTACAAGCGCAGTTATATCATTTTTTATAAGCATGAGGTGTGTTAATCCTCCTCAATCCCCCTTGGAAAGGGGGAGGCTCGATTCAAAAATCCCCTCTTGGGAGGGGCGGTCTAGCGTAGCGCCGACCGGGGTGGGTTCGGGATGTTGGCCACCAATGCAATGATTTATTTCCTAGAGATGACGATCTATCCAAAAAAACAATGCTAAACACCTTATTTCTGGCCCATTGCAGCTTTGATAAAACTCCCACAACCGCCACGATCGCCTTTGAATTGTTTATTCTCCTCGGGACGGCGATCGCCCTCTGGCTCTCCAACAGAGTCCAGACGAAAACCGGGCTAAGATTTTTGATATTGGCTGGGGCAGTGCTGCTGTTTGAGTTGTTTACAGCTCCCATGTGGAAGAATGAAAAACTGGGTATTTGGGCCTATCTATATCTGGATGTGAGTTGGGTGTTGACCATCGGCTGGACGAGTTTAATCCTGACAGTCGTCACGGCTTGCGATCGCCTCCTTGCGCAATGGAAAGAATGGCAGCGATTTCCGGTTTATTTAGGGGTTTTGACAATTGCCGTCACGATTCTCGAAATCATTGTGGTGAACCTTGGTATTCGTAGCTATGCGCCGGAAGTGCTAGCCAGTATGACCCCCGTCAACCTACTGGGGGTACCCATTTTAGATGTGTTTTATTACACGCCTGTGTTTATGGGCTTGGTGATTAGCTTCTACAAATATTGGATGTTTATTGTGGAAGACGAGCCCTTGATCCCGAGTAAAAATCGCAAATGGCTCCGTAGTATTTTTATTGCCTTTCTGGCGGTCTTCCTGTTTGAGGTAATGATTCAACCGATGGTGGAGAATCAGGGCTTTCCTCAATGGTCTTATGTTTTCTTTGATATCAGCATTATCTTGCTAGCAGTCTGGGTTTTGATGATTGGCATTACCGCTGTGGTGATCGATCGCCTCTTCCTACATTTTCCGGTGGTCTATCGCTTTGTTCTTGCGATGGGGATTGCAGGAGCGATCGCCTGGCCCACCGAAGCCTGGCTGATTGCACATGATTATCGTGTTTATGGCGAGAGTGCGACCCATAATTTCACCGGCTTTACCACACCACTCTTGGGCACGCCTGTGGAAATTGCTTTTGCTATTCCCTGTTACATGGCGCTGGTGATTGCATTTATTCGCTATTGGGAAACGATTTTAGATAATCGTTTGTAGCGTAGGGTGGGCAATGCCATCACCAGTATTTATTCCAAAACGTCATACTCTACAAGTTGAGAAAGAACCATGACCGACGAGAATACCCGACTGAAAAATTTTTTTGGTACCAGTGCGATCGCTATTCCTATTGGTGCATTAGTCATCTTCCTGGGAATGTCGATCAGCACCGGGGATGTCACTCAAGCAGCAACGCTAGTATTGGTCTCAATTGTCTGTACTTTAGGCATCTCGCTGCTGATTTGGATTCCGCTCTGTTGGCTAGCGGGAATGTTAGTGTTGGGGATTTTCGCCGGTACGGTTAAGCTGATTGGCCTGAATGCTGCTCAGCGTTCGGCCGAAAAGGTTTTGCAACCGGCGATCACCAACCGCGCAACCATTCAACAGCAGAGCTTGGCGAACTATATTCGTAAGGCCCAAGCCAAGGGCTTTAGCGAGAGCCAAATTCAAAGCCGTTTACGTCAGGAGGGTTGGAGTGCAGAGGAGATTGAAGGAGCGCAGGCGGTGGTTGGTCATTTTAGCTAAATTCAATTCGCTAGAATATAGTGCCGAGAATCTTGGAGTAACATAACTATGTCTGACAAAAAGTCTATTGATCGACCAAGAGGCTTAGAGGAGCGTTTAGAGTTGGCAAATTCTCTATTGAGCCGTCCTCGTCCTGAGCGAATGGAGAAAGCAAAGGAGCAATTCAAGAATTGCTATCCAGATGCTCCAGATGAAATGATTTCATCCGCCGTTTTTCATGTCTATGTCGATGGTATTCTAGCTGCATTGGATTGGATCGCTAGTGCAGAGATATTTTTGCAGACAGGAGATGATCGCCATCTTGACAGGGAAGCGGAGCACCTAATTTATCATCTCTACAACTATCATCAGTTTAAAGCCTTAATGCCTGTCGGAACCAACCAGATTTTGGAATCGATCAAAGAGATGAAAGAGGCTTTATCAGAAGAAGACAATGATCTCATGAAAGAGCTTATTGAATGTCGTCTGGATGATTTAGAGGAAGCATTTGATTGTCATAAAAGCAGACCATGGCTCGAATCACGCTATTGAGAATTTAGTATTGATGTAGGCTGGGTTAGCGGTAGCAAAACCCAACACAACCTTGTCTGATTGAGAAGTCAATCTAGTTTAAGCTAATGAGAGAAATAAATACAGGGCAATTAGGGTTAGAGCGAACAAAAGAAGAAATACTCTTCAACGCTGTCAGCAATCAAGATATAGGGCTGGTTAAAGCAATTGCTAGACAAGAATTCGCAATCCATGTATGGGCTGCGGAAACGTATAATGAAAGCATAGGTGGATTTCTCAACCCTATTCAAAAAGCTGTCCATCTAAAGAATAAAGAGATTTTGAAAATCTTGTTAAAGAGAATACCTAACGGGGAAGTTAGGGAGGAGCATGTCTGTAGGGCTTTGGCAACAGCCTCGATCTCAGGGGATTTAGAGTTTTTTGGATTTTTATTCGATTCCTTTGAAGTTAGCTTTACATCTTGTAGGTTAGGATATGTAATAGATGCAGCAATCTGGGGTGGAAGCCTTGATATATTAAAAACCTTGATTGATGCAGGAGCAGATGTAAATGCTGACGTAGATAACGGTAAACCTTTAATTAGAGCAGTGCGAAAAGGAGATATCCGCTTTGTTCGACTCTTAGTAGAAGCTGGTGCAGACGTTGACTTTATAAGTTCTGTATCCCCTTTCTGTGGAGCTCTAGGTCAAGCAGCCATTGAAAGGCATCAAGGTATCTTTGATTATTTGTTTCCTCTGGTTTCTAGCCTTGAAGAGAAAAAATGGGCTCAGGCTGAAATCAGTGGATATCATCAGAGCTAATTTTTAATGACTCAAGCCCCCTCACATCAACCCTCTTTTCTCTCCCGCTGGTGGATCTACCAACGGGAGCGGTTTCCGGTTGTGAGTTATGGGGTGCTGGTTTTGGTGTTTAGTAGTGCTGCAGTTATTTATCCGACTCTTCTGAACCAAACTCGGCCTCAGCTTCATTCACTCGGGGTTGTCTTCATTACCTTCTTCTGTGCCTTTCTGCAACTGCGGATCGCCGATGAATTCAAAGACTATGAGCATGACTGTCAATATCGCCCCCAACGTCCGGTTCCCCGTGGCTTGATTGAGCTCAAGGAACTCAGAGTCCTAGAAATTATCACCGTATTGATTCAGCTAGCGGTAACCCTAACGCTGGACTGGCGCTTATTCCCTTGGTTGAGCGTACTCTGGATATTTCAGACATTAATGCGTTGGGAATTCTTTGTCCGGGATTGGTTGCGCCAACGCTCACTCATCTATCTTCTTAGCCATAATCTCGTTTTGCCAATGATGGCACTGTATGGAATCATGGCGAGTACCATTACTCTTTCACCCTTCCCACTCCATCCTCAAATCATCGCCTTCTTACTTTTGAGCAGCGCTCACGGGTTACTGATTGAAATCGGGCGTAAAGTTCGTGCCCCTGAGCAAGAAATCCCTGGCGGTGAAACCTATTCGCAAGTTTGGGGGATGCGGCGATCGGTCTATATTTGGCTGAGTGTTGGTCTAGCGAGTACTTTCTTGACGGCGATCGCCCTCTACCTACTCAAACTCATGATTCCTGCCATCCTACTACTATTAATTTGTAGTAGTGGCATTTGGGTAGCCAGTTATCAATTCTTACAACAGCCTACTGCTCAAACCAGTAAACAGATTTATACGGTTTCGGCACTCTGGATGATGGTGAGTTATCTCAATATTGGTGTGATTCCTTGGGTGATGCAACGATGAACTATGTGGTGCGCCTGCATAATCCCCCTGATGCCCAAGCCATAGGGGGCAAGGCCTTTCAACTGTCGCGTTTATGCCAGCGAGATATTCTCATTCCTCAGGGATTTGTAATTACAACCGCCGCCTTTGATGCCAGCTTGACCCAGCATCAGCGGGAAACGCTCCAGGACTGGCAGGGGCAAGACGTAGTCGAAGTGCGAGAACTACAAAACCTCTTGGCTAATTTAAAGCTTGGTGAGGTCGTGCAAACGGAGCTCTTGCAAATGTTAGCTGAGCTGTTTCCCTATGGTGGTCACTTTGCGGTGCGGTCTTCAGCCTTAGATGAAGATCAAGCCCAATATTCCCTGGCTGGACAACTCGAAACATTTCTGACCGTTAAACCGGAAGATCTCTACGATAAAATTGCCCAGGTTTGGCGATCGGCCTACCGAGAAACGGTCATGCTCTACCGCCAACGCCAGGGCTTGTCTCCTTTACCGCAACCGCCTGCGGTACTGGTGCAGCAGATGCTTGAACCCTCAGTTGCTGGGGTTGCTTTTGGTGCTGACCCGGTGACGGGGCGGCGCAATATTCGCTTGATTTCGGCGGTCTACGGCTTAGGAACCACGTTGGTTTCTGGGGAAAGTGATGCCGACACCTTTTATGTGGATGCCCATGACCAAATTGTGCAGCGGCAGATGGCGCGGAAAGTGCAGGCGGCCTATGGGAATCCGTTGAGTGAGTCGGGGGTTTCGCTGGAGCAGATTGAGGACGATCGTATCTATCAATCCACCCTGACTGATGCGCAAATCTTAGCCGTGGCCCAACTGGTGCGCCAGGTCGGACGTGAGTTGGCTGCCCCCCAGGATATTGAATGGGCGATCGCCCAAACTGGGCAACTCTATTTACTCCAAGCGCGACCGATTACCGCCTTACCGTCTGCCCCAGAACCGACGGGGCTCTATCAAATTTGGGACAATAGCAACATTGCCGAGAGCTACAGCGGCGTGACAACCCCCTTAACCTTTGCCTTTGCCCGCCGCGCCTACACCGAAGTCTATCGACAATTTTGCCGGGTGATGGGCATTTCCTGGGCAGAGATTCGGCGGCGCGATCGCGTTTTTGCCAATATGATTGGTTTGCACCAGGGGCGCATTTACTACAACTTGCTCAACTGGTATCGAGTCTTGGCGATGCTACCCGGATTTCGGCTTAACCGGGGCTTTATGGAGCAAATGATGGGGGTTAAAGAGCCGTTACCCGAGGCAATTGTCGCAGAAATTGAAGCAAAAAATCGTTGGCAAGATGGTTTTAATTTGGGGCGATCGCTCTTTAGTTTAGGCAGCAACTCTATCCTTTTACCTCTGAAGATTTGGCAGTTCAAACGCCGCTTAAATTGTGTCTTGAGCCAACAACAAACCGATCTGGGCTATCTACGAATCGACGAGCTGGTCAATCATTACCGTGATCTTGAACAGCAACTACTGCCCCATTGGCAAGCGCCAATTATCAATGACTTCTTTGCGATGATTTTTTATGGGCTGCTGCGTAAGTTCACAGCAAAGTGGTGTGATGACGCCAGCGGGGCGATCGCCAATACCCTAGTGCAGCACACGGGCCAGATGATCAGCGCCCGCCCGGCGCGGCAAATCCGAGCCATGGCCCAAGCCATTCAAGCCACGCCTGCCCTGATCGACACCTTTTGCAACGGGACACGCTCGGAGATTCAAGCCACGCTGGGATATCATCCCCAACTCAGCGAGCAATACGAGGCTTACTTACAGGAATTCAGCGATCGCTGCCTAGACGAACTCAAACTGGAGAGCCCCACCCTGGCCGATGACCCCCTGCCCTTGCTGCGCTCGATCGGTCTGGTTGCCCGTGATGTAGATAATCGTCCCCGACCGAACCGCCCCCCGCTCCACCTCAAGCGGCGTCTGCGGGCCTTGGGCATCCGGCGGCTGTGGCTGGCGATCGGGGTTCACAATGCCAGGGCGCGACTGCGCGATCGGGAGAATCTGCGTTTTGAGCGGACACGGGTATTTGGGTTGGCGCGGAAGTTGTTTTTAGAGATAGGCAAACGTCTCTTTGCCCTGGATGCGATCGCCCAAGTACCCGATATTTTCTACCTGGAAATTGCCGAGATTCTCAGCTTTACCGAGGGGACGAGTACCTGCACGGATCTCAAAAGCCTGATCGCCCTACGCCGTGCCGAATTTGAGCGCTACCACCAGGCTCCACCCCCGCCGAATCGCTTTAGTACTTACGGTGTGCCCTATCATGCTCCTGTGCCCCCCGCTTCAACCGCAACAACTGGAGCGACGACCCTTGGCGATCGCCAGCGTCAGGGTTTGGGCTGCTCGACCGGGATTGTGCGGGGTGTGGTGCGCCTGATCCGAGATCCCCACCAAGCGCTTGCCGAACCGAAGAGCATTCCCACCGGAGCGATTCTGGTGGCCGAGCGCACCGATCCGGGCTGGATTTTGCTCTTTCCGATGGCGGCGGGCCTATTGGTGGAACGGGGCAGCTTGCTCTCCCATGCGGCGATCGTCTCACGGGAGTTGGGCTTACCGGCGATCGTTTCAATTCCCGGGGTCATGACCTGGCTCCAGGATGGGGATTGGGTGGAGCTCGATGGCGGCACGGGACGGGTGGAGAAGATTGAGCCGAGGCGGAGGGATGAAGGATGAAAATGCTATTCCCTAGACACAGCAATTCGCTACAGTAAGCGAAGCAAACAGACATTTAAGATTCCCATCGGGTTTACTCTCAACCATGGCAGATCAACTGATTCGAGCAACCGCTGCAGAAGACGGCATTCGTGCGGTAGGCGTGATTACCACGCGCGCGGTGGAAGAAGCGCGGGGATATCATGATTTGTCCTATGTAGCCAGCGCGGCGCTGGGGCGATCGATGTCGGCGGGGTTGTTGTTGGTTTCGAGCATGAAGCGGGAGGGCTCACGGGTGAACCTGCGCATCAATGGTGATGGCCCGCTCGGCGGTCTGATTGTCGATGCCCGTCTTGATGGCACGGTACGAGGTTATGTGAAAAACCCCCAGGTCGAGTTGCCCCCCAATGCTCAGGGCAAACTGGATGTGGGCGGGGCGATCGGCCACAATGGCTACCTCTACGTGATTCGGGATGTGGGCTATGGCTACCCCTATTCGAGCACTGTGGAGCTGGTCTCGGGGGAAGTGGGGGATGATGTGGCGAGCTATCTGCTCAACTCCGAGCAAACCCCCTCGGCACTATTAGTGGGGGTGTTTGTGGGGGCAACCGGGGTGACGGCATCGGGGGGACTCCTCTTACAGATCCTGCCTAAGGCCGCGCGAGATGATTCCCTGGTGGAATTACTCGAATCCCGAGTGACGGCGCTGAGGGGCTTTACCCCCCTGTTGCAGCAAGGCGCAACCCTCCCCGAAATTCTCCACAACCTGCTCGGGGATTTGGGCTTGAACATTGCCCCGGAAGTACAGATGGTGCGCTACCACTGTGGTTGCACCTTTGACCGCATGTTGGGTGCCCTGAAAATGCTGGGTCAGGAGGAGCTGCAAGACATGATCGATACCGACGGCGGGGCAGAGGCAACCTGTCATTTCTGCAACACGGTTTATCGAGCCGATCGCGCCCACCTGAACCGTTTAATCATGGAGCTAGAAGCCGAGTCGAGTTGAGGCGTTCCCCTGAATCATGGAGCTAGAAGCCGAGTCGAGTTGAGGCGTTCCCCTGAATCATGGAGCTAGAAGCCAAGTCGAATTGAAGCGTTCCCCGTCCAAGGAGTGTGCCCCAAATAAAATACACGGTAGGGGAGGGTTTGAAACCCTCCCGGTCAGGATATTGTTGCTTCTTGGCGTTTACAAAACGCGTTGAGGATTCAGGGGTCAAACAACCGCCTTCTATAATGAAACGAATTGGACAATTGTGTTCATGCCGTATCCCTAACAGGGAAACTTCTAAAACACAAATCCTGCATTCGTACACAATACCCCGAACCCACCCCGGTCGTCGCTGCGCGAGACCGCCCCTCCCAAGAGGGGATGTTCTGCCTTGAAATCTCCTCCTGGGAGGAGTACCCCGGAGGGGGGAGGTGGGTCGGCCCACTTCGCTTCTTGGAGAAAACGTCTTTGGCCTTTCCGTCTGCTCTGAGCCAATTCAGACGCGACCAACTGCGAACTGCAAACTGCAAACTGCGAACTGGTACCCTCCCATGCTCACCCGCCTCAAGGTTTCCGGCTTCAAAAACCTCGTCGATGTCGATGTCCGCTTCGGCCCCTTCACCTGCATCGCCGGTGCCAATGGTGTGGGCAAGTCGAATCTATTTGATGCGATCAAGTTTCTCTCCAACCTCGCCACGATGCCCCTGACGGAAGCGGCACTCTCCATCCGGGGAAAAAATAGCAAGTTCAGCGATATCCGTAACCTCTTCCATCGCGTTGGAGATAACTATGCTTCAGAAATGTCCTTTGAAGCCGAGATGATTATTCCCAGATTCGACTTAAATAAATCTCCAGGAGCAGAGACCAAGAATACAGTAACAGTTTATCGATATAAACTTTGTCTAGCCTATCAAGATAGAAACGATCCAATTCTAACCGATCCATTTCGGATTATCTCTGAAAGATTATGTTTTGTTGGAAAGGATGACCCTGATTTCCAATTTCCAATCAATTGCGATCTCGAATGGAACAAGCGAACAATTCTGTTTTTAGATAAAACTACTGATATCTTTTCTTATCATGCAAATGAAGACAATGAGATCATTTTCAAGAGTCTCGCTGGCGAATCTGAAATCAAGATCGATCCAGAAGAATATCCTAATTTTGAGCCGCACAGATCATTCTTGCTGATGAGACCTGAGTTTTATCTTGAATCATACCCGCAAGACTTTTGGAGCAAAGAAACCGTAAAAGATTCAAATCCCAAACCAGCGCAGGAAGAAGAATCTGAATTTTTCCGTTTCTCACCAATCTCTAAAATAGTGAGCGATCAGGGCTCTCTTAACTTGATATCTAGTATCTTTCCCAATGACTGGGTTCGCAAAGAAATGCAGTCATGGCAGAACTTCCACTTTGAACCTTCAGCTTTGCGAAAACCATCGAAATTCCGTGATCCTGCGCAACTTAGTTCAAATGGTTCAAATTTACCCAAAACCCTATATACCATCGCACAAAACTCAGAGGAGCCGCTTAATGCCTATGGTCAGATTTCAAGAAAATTATCTAGCTTGATTGACGGGGTAAGAGGAGTAGAGATTAAGCTAGATAACGTTGAAGAATGGTTGACGTTCATGCTGCGTTACAAGGGTGGTACAAGTCTGCCTGCCCACGCTTTATCTGATGGCACGTTGCGGCTTCTCGCTCTGGCTGTGTTAGGGCTTGACCCTTATGCCACGGGCGTTTACTGCATTGAGGAGCCAGAAAATGGCTTTCATCCAGATCATATACCTAAAGTTATTGAGCAGCTTCTCGATATTGCTGTTGATCCACAGTTCCCAGTTGAAGAATATAATCCGCTGCGGCAGGTGATCATCAATACTCATTCACCTGCTGTTGTGCGCTTGGTTCCCGATGACAGTTTGGTAATTGCTAGTGTTACATCGGTGAAACAAAAAGGCGAAATCTTTAAAACAGTAGAATTAAAAGGACTTAAAGACACATGGCGTTACCCTAAGAATGCTGAAAACGGGAATGGTCTGCGATCGGTTTATCTAGGGCAAGTATTTCCTTACCTCAACCCTACACCAATCGCTCAAGTCAAGGAAGACTTCAAACTACCAGGGGATGAGGAAGATGACTATATTGAGCCGAGACGAACCATGGATCGAGAGGATCTACGTGCTTATATTCCTGGCGATCAAAAAATAGATAATGCTGGGAATGAGGATGTCTAAAAAAATCAACCTCAACCAAACAGTTCGCTATACACTGATTGCTGATGGAATTTCAGATACAGTACTGATCCCGATTATAGAATGGTTATTAAGGCAGTATGGTATTGCACCGACCAATCAAGGCAGTAATATTTTGGGTTCAGGTGCTTTACTAGAAAAAATTCAGACCGCAATAGAGGTGGATCAGTTCGATCTACTTTTTATTCATAGAGATGCAGAGCGGGAATCAAGAGAGAAGCGACTTCAAGAAATCACTGAGGTTCTGAAAAATATCAGCTTTTGTCCTCCAACTGTACCAATAATTCCCGTTCGGATGACTGAAGCCTGGTTATTATTCGATGGGGAAGCGTTGAGAAGAGCAGTCGGAAACGACAGTGGTAAGACGACTCTGAGCTTGCCGCCGATAAAGAAACTTGAGGATCTACCTGATCCCAAGCAAAAGTTGTTTGAGTTGCTTGAGGCTGCGCACAATCCCAAAACGAAGCGAAAACGGCAAGAAGCGAAGAAGAGGAGGTTTGCCGATCGCCACGAAGTCGCCCGGCAGATTGATGACTTCTCTCCGTTACGCCAACTCAGCGCCTTTCGATCCCTAGAGCAGGATCTGTGTTCGGTGCTGGGTCTGGAGTATAAGGGGAGGTGATCAATGCCCAAAATTCAACCCCTCCCCCAAGAGGTAATCAACATCATCGCCGCCGGTGAAGTAATCGACTCCTTTGCCGCCGTTGTGCGGGAGCTGGCCGAAAACGCGATCGATGCCCAGGCCACCCGGTTAAGTTTGCAGATTTCCCTAGAGCGGTGGCAAGTGCAAATTGCCGATGACGGTCATGGAATGAACCGAGCGGACTTGCAAGATTGTGCCCGACCCCATAGCACCAGCAAGATCCATACCTCTGAGGATTTGTGGCGGATTACCAGTCTGGGTTTTCGGGGTGAGGCGTTGCATAGCATTGCCCAGTTAGCTGAACTCGAAATCAGGAGCCGTCCCACTGCGTCAGACCAAGCGGGCTGGCGTGTTCGCTACGATCGCACAGGCCAAGTGAGCCAGCAAGAAGCGGTGGCGATCGCCCCCGGCACCATCATCACCGTCTCAGAACTCTTTGGCACTGTCCCGGTGCGGCGTCAGGGTCTGCCCGAAGCGAGTCAGCAACTCAAAGAAATCCAAGATGTGATCCAGCATTTGGCCCTCTGCCACCCCGAAATGAACTGGTCAGTGGAGGTGGAGCATAAGCCCTGGTTGCAAATCCTCGCCGGCCAGACCGCCCAAGACATTCTGCCGCAACTGCTGCGGCGGGTGCAGCCGAGTGATCTCGGCTATGTGCAACAGGAAATCAACGACTATGCCGATTCCCAAATTCAACTAGTGCTGGGTCTGCCCGATCGCTACCACCGCCATAAACCGGACTGGCTGAAGGTGGCGGTGAATGGCCGCTATGTGCGATCGCCCCAACTCGAACAAACCATTCTGGCGGGTATGGCCCGAACCCTGCCCCGCCATCGCCATCCCGTTGCTTTTTTGCACCTGCACCTGCCCCCCGAGCAAATCGACTGGAACCGTCATCCCGCCAAGACTGAGATATATTTGCATAACCTGGATTTTTGGCGTGAGGCGGTGGCGGGGGCGATCGCCCAGGTGCTGCACCTCAACCCCGAACCCACGGCCGCCCAAAACCAGCGCCTGGGGCAACTGCTCAAGTCTGCTGAACCAGGCGCTGCCTATCGCCTCGATCGTACCGTTGCTCCCACAGAATCCGCGCCCAAAAGCGAGATTGGCCTGATGCCCCTCAAGGCAGTGGCTCAGGTGAACCAGATGTATATCGTCACGGAGCACCCCAATGGACTCTGGCTGATTGAGCAGCATATTGCCCATGAACGGGTCTTGTTTGAGCAGTTGCAAGCCGCTTGGCAGCCCGTGCCGCTAGAGAATCCGGTGGTGGTGAGTGGCTTGGGCGATCGCCAGGTCGAGCAGTTGCAAGGGATTGGGCTAGAAGTGGAAATCTTTGGGGAACAACTCTGGGCCGTGCGGAGTTTACCGAGCTTATTGGTGGAACGAGACGATCAAGCAGAGGCAATTCTAGAACTGAGTAAAGGAGGCGATCTGCAAACCGCGCAGGTGGCGACTGCCTGCCGCAGCGCCATTCGCAATGGCACACCGCTAACCTTGTCTGAGATGCAAACTCTAATCGAACAATGGCAACAGACCCGAAATCCCCGCACCTGTCCCCACGGTCGCCCGATTTATTTGGCGTTGGATGAATCGTCGCTCTCGAAGTTCTTCCGCCGCCATTGGGTGATTGGGAAGAGTCATGGGATTTAAACAACATCTGTCAGGACTTACGCAGTGAAATAAGCAAGATCTAGCGAAGGCTGAGCCTGTCGAAGTCTGAGCGGCCGGGCTTCGACAAGCTCAGCCCTCATCTCGGTTTTGTTTGGAGTCTAATTGGCGGATTTACTTTGAAAATAGACAATGTTAATACTCTTGCACCAAGTAAATGAAGCTAGCGAGATCCCCCCGGCTACGCCGACCCCCTTGGTAAGGGGGTTTTCATCGTTGGGGGTGATAACCCGTCATGACTCGTTGGTAT
>JBCDEB010000088.1:0-29091 GCA_039180005.1 Cyanobacteria bacterium P01_G01_bin.54 | reverse complement strand
TCTTACTCAGTTTCATTGGTGGCCGGCATGACTTTATTGATCTCCCTATACTTTCCGGATTTACTTTAAAAATAGACAATGTTAATACTCTTGCACCAAGTACATGAAGCTAGCGAGATCCCCCCGGCTACGCCGACCCCCTTGGTAAGGGGGTTTTCATCGTTGGGGGTGATAACCCGTCATGACTCGTTGGTATGAGTCCATCACAGCAGGCAATCAAAATATCCTGGAGTCCACGATTCTTCAAGTCGGTGAGCACCTTGAGCCAGAACTTAGCCCCTTCCGCTTCGACCTCGCCAATCCAGAGACCGAGCAATTCCTTGTTGCCGTCGCGATTAATGCCCAACACCACATAGACCGCGCGTTTGCTCACCCGTCCCCCCACTTTGATGTTGACGTAAAGGGCATCCAGATAAAGGATGGGATACACCGGGTCTAAGGGTCGATTCTGCCAGACTTTGACCTCTTCATTGATGCTGTCAGTCACTTCGCTAATCAGGGAGGCTGAGACCTTGGCACCGTATAGCTCTTCGAGCTGGGCTGCGATGTCTCGTGTACTGTTGCCACGGGCGTAGAGCGCCAGGATTTTTTCATCGAGTCCGGCTCTCCGCCTTTGATGCTTGGGGATGATGACGGGCTCAAATGTGCTGGCTTGGTCTCGGGGAATGGACAATGTTATTTCCCCTTGTCCTGATTGCACGGTCTTGGCACTATGTCCGTTGCGGCTATTCTTTTCTTCAGTTTCTTGGTGTAAATGGTGGGTCAGTTCTCCAGCGAGGGCTCTTTCTTCCAATCGTTTGGTGAGCTGTTTGAGCAGGTCGGATTCTCCCAGTCTGTCTTCTGGGCTCTGGCAATCAGACAATAGCTCATCTAGTAGTTCATCAGTTCGATTAGTCTCTTTCTTCTTTCTTGACATGGTGTGGTCTCCTGGATTATCGGAATTTTAGACCGCTTACACAAAATCCTGATCAGACTCGTTTAGGGAGCTGCTGCCGCGATGTCCCACTTGTCATTCAGTAGGCTAGGTGTACCTATTTTGGAGTAGTTTTAAAGAACCATTTAACATTTCTGGGTTAGGGCATTTACAGAAGCCAAAAGTCCCTGTTTCTTATCTTTCTCTCCTTTATAACTTCTTTGATCATCTATAGCCTCGTTCTTCTTACTTCTTTGACCTCCCATTTACTCTTGCCTAGAAAGTGATGCAACCCTTGGTGATTTTTTAAGCCGACTATCTTTGCTATTGCTGGCAGACTCTTTATTTTCTACTTCGATAACATTCCAATATGGATATCTCGAAAGGCTTCATAATTCCTAACATTAGAAAAAAATATCTGGTATTGTTTGCAATATTCCTCTATGAAGACTGGGCTGGATTTTGCTTTTCTGGCTAGAGTTATTGTCCTGTCTTGCTTTCAGAATTTTTCGGTTTTCTTCTCTCCTTATTCTCTCCCGAAAGTGACAAAAGAGGGATAAAATCAGGGATGGACTTTTCATTAGTCTTGAGATAAGAAAACAAAAATTCCGTTAGCCGAGGTTTCAAATCATTGCTCAAGTTCAATTAACTCAATTGGCAGAAAATCAGGAATGGTGACATTGTACAAAACTGATCCAATGATCGGGGTCGATTTTTAAATCATTTGCCCAGGAGAAGCGTTCATTCCATCGTTCTATGTTTAATCTAACCTGGTCATATTCACCCTGTCCAATCAGTTCTTCTAGAATTGATAGTTCCTGAACTAGCCACCGTCGCTTCCAACGATGAAAATTAGAATCTTCTAGCTCATAGGCTGCACTTAGAGCGCGGTCATAGTCCTCTCGAATCAAAAATCCTTCAATTATCATGATCAGGATTCGATTTTTTTCTGGTTGCTCAACATCCCCTGACTTCAATAAGCTCAATGCGAGTTCCAACTGTTCAGTTTCAATCAGAAACTTAGTGATATTACGATAAGTGATACGGTCTGGAAATAATAATTCATCGCTCACAATATATGTACTTAGCATGGCTTCTAAAGTTTCCTGATAGAGTTCAGTCTCCCCTAATTGCCAATAGCGTTTAGCAACATTGAATAATACGTAACGATGTCCCCCGTGCAGAAAACCTAATTCGTCACGCATCTCATGCTCATACTGAGGAATTAGCCCTGCTGGATGAGCCGGTGATGGATTCTGTGTCAGGTATTCCTCATATTCCTGTTTGTAGTCTTCTCGTTGCTCATTTCCCTGTTGAATGATTTGTGTGAGCACTGCTTTAGCCTGAAATAAATCATTGAGTTCAATGTAAGCATCTGTCATATCGAGCAGCACATCTACATCAAACTCACCTTGCATTTCTGAGGTAATGATCTCCAGGATTTGCCGTGCAAGTTGGGTTTGCCCAACTGCTGTATAGGCTCTGCTAAACTCTACTAAGATGCTCCAACGTTCTGTTGCAGTCATGTTGAACTCAGCTTGAGTTTCCGGCATCAGCGGATCAAAGATTTGTTGTGCAAGTTGAGCTTGCCCGATCGCTATATGGGCTTTGCTTATGTCCACTAACGCAGTCCGATATTCCGCTACAAAGCGCTCTCCTGAAGGCTCTTTAATGGCTTGAAGGCTGTCGGCTATACTGGCAGCTTGGTTTAATTCTCCTTGTGCAATTAAGTACTCAATAAGAAGTATTTTTCCTTCTATATAATATCGACCATATCTATAGTCAATTTCCTGAATTAACTCAATTGTGGCTTCTGCTTGCTCAAATTTATGGCTATCTAGATAAAATTGAGCAGTATTTAGTCGAACCGATGCTTGACCATCGCCATAATAGGCATCAACATCACGACCTGGAGGCAAAGGCGTATTCACCAGAATCCAAGCCCGATCAAATTCACCTGCCCGAGCATAAAGCTCGGCAGCCCGTGATACGATTTGGAATGGTCTCAAGTAACGTGGCTGTAGAGATTGTTCTAGGGCGGACTCTAGAAGTGCAAAAGCAGGTTTTGGACGCTGAATTTCAACATAGACTTCTGCAAGATGTAATCGGAAATAAGCGCCGAGGATCTGATCTGCTGGCTCTACAACGTCAGCATCAAGTTCTTGTAGGTGAGCAACCAGTGCATTGAGGGTTTGGGCCGCAGTATCACCCTGACCCGACTGATATTGCTCCTTAGCAGTGGCGATCGCCCTGCTACTCATCCGATACGGATCAGAATAAGCCATCTCTCGGGGATCAAGGACTTCACAGACAGCAGGCACATCCAGGGACTGAGCTGGAGGCATAATACCAGAGAAGCTGAGGAATCCAGCCAAAATAATTGTCGAACCTTTCATCAGTTTTGCGGTGAGAAGTACAGCACTAGCAAATTATAAGAAATTACAATCCTGCATGATCGGTGTCGGAAACTCCGTCTGGAAACGATAGGAAACCCCATAGCCATCGCCACAGGCAGGCATCCCACCCGTGCGATGCACAAAGATGAGAAAGTTGGCGCTAATAAAGAACTGTAAAACCGCGATCGCCACCAACACTTTCACACGATGTTGATACAAGGTCGCGAGCCAAAAATAGATAAACGGAAAAACGATCACAATGTAATAAGGGTGAACATTGACCCGTGAGAGGGTGTAAGCACCCCCTGTGCCAATTGCCATCGCCTTGAGATAAAACCCGAGGCGAGTGGGTTCGGGTTTAGGACGCTGACGACGATCGTTGCGTGTCTTCCACCAACGATAGGCGGGGTAGGCTCCAGCAACCACAAGACCCAGATGGGCGATCGCCACCCCATAGGAGGGCGCACCAAAGATTTTTGGTTCTTGCAACAGCGCCCCCCAGAAAAATTCCTTGAGCGTATAACTCAGATTGGTGCCCAGCGCAGCCGTGATCCACTGGACATAAAACTTGGGAAAAAGCAGTGCCACAATCGACTTTCGGTAGCTCTCCATCTGGGGCACAATTTCGATCAGCCAGGGAATGAGGGGAATAAAGGCAACGGCACTTCCCGTCGCCCAACCCGCCCATGTTTGCCAGCCAGTCTGCCAGCGAAAGGTTTTCTCCCGCCAATCCGTCCAAGCCGTCCAAGCCACCAAGCCAAACGCAAAAAAGAAACCCCCCATCTGCACCTGACCGCTGGCCAGACTCGCCAACCCCCAAAAAAACGCGCCCCAAAACCGGTGGCGAAACCAATGCCCCACCAGTGTCACCAACACAAAGGGACTCAAAATATCCGGTGTCCAAATTCGCCGGGAAAAGAGCACCGCAAAGGGGTTCACTGCCATAATCGCCATGCCCCAGAGCCAGGGGATTTGCTCTCGTTGGGGCACTTGCCAGAGGATAAACCCGGTAAACAGGAGCAGCATCGCACCATTGAGCCATTGGATAAACTGAGCCATTCCCACAGGTGTATCCACAAACAGGCGAATAAAGGCAAAGCTCCAGACACTCATGCCGGGATTATTCACCAGCACCGAACTCTTCATCCCCAGCCAGGGCAGGGGCATCTCGCCTGTAACAATTTTGCTCGCTTGCTCAAACATCCAGCGCTCTTCCCATTTCCATTCCATATCGGTGGGCCAAATCACCCGCAGAAGGATGCCCAGGGCCAGAAAGATGAAGATCAGGATGAGCTGGAGAGGGCGATCGCTTTGCAGGTGGTTAAAGCGTTGCCAAAGGGATTTGTGCATGAAGTCAAGTTCTGAAAAATCTCGAAACGTTCAGATGCTACGGAGATCCGATTGTACAGGGAAAGGGCGATCGCGCTAGCCACTGCTAAAATCAAGGCTAAGAAGCACTAGATGAGTGTAGAATAGCGAGTCCGTGATTGAACAGCAAAATGGCAACATTAATTTGATGTGGATTAGACGGTTGATTGCCGTAAACTTAAGCGTGAAATACGCCATCGCTTTACTCAAATCAGTTCTAAGCATTAAGAGGGATAACGATTGATATGACTCAACGTTCAAATGCAAGTTTTCTGGGCTTAGCCTTACAAGGAGCCACTTCCAATTTAATTCGAGATACGCTCAAGAATCTTGGCATTCCCTTAAGGAATAGCCTTCATGATGGTCATGAAGAACATCAAGTCGCAGAAATCACACGGGGTTATTTAGAGTTCTATGCTGAAACGACAGAACACAACTCTATTGTATTGGCGCTGGAATCAGACAATCTTGAGGATTCGTTAGGAACTTTACCAGAAGGGTTTGAGGTAACTTACAAGGGAGAGACCGAGCTTGAGAACTATACGACTGTTATCATTTGTGATTATCCTCCGGATTTTCAAGTGAAAATATATGAAAGAGCAGAACATCAAGGAACAGTTGAATCGTGAAGAAGGCGCTAAACTCTATGACTTTGCAATTATACTCGGTGCCACGGGTGGAATTGGCTCTAGCATTACATGGGGCTTGATCCGAAAGACGAAATGGATCTATCTGCTGGGTAGAAATTCAGAGGATCTTGGTGCATTAAAAGGCAAACTCGACAAATTAAAAAATGCTCATATTCAGGCAAACCCAATCAACTTTGAAGACAGTGAGCAGCTCATCCAAGAAACAATAGAAGACTTGAATCTCCAAAACGGTATGGGGGTTATTGTCAACTGTGTCGGCACCTATGTATCCCAAGAATTTGCCCAATCAACGTATGCAGAGATCAATCAGCATTTTTTGATTAACGCCATTCGCCCCATGCAAATCATTGCCACCCTAATCAATTATTTGCAACCGGGCAGCTTGATTATCAATATTGGCTCGTCCCTCTCCGTTGCACCAAAAGCCCAGCGAGTCCTAACCTCTGCAGTTAAACATGCAGTACGTGGCTTCAGCTTAAGCCTTGCTGAAGAGTTAGCGAGTTCAGGCATTCGAGTCTGTTTGGTGAATCCGCGATCGGTAGCCACGTCCCTCTTGAAAAAAAATAGCGCCCCTGAATCTTATCTCAAAGCAATGCCAGTCGAGGATCTGACCAGAGCTGTGATGATGATGGTTGAGTCTGATCCAAAAACCCTGTTTCGTGAGATCGATGTTGGTGCCAGCCAAGGTTTTTTGGGGCGATAGTCATTCCGACATGCGAACAGCTTGGGAAAGGGTGCATCCCAGTTACGCAAGCCCTCACCCTAAATCCCACTCCCAAGATGGGAGAGGGACTTTGAATCCGGCTCCCCTTCTCCCTTTTGGGGAGAAGGGGCTGGGGGATGAGGGCGATGCAGTCTGGATGTGCCAAAGTGGGATGCTCCCTTGGGAAAGTCATGAGTACAGGAAAGATTCACTGGAGACAATCGTTTTTTTGAGGTCAACTAAAACTTGAATTGATAAAGGCTAACACCCAATCCTGATTGTATAGAGCTAGAAAGAAAGTGAAGACTGAGCCTATCGAAGTCAGAACAGCCGGGCTCTCCCCGCTGGGGACGCTACGCGAACGACAAGCTCAGCCCTCATCCCGGTTTTATTTTGGGTTTACCTAGCGGATTTGGTATAACCTTCTTCTGTCACTTTCGAGAGAGGAAATCCCAGAACCCTTGACAGACAAGGATTTCAGAAAAGCGAAGTCATTTTGAGTTGCGATTAATTTGAAATTGCTCAAAACCTTGCTCTGCCCGACTTTCAAGATTTAGTGATTTTATTCTATGTCCAAAGTGACAAAAGAGGGATAAGACAATCCCTCGACTCAAAAGAATACAATGAATGAGCTTAAACAATTAATTGGAGAAGGTGATGGTTTTCAGGTCGTTAAAGCGTCAACAAAGGGGGGTGTGCGTGAAGCAAATAGAAGTATAGCTATCAATCAACAGAAAAGATCTTAAAATCGTCTCAAACTTCAAAAATATTTGTAGACATGATCTTCAAAAAAATCCTGGATATCTTGTTTATTCTGGCTAACCATGTAGTCATAATCTTCTCTGATATCAACACAATATCCTGATTCAGATTTCTGGATTTCCTTGAGCCAAGTCGTATGCAGTGTAAAGCCAATCTTCATGTCAGGGTGCTCTAATTTACAGAGTGGGCCAGATGATATACTGGATGCATCAAAAATCCATATTTGACTAATTTCGCCAATAAAAACAACACAAGTAATATAACCATTAGTTGGATCACTTCTATTTCCTCTTGGAATAAATTGAGGAGACAGCATCATATGATCGCAGGGAAAGAGGTAATAGTCTTTAATTACCATAGATTCTGTTTCTAGGTTAAATAGACTACAAGGTTGTCCTTCTTTAGCCAACTCAATCACATCTTCTAATGCAAGCAGACGGTATTTGTATTTCTGATAAGATTTGCAAATATAACGAGTCATCAAATCACTCCACAGACCAAATGATCCCCAATAGATATTGGTTATTTTTTCAATCGGTGTACCATCATCATGTCGTTCTAGGTAGGTGTAAAGATCTGCAGCCCATGTGCAATTGTTGTCAGTAATCACCTTTGAGGACATAATAATTCCTGTTTCAGCATTAATCTCATAACGACCTAACCGACCAATATCAGTAATGTTATGCTGCATTCCCATTAGATAACCAGGCGTCATGTTTTTTGTGGCTCCAGAAATCTCTTTGTTTCTAATCCACTCTGCCACTTGCATGCCACATAGATGAGAAATATGAAGTGTAATCGTCTGGTATGGATTTTCATAGTCCACCAGAAAATGAGCAGCTTCCAACGGAATTGAAACTCTTTTGGCAACAACCCTGGTGCAGTCATCTTTTAGATCAGCCCGTTGAACAATATAGACAATTGATTCAGGCGAAGCCGTTTTCCCAAAAATTCCCCTGAGCCATGCAGGTAATTGATTCGTTAATTGAGTTACTCCAGCCACAAAAGCCGTGTCCATCAAAACAACATAGTCTCTTGTTACTCCTATCTGATGAATTGTTTGACTTATAGCAACTGGTTTGAGAACTTCGGACTGTTCTTGAATCAGTAGCTGCCAGCGTTTTAACTTGTTTATTCCATCCCAAGACAATAAATGAACAAAATCATCCAGCTTCTTATCAGCCGACAAAAATAGCTTTATATTGACTCCGTAGATAGCGATCAATATTATCATCAATAGGGTCAATTGAAAAACAATCGAAGAACTGAATCTATAGACAATACCAAATCCCAAAAACAGAGATGTCGTCAAAACAAAACGAAGAGACAATGGCATCTTTATAAGCGAGTCAACAAAGGGAATAGTGCTCATTAAGTTAACCAATGAGCGTCCATAATTAACTGTAAACATTTCACCTTGACCTGAATAGTCAAATGCAAGATGTGCTGTACTTAAAATACTTTTAAAAGGTTGCTTTTTAAACAAGGAGATAGAATCAAGCTCTCCTTTCCACTCACGATTTCCACCCACAGGAGTAATAATTTTTAATGTTTCTGGATTAACTTCATAAGGACGACTGGTATCATATGTGACTAGCATACGATCGGCATCATTATTCTCAAACTTCATTGCCAAAAAAGCAGTATTCAGTTGAGAGCGTAAGCCTAGTCTTATTGAAAAGCGAGAAATTCCTTGACTTCTAAATCTGTAAAGAAAGCTTTTCAACTTATCAAAATTAGGATTGGACTGAAGAGCAATGTCTGCGTAATAGTCAGGTGTTCTGATTAAACGTGTTTTCAAATAAGCTTCATTCTTAATATTGAAATCCAGTCGGTAGATCATACCGTCTCCATTTAAGAGTGAATCTCCTGTCTTTGCTTTTGAAGCGATCAATAATTCCTCACTCAATATATCATCATGAAATCCAACAGGAGCAATAACAAAAACATGTCCACAAATATCTGATGGAATCTCACCTTCGGCAATCATGAGATGTAGATCTACTTCTTTCCGGCTTATTTGCATTATGGAAGAAGGAACATGGTTTCCATTTTTTTGGGTGTGGAAATTAATTTGCTTTACCATTGTTTTTAAAGACTTATTAAATTAGAAAAAATTCGGTAAGCAGTAATAGGCGATTATTCCTGCTGCAATTGTTGCATCCAATAGGTAATGCCAAACTCAGTTTCACCAAAAGGATATCCACCCGTGCGATGGATAAAGACTAAAAACGTAGCGCTGATCAGAAGCTGGCTAAGGGCGATCGCCCCCAATAGCCAAATCCGATGGCGATAGAGCTGAGCCAACCAAAGATAATGAAACGGAAAGATCACCGCCAAATAATGGCTATGGACATTGACCCGCAGCAGCGAAAATAGACCCCCTGCTCCCCAGGCAAGCGCCCCACAGTAGAAATTAATCTTTGGCACGGGGATGGTAGATTGAGAAATAAATTGCAGCGATCGCCGCCGTCGGTTACGCCACCAGCGATACACTGGATACAGACCGATTCCCGTGAGGAAACCATGGGCAGGAACCATCAGATACGTCGGAACACCCCAGACTCGTGGCTCGGCGAGAAATTCTGTCCAAAACTTGCTCCAGAGGGCATTACTCAAATTCACCCCCAAAGCGGCCGTGAGCCATTGCAAATAAAACCGGGGAAACAGATTAAGGGATTCGTGCTCATCCATAAACTCCCGATAGACGTCTAGATTGGGAATAACGGTTAACGCCCAAGGAATCAGGGGTAAAGCGCCAAGCAGCGTACCGATCCCATAGCCCAGCCAATGGGTACGCCCATTGCGCTTGCCCCAATCCTGCCACACTGTCCAGACCCCCAAGCCAAAGGCAACAAAAAACCCGCCCATATGAATTTGGCCGCAGAGCATCACCGCCGCTCCCCAGAGCAGACTGCCCCAAAACCGGGTGCGAAACCAATGGCCAATCAGAATGAGTAAACAAAACGGGGCGATCAAGTCCGGGAGCCAGAGCTTACGGGCGAGCAGCATCGCCGCCGGATTGACGCTAGCGATCGCCAAACCCCACAACCAGATCGGGCGGGCGGACGATCGCACCTGAGAGAGGATAAACCCCAAAAATCCCCATAATGTCAAAACATTGAGCCATTGAATCCACTGCACCAAGCGCACAGGGGTGGGGGATAGTTTCGCCAGCGCCAGAAAAATCCAGGTGCCCACCACTGAGTTAGGCACTTCCAAGGACGTGCGCATGCCCACCGAGGGCAGGGGGATTGCCCCGGTGAGGATTTGTTGAGTATGCTCCCACATCCAAATCTCATCGGCCTTCCATTCCATATCCGCTGGCCAAATCAGGCGCAGCACGGTGCCACAGACTAAACAACCCACAATGGGCCAGAGGGTGCGATCGCACCCGGAAACAATAGGAGCCATTGCCCGCTCAGGCGAAGGAGATAAAGCCATCGGTTAAAGATCAAAAAAGGAGCGTATTGTCTACGCCCCTCTCAGCAAAAGAGTCTAGCCAATCTAGCGTGATACGGAGAAATTACACCGCAGCAGCAGCCTTGGTCTTGGCAGCCAATTCACCGCTGGCGTACTTGGCAGCAAAATCATTCAGGTTCACCTGCTTGATCTTGTCGGCATTACCAGCCGTACCAAAGGCCTCGTAACGAGCAGCACAAACCTGCTTCATGTACTTGATGGAGGGCTTGAGGAAATGGCGGGGGTCAAAGTTCTTAGGATCTTTGGCCGCAGCTTCACGGATTGCAGCCGTGATTGCCAAACGATTATCGGTGTCGATGTTGACCTTCCGCACACCGCTCTTGATGCCCTTTTGAATCTCTTCAACGGGAACACCAAAGGTCTCAGGAATCGCACCACCGTACTCGTTGATCATGTCGATCCACTCTTTGGGCACAGAGGAGGAACCATGCATCACTAAGTGAGTATTCGGCAGACGGCGATGGATTTCTTCGATACGGCTAATCGCCAGAATTTCACCCGTGGGCTTACGAGTGAACTTATAGGCACCATGGCTGGTACCAATCGCCAAGGCTAGTGCGTCAACCTGGGTGCGCTCCACAAACTGCACTGCTTCATCGGGATCGGTCAAGAGTTGATCCTTGCTGAGCGTGCCCTCAAAACCATGACCATCTTCGGCTTCACCGGCACCGGTTTCAAGGGAACCGAGGCAACCGAGTTCACCTTCCACACTGGCACCGACAGAGTGAGCCACTTTCACCACTTCAGCGGTCACGCTCGCGTTGTATTCAAAGTCAGCAGGGGTCTTGGCATCCGCTTTGAGGGAGCCATCCATCATCACGCTGGTAAAACCATTACGAATCGCCGAGTAGCAGGTCGCGGGGCTGTTGCCATGGTCTTGGTGCATCACCACCGGAATGTGAGGATATGTTTCTACCGCTGCCATGACCAAGTGACGCAGGAAGTTCTCGCCCGCGTACTTCCGCGCACCACGAGAGGCCTGGAGAATCACCGGGCTGTTCGTTTCTTCAGCAGCCTGCATGATAGACAGGATCTGCTCCATGTTATTTACATTGTATGCAGGGATACCGTAGTCATTTTCAGCTGCATGGTCGAGCAGCAATCGCATAGGGACGAGCGCCATATAAATGATCCTCCTATAGTTTCTAAATCTCTGTTTGGATGCGTGGCGTTTGAGAAAGACCAGCGCGTTTTTATCAGAATCTTAAGCTAGTGTATCAGAATCTTAAGATTTTGTAAGGGAGTATAACTAGGACAGTGCACCACTGTTAAGCCAGAAACACAGTGGTGCGAAAGTGGAACGCCTGATTGGTTAATGGGTTGCCTGGGACTCGAACCCAGAACAAACCGGTTAAAAGCCGGGTACTCTACCATTGAGCTAGCAACCCTTGTCGTGTAGCGTAAGCTTTGCACGCGCGATTATCGATAATAGCAAGGATTAATCTCTTTATCAAGAAAGATGATTGTATCGATGGGACAATCTAGACCCTGAGTCGTTACGCGGCTCTAAATCAGAGCTTGGGGACGTGCGGTTTGGAAAATCTCGAGCAACTGGTCGAAAATCGCCTCGCCCACGCGGCTGTGGACGATCGCCTCAATAATGCTAAAGAACTGACGATCGAGTTGCGGGTCACTTTCGATCACTTTGCTGGCGGGGTGCAGACCGAGATCCTGGGTTTGCATTTCATTGGTGTGACCCGTGCGCCAACGATTGTGCTGACGATGCCAGGAGAGCGATCGCCCCCGTAGCGTAATTTGAAACCATTCAATCTGCTGGCGATCGCGCTCAATAAACATATCAAAATAGGGTTCACCGCCCTGATACCAAATCCGTTCAGCGGTTTGGGGTTGAGCCGAATTGAGCAGGGTGGGATCAATGGGACGGAGGGATTGGCCCAACGCCTGGATTTCAGACCGATTCATGACGACAACTGGGGAAGATTGTTTTCAATTTTAAAGGGTGGTTCAGTATGACTGGGACGAGGAATGTGCTAGAAAATACAGGTGGCACGAGGGATTGAGCCTATCGCCGTACGATTATGGTGCTCTCTTGAGGCGAAGGATGTGCAAGAACGAGCAAGTGGCACGACGCTTCGACTGATCATGTATTGTCAAACCTGAGGAAACGACGTCAAGGGGTCGGCAAACCCGACCGAATTTCCGTGAGCATTGCATCCGGAGTCATGCCAGTTTGGTGTAAAAGCTGAGCCGCCATGGTGATCGGCCGCTTTTGGCTACGGCTGAGTTCCCATTCTCGGATGATGCCCACTAAGAGATGCTCGGTATTGATCAAAATATCCCCCATTTCTGTGGCTTCATCGAGGGCAAACTTAAGGCTGGTAATCGCCTCTGGGGTAAACTGGGCCGCCTGGGGCAAGAACTGCTGGGGCAAGGTAATCGTTTTCAGAAGACTGCGGATTTGTACCACATTCAGTTGCCAGCGTTTAAGCAAGCGATGGGTGATCGTGTTCCCCCCCTCAAGACACAGCCCCAGCAGCATATGGGCCGTATTGATTGGCATCTGGCGGAGGCGTTCGGCTTCGGAACGGGCTAAGAGCAAGACCTGGAGAACCTTTCCCCCGAGGCGCTCATAGATGGCCGTGTCCAGAAAGTTCGCCAAATTCTCCTTCTCGACGTTGCCAATTTCGGTTTGGGCAAGGAGACGCTCTTTCTTACTACTCACATTGCCCCAATCCAGGATGCGTTGCCGAACACAGCATTCCGCGTAGAAAAACGCCAATAAATCTTCAAGTAAGGCAATGTTGAGGCTGTAGCGGCGATCGCCGGTTGTCGTGGTCTGCAATTGCACAAACTCCTGATCCATCAACTGTTGTAAGGCCCGCTGAAGCGGTTCAAGGGGCAGTTGACTGTTTTTTTGCAGCTCTCCTAACCGTAATGCTTGCGGATGACTTTCAATCAGACAATGGACAACCCCGAGACGCTGGGGCTGGCCGAGGGCAGCCATCAACTGGGCATAATGCGCAAGGGAAGAATGAGGCATGAATGAAGCAGTCTGCCAGGGGAGTGAGGGGACAGGATTGTTGGGATAATTTTTGGCGGTGCTAGAGCATTGTTCATTCATCTTATACGGATTTCCGGATGAGCGGAAAGAGTTCCAGCCGACACGATCGCTAGGGTTATTGGGGTAATGAAGTAATGCAAGCGATCGCACCGCAGAATTCTCCAAAGGGTAGTAAGATACAAACTCTGAGTTTGGCAGAGCGGCCCGTACCATGACCCAACCTCACCAACAATTTTGGCAAGCGGTTCTAGAGCGTCTAGAGCAACAGCTCACCCCACCGACCTTTGAAACCTGGATCAAACCCATTGAGATCAAGGCCTGGACTGACACAACAGTCATCATTGAGGTGCCGAATCTCTTTGCACGGAACTGGCTGCAAAAGTATTACCTGAATCAGATCCAAGCCGTGGTGCAAGAGGTCAGCGGCACCCCATGCGAAATTCAACTGATGACGGTTCAAGAAGGGGTTGCGCCGGAGGATTGGCTACTTGAGCAGCCCTCAACAGGTGGAGCAGCCACATCATCTCTGTCTACCTCCACTCAGCCTCTGCCCATTCCCTTCAATACCAAGTATGTGTTTGCCCATTTCGTCGTCGGGGCCAATAACCGCATGGCCCATGCAGCGGCCTTGGCTGTTGCAGAGTCTCCGGGTCGGGAGTTTAACCCTTTGTTTCTCTGTGGGGGGGTCGGTTTAGGCAAAACCCACCTGATGCAGGCGATCGGCCATTATCGCCTCGATATCAACCCCGATTCGCGGGTCTTTTATGTCTCCACCGAAAAATTCACGAACGACCTAATCGCCGCGATTCGCCAGGATAGTCTAGAGCGCTTTCGGGAGCATTACCGTGCCGCCGACGTGCTCCTGGTGGATGATTTGCAGTTCATTGAGGGCAAGGAATATACCCAAGAAGAATTCTTCTATACTTTCAATACCTTGCATGAGGCAGGCAAACAGGTGGTTCTGGCGGCCGATCGCCCCCCCAATCGCATTCCCCGCCTCCAAGAGCGGCTCTGTTCGCGCTTTTCGATGGGACTGATTGCCGATATTCAAGCACCCGATTTTGAAACTCGGGTGGCGATCTTAGAAAAAAAGGCCGATGCTGAGAATGTTCGCCTGCCTCGGGAAGTGATTGAATACCTGGCAACCCATTACACTTCCAATATTCGAGAACTCGAAGGGGCGCTCATTCGTACGATTGCCTATGTCTCAATTTCTGGCTTGCCGATGCGCGTGGAGAGTATCATGCCCCTGCTCAATGCCAACACTACCGTCGCGGAAGTCACACCTGACTCGATTCTCTCGGTAATCACCCAGGAGTTTCAGGTCTCCATTGATGACCTCAAGAGCACCTCACGGCGACGGGAAATTAGCCTCGCCCGGCAAATGGCCATGTATCTGATGCGGGAGCATACCAACCTAAGCTTGCCCCGCATTGGCGAAGTATTTGGTGGCAAAGACCATACCACCGTGCTCTATAGCTGCGACAAGCTGACCAAGCTGCGCAAGAAAGATAATAAACTCAATCAGACTCTGATTTTGTTAAGTGAGCGGATTATGACCCAGCGTTAGTAGAGTTCAGGGTTCAGAGTTAAAAGTTCAGGGTTCAAGGTTAAAAGTTAGGATATCGTTTAGGGTGGGCATTAACTACCAGCAAAGGGTTTCAGCTTCCTGAAATGTCCCAACCTGCACGATCGCTGCTGTACAATCCGCTGGTACTCTAGTCCGGCAGTCAGCACAAAGATTGAGACTTGATTACACAAGTTCACAAACAAATTAAATATTTTCTTAAGATTTGCGACGATCGCGATCACAGATGAACCCCCCCCCTTAGGCTGAGAGTCAAGTGAACCTAAGTCATCTCAAGCAATCCACGATGAGTGCGATTGAAGATTAATGCTCCCGATGAAACACCGACGCTCTGCTTTTAAATCTTGCGCACTCACCATCCTGGTGAGCGCTTCGGTGGTGTTGTTGTTGCTGGGCTGCCTACTGGGGCTCTTTTGTCTGGGATCTTGGCTCTCCGGAATTCCTGCTGGGAATTGGCAATTACTCTCTGATTACCTCAATATTTTAGCTGCCTTTGGCAATGGTCATTCGGTACAAGGCAGTGTGGTGATTGCCCTCACCTGTGGCGGGGCGATCGGCCTGTTTGACCTATTATTACCCTATCGATACGAACATTTGAGCTAAGTTACACGAAAATTTTCGCTATAATCAGGAGACTCAAGCGACGCGTCAGCACAGGAAACAATTGAACATGTGGATTTGGGTCGCAGCAGTCGGGCTGCTTTTTCTAGGTGCGCAACTTTATGATTGGTGGTTACAAGCAACCCTACCGTTCTGGTTACAGGCCCTGGCGGGGTTGGGTTTAGCAATCCTCTCGGCTACCCCACTGCAACGAACCGCCGTTGAGCGAGACTCAAGTCCCTCCCAGCCCGTTCCCCCCCAACCCGCTTCTCCCCAGACCGACAAATCTATTGATTCCATTTCATTTACGATTGAGACCCCTAGGCGCGATCGCGCTTAAGTTGTTCGAGCTCTTGCTCTAGCTCCCATTTTCGAAATCGAGCTTCCACCGGATCAAGGGGTTCCGGGCTCGCGCCGTAGGCGGCCGACTGCTCCCAGCCTGTGGTTGTGGCAGAATGGGGGATTTCGTCCATTTTGCGCTGTACCTCTCGGCGTCTCGCTTGGGTTTGCTGGAGGAGTGATTGGGCTTGTTCAAGGTGTTGTTTAACGCCGGCCAACCGCCCCCAAACCTGATTGCCCTGACGAAGGAGAGCAGCCTCGCGCTCCCGAGCAGGCTTGAGTAGATCAATTCGTCCGGCGCGTTCGGCTTTGGCAATGCGCTGATGCCACCGTTTGATCTCAGCAGCAAGGGCCAAAACTTCCTGCTGCAACTGTTGCTCCTTGACTTTTGAGGCGTGAATGAGCTGCTCGGTCTTGACGCTCTGTTCTTGGAGTTGCTCATCTAGAGCTTGCAGCTCTAAGTGGGGATGCTGTTTTAAAAAGGCATCCAACTGTTGCTCAAGATATTGGCTTAACTCATCAAATAAACCCATGGCAGATAATCGCTTCTGTTAGAAGCGCTGACCATTATAGACTGAACGAACTTCTCCATTGCGGCGAATCACAGCGGTCTGACCATCAGCAGACACCAGCGTCCAGCCACTGCTGCCAATCGCTTCTCCCGGAGCAATGCGTTGAGTCTTGCCATCAACCGTAAAGAGCACCGTCGTGCGATCGCCCGCCTGAATAATCCCCGCAAAGCTATGAACCACCACCTCGCTAGGTAGGGACGGGAGCGGGGCAACCGATTCCAATGAGGGTATTGTATCGAGATTCGGTGGGGGCAATTCTGAGCGACGCGCCGTGGGCTCAGGCGCAAGGTCAGGAGCAGCAGGAACTGCGGTGCTTGCAGAATCGCGACTGGTGGTTTCGCGCTGGTCTGTCGGTGGTAATGTTGCTGAGTTGGCAGTTGAATTGGGGGTCTGGGGTGCATAAACGGGAATATAGATCCGCTCAATGATTTGAGGGCTGGCGGTTGCTACCGTCCTATCCTCATCCTTACCTGAGCGGGCTGGCGCTGCCCGAGCCACTAGCGGCGTCTGAGAGGGGTATTGGTCAATAACACGCAGCGATCGCAGCATGTATTGGGTAAACTGGGCATCTTCAACAGAAAGCGGGGGGACGACCGCATTGGTTTCAAAGGGACGGTTGACCGACACCGCCATTGACGACAAGACGAGCCGCTCCTGCTGAACCAGCCAAACCACTGCCCCACCGAGGGACACACAAGCAATCCCAAAACAGACCTTATCGAGATGCTGCCAAAGTCGCGTTCGCCAAGCCCGTAGATGGGTTGGCCAAGTGAGGGCAGATTGAGCAACTATTCCCTTTGTACTTTTGCGTCCTGCCTTTGGGCGTGGGGAACGATTGCGCAGGGTGCGTTGGGTCTTACGCGGTGAGATTGCCGTCGTTGCCACGGTTGTTGCCTTGACGGAAACGGCGCTGGGGTTACCTGGTTCAACGGGCTGTACAAGTTGATGCGGCGGTTGCGAGCTGCCCTCCAGGAGCACATCGACGTTGGCAAAGAGGTCATCCATCAGATGCTCAGCATCCTGTTCCACTGACCAAGGCTGGGCGGCACGCGGAAGGGAAGATCGATTAGGCTCTGGAACCGAGTCGCGCATAAAGGTCTCAACAGCATAGAGTGCAATAGCCATCAGTGTAATGTATTCTCTCGATCCAGGGAATCTGGAATGGCCACGTCGAATCGAGAGCGCTTCTCGGTTGTCGTGAATTGCAGGGGACACCCGAGAAGCAAACTGTATCCTCGTACATTTTTTCTGGATGTATTCGTTAGTCAATTCTCAATTTGGAGAGAATCACCGTACTTAATTGAAGGAGCGCAAGACTCGGCCCCAAAGTTGTGGACGATTCAGTGCAGAACAGACTAAACCGACTAGAATTGTGACAACGGGCAATCCTGTATCGCTCTGTGAACGGTCATCAAATTCAATCTATGGGCAGCACATTTGGACATCTCTTTCGGATCACCACCTTTGGGGAATCCCATGGGGGAGGAGTCGGGGTTGTTGTGGATGGTTGTCCACCGCGTTTGCCCCTCTGTGCTGCAGATATTCAAGTTGAACTCGATCGCCGCCGTCCTGGCCAGAGTAAGGTTACAACACCGCGTAAAGAGGCCGATCGCTGCGAAATTCTATCCGGTGTGTTTGAGGGGCAGACCCTCGGCACGCCCATCAGTATCCTGGTGCGCAACAAAGATCCTCGCCCCCAGGACTATGCCGAAATGCAGACCAAATATCGCCCGTCCCATGCCGATGCCACCTACGATGCTAAATATGGCATTCGCAACTGGCAGGGGGGCGGTCGTTCTTCAGCCCGAGAAACCATCGGCCGCGTCGCGGGGGGGGCGATCGCCCAGAAACTTCTCGCACACGTTGCAGGGGTGGAGATCGTCGCCTATGTCAAGCGGATTCACACCCTAGAGGCAACCGTTGACCCAGCAACCGTCACCCGCAGCTTGGTCGAGCAAAATATTGTTCGCTGTCCGGATGCCCCCTGCGCCGAACGAATGATAGAACTAATTGACCAGGCGCGGCGTGACCAAAACTCTTTAGGAGGGGTGGTTGAATGCGTGGCGCGATCGGTGCCTCGTGGACTCGGAGACCCAGTGTTTGACAAACTTGAAGCCGATCTCGCCAAGGGCATTATGTCCTTACCCGCCACCAAAGGGTTTGAAATTGGCTCCGGGTTCGCTGGTACCGTGTTAACGGGCCAAGAACATAACGATGAATTTAAAGTCGATGAGACGGGCCAAGTCCGAACCATGACCAATCGTTCCGGCGGCGTTCAGGGCGGAATTAGCAACGGCGAAGCGATTGTGCTGAAAGCCGCTTTCAAACCCACTGCCACCATCGGCAGAGCCCAAAACACCGTCACCAATACCGGTGAACCCACGGTGCTCGCCGCGAAAGGCCGCCATGATCCTTGCGTTTTGCCGAGGGCTGTGCCTATGGTAGAAGCAATGGTTGCTCTGGTGTTATGTGACCATCTTCTCCGTCATCAGGGTCAATGTTGTGTTCTCACGCCTTGAATGTGCTTCATGGAAATCCAATCTTCACCTGAATTTTTGGTTCAATTTTGGGGTGTCCGCGGCAGTATTCCCTCGCCCGGTGCTCACACGGTTCGCTATGGCGGCAACACCTCCTGTGTGGATATGCGCATTGCAGGCAAACATCTGATTTTCGATGGTGGCACTGGCTTACGCATTTTGGGGAAGACGCTCCTCCAGGCAACACCGGTGGAAGCCTATGTGTTTTTCACCCATTACCATTGGGATCATATCCAAGGAATTCCCTTCTTTTTCCCGGCGTTTAGTGATTCAGACTGCTTTCACATTCACGGGCAAGTCCCCCCTGAAGATGGCGTTGCCATGAATATGTCTGAACATTTTCGGGAACGGGTACTCCATATCAATTCGCCCGTCCCGGTCGCTGATATTGAGACACAGCTCAAATTCCACGACCTCGTCTGTGGCGAAGTCTTTGATCTCGATGGCATTACGATTGAAACCATGCCCTTGAATCATCCGAATGGGGCGATGGGCTATCGTGTCACCTTTGGTGGGTTTACAGCGGTTTACTGCACCGATACGGAGCATCTTCCCGATCGCCTCGATGAAAATGTCCTGCATCTGGCCCGAGACGCCGATATTCTCATCTATGACGCCATGTATACCGATGAGGAATATCACAATCCGAAGTCCCCCAAGGTGGGCTGGGGACATTCCACCTGGCAAGAGGGCGTTAAGGTTTCCCAAGCAGCTGGGGTTAAGCAATTCGTGGTATTTCACCATGAACCAAGTCATAGTGATGACTTTCTCGACCAAGTAGACAAAGAGGTGACAGCGATTCTTCCCAACGCCGTACTGGCAAAAGAGCGCATGGTCTTGGATGTGACTCGGGCGGCTGAGGGCAGTAATTATTGGTCAGTCTAGTGGCTCGATCTGGAACACGTTATTTATGGATTTCGTGTTATAATAGAAGACTGTGAGTTTTTCGCAAAAGGTCATGAATGCAGAGGCGATAATCCGCTCTATCGAAGCGGAACAATTAAAGGATTCACTCCCCACCATCCATGTGGGCGATCGCGTCCGGGTTGGGGTCAAAATCCAAGAAGGGGGCAAAGAGCGAGTGCAGCCCTATGAGGGAACTGTGATTGCGATGCGCCATGGGGGCATCAACCAAACAATTACCGTTCGCAAGATTTTCCAAGGCGTGGGTGTTGAGCGGGTTTTTCTCCTCCATTCACCGCTGATTGCCAACATTAAAGTGCTGCGGCGGGGTAAGGTTCGTCGAGCTAAGCTCTATTACTTGCGCGATCGTGTGGGTAAGGCAACCCGAATCAAACAGCGGTTCGATCGCAGCCTCAGCTAGAAATCTGGCATCGGAGACTCAATATTTTGCAGTTTGACCTGCAACATTGAGACGTTCCCTTTCCTACGGCTCCCTTTTGCGCTAGACTCTAGATTCGTTCAGTAGTTATTGACTACCGAATTGCCCAGGCGCTCTTAGTTCAGTTGGTAGAACGCAGGTCTCCAAAACCTGATGTCGGGGGTTCGAGTCCTCCAGGGCGCGTTAAGTTGGCACAGAGTGTGTTGTGGCGGGAAAACAACCCACACTGTTGCAGATACAGTGTGTAATCCACCCCAGCGCCACTGGTTATGGGTTGGCGTCAACTGCCAACTCGCTCAAGCAATTGATAAATTTAGGTTATGGCTAAGAAGAAGAAAAAGTCTGCGCCCAGCAGCACCAACAAAGCGGCTGAAGTCCCCCCTCAGTCCTCTGCGTCTACTGCAGTGCCTCAACCCGAAGCAAAGTCTGGATTTGATCTGGTCAAATTTCTGAAGGAGTCGAAAGAAGAGCTTGCCAAAGTGGTTTGGCCCTCTCGACAACAGTTGATTGGGGAATCGGTCACCGTGATCTTGATGGTCACGCTGGTGGCCACAACCATCTATTTGGTCGATAACTTGTTTGTTTGGTTAAGCACTAGCGTATTCTCATGAACGTCACCGCAAACTCTCCCAACTGGGATAACGCGTCCGAAATTGAACAGTCCGGTCGTAAAAACAAAACCCATTGGTATGCGGTTCAAGTTGCCTCCGGCTGTGAAAAGCGAGTTAAGGCTAACTTGGAGCAGCGTGTGCATACACTGGATGTTGCCGATCGTATCCTCCAGGTGCAAATCCCCAGCGTTTCTACCATGAAAGTCCGCAAAGATGGGACTCGAACTCATGTTGAAGAAAAAGTCTTTCCGGGCTATGTGTTGGTCAATGTGGTCTGTATTTGGGATGCGGAGGCGAATAAGTGGGAAGTGGATGATGAGGCTTGGCAAGCGATTAAAAGTACCCCCCATGTGATCAACTTTGTGGGGGCAGAACAAAAGCGAGCGACTGGCCGCGGTCGGGGGCATGTTAAGCCCCTGCCCCTAAGTCCTACAGAGGTCGAGCGCATCTTTAAGCGAGCTCAGGAACAAGAACCCATCGTTAAGATTGACATGGCGATCGGTGATAAGGTATTGGTCTTATCTGGTCCCTTCAAAGATTTTGAAGGTGAGGTCATTGAAGTGAGCCCAGAGCGGAGTAAACTCAAAGCACTGCTTTCGATTTTTGGGCGAGATACCCCTGTGGAATTGGAATTTAATCAAGTAGAAAAACAAGGCTAAAGATGGCAAAGAAAGTAGTCGGTCTCGTAAAATTGGCGCTGCCTGCGGGCAGAGCCGCAGCAACTCCGCCTGTGGGCCCAGCTTTGGGTCAACATGGGGTCAATATCATGGCCTTTTGCAAGGAATACAACGCCAAAACAGCAGATAAGGCGGGTTTGATTATTCCGGTTGAAATCTCGATCTATGAGGATCGTAGTTTTACGTTCATTCTCAAAACGCCCCCTGCTTCAGTGTTACTGAAAAAGGAAGCCGGAATTGAAAAGGGCTCCGGCCAGCCCAATAAAGACATTGTTGGTAGTATTACTCAAGATCAACTACGTAAGATCGCCGAAATGAAACTGCCGGATCTTAACGCCAATGATGTGGAAGCGGCGATGCGGATTGTAGCGGGGACAGCAAAAAATATGGGCATCACCATTAGTGAATAGCCTTTTGCAGTTCTAAGCGTATTGCCAACATATTATTATCCAAGGCAGGCAAGACTCCAACGCTATTAGTGGGAATCAAAGCCCCGTGGCCGTAGGGCAGGTAGTCAGTGAGCGGAGTCGAACGTCTAAGCGACCGGGCTTCGACTCCGCTCAGCCCTCACTAACAACGAAAATATACGGTTTTTAAAATATTTCTGCGTTAGTCCTGAATAGTTTCCCGGATCATTTTTTTTGCGTACTCTAAGTTGCTAAGATCAGGCTCTAGTGGGCATTGCCCACCCTACAGTTACTAATTCGTTCAATTTCGCTGGGGAGAGGCCAATACGGCTTCGCTAGAACCCAAGTTTTACCATGACTCAAAAACTCTCGCGTCGGCTGCGGGAAGCGCAGGCCAAAGTTGAGGAGCGCTCCTATGAACCCCTTGAAGCCTTAAAGCTGCTCAAGGAAACCGCAACCGCTAAGTTCGATGAAACGGCCGAGGCCCATATTCGCTTGGGCATTGACCCCAAATATACTGACCAACAACTCCGTACCACAGTTGCCTTCCCCAAAGGTACCGGTCAGACAGTGCGGGTTGCGGTTCTCGCTCGGGGCGAAAAGGTGAAAGAAGCTGAAGAAGCCGGAGCCGATCTCTTTGGTTCAGAAGAGCTAATTGAAGAGATCCAAAAAGGCATGATGGACTTCGATCGCCTGATTGCAACACCTGACATGATGCCCAAGGTGGCGAAGCTGGGTCGGGTTTTGGGACCCCGGGGTCTGATGCCCTCCCCCAAAGCGGGGACGGTGACAGCCGATTTAGCCAATGCGATCGCCGAGATCAAAGCCGGTAAACTGGAGTTTCGTGCCGACCGTACCGGAATTGTCCATGTGATGTTTGGCAAGGCATCGTTTAGCGCTGAAGATCTACTGGTTAACCTCAAAACCTTACAAGAAACGGTCGATCGCCATCGCCCCTCTGGCGCAAAAGGACGATATTGGCGTACAATGTATGTCTCTGCTTCGATGGGGCCCTCCATTGAAGTTGATATTTCTGCCCTCAGAGACTTTAAACTAGACGCAGCTTAATTTCGAGCAAACCCCTTCAATACAACACATTGTTGTCAACCCCAGACAACAGGTGCTGGATCAACCAGCTTAATATCCTGCCGAGGTTGAGCGCAAAAGTGAAATGACCCTTAGCATTGCTCTCCAGAGTAACTGCGGACTTACATTATTCGCTTCAAACGCTTCACCCTGGCATTTGTGTCGGGGTTTTGTTATGTCAGGCTAGCGTCCATTTAGCACCGGAGGTAAACCCTAGCATGGGAAGAACTCGTGAAAACAAAGCAGCCGTGATCGCCGATCTCAAGGAGAGCTTGAGTGATGCTCAACTGGCCGTGGTCTTTGACTATCAAGGGCTGACCGTTGCTGAAATTAGTGAGCTACGGAACCGTCTGCGCCCCACGGGCAGCGTCTGTAAGGTGACTAAAAACACCCTTATGCGCCTGGCTGTTGAGGAAGACGAAAATTGGCAACCCATGACAGAATTTCTGTCAGGGACCAATGCCTTTATGCTCGTCAAAGACGACATTGGTGGTGCAATTCGGGCTTTCCAAAGCTTCAAAAAAGACACCAAAAAAACCGAGTTTCGCGGTGGTGTGATGCAAGGTCGGGCCCTTAATGAGGAACAGGTCAAGGCGATCGCCGACCTGCCCTCTAAGGAAGAACTGATCGCCCAAATTGCGGGTGCGATCAACTCCATCGCTACCCAGCTCGCTGTGGGTATCAACGAAGTGCCCAGCTCCCTGGCACGGGGTATCAACGAAGTACCCAGTTCTTTGAGCCGTGCGGTACAAGCCGTTGCCCAAAAAGAAGACGCGCCATAAAAGCCAACGTGAAATTCCGTTTACAGATTCTGGCGTAACAAGCGTTTCAGAACTGCGAATTGCGAACTGCTTTATTTTTTGTTCATTCATTCACAACCAGGAGAACTCTAATGTCTGCTGCAACCGAAGAAATTCTCGAAAAACTTAAATCTTTAACGCTCCTCGAAGCCTCTGAATTGGTCAAGCAAATCGAAGATGCCTTTGGTGTCAGTGCTGCCGCAACAGGTGGCGGTGGCATGATGATGATGGCACCAGGAGCTGCTGGTGGTGCGGCTGCACCTGCAGAGGAAGTCGAAGAAAAGACCGAATTCGACGTCATCCTTGAAGAAGTGCCCAAAGACAAGAAGATCGCTATCCTCAAGGTCGTTCGCTCGATCACGGGTCTGGGTCTCAAGGAAGCTAAGGAAGTGGTTGAGAGCACACCCAAGCCCCTTAAGGAAGGTGTGGCCAAGGACGAAGCCGAAGATGTCCAGAAGAAGCTGGAAGAAGCCGGCGCTAAGGCTAGTGTGAAGTAGGGTCTTCGACTGAATGTTATTCAGTGAAAATCTAGATCTTGTCAGGGCAGGTTTTAAACCTGCCCTTATTTTTGAGGTGGAGATTGGGCCTTGATGATGGCGAGTATTTTGTCTTGCCACGCAGGATCATCGATCGCAAATACCTGTCGATTCGGGTTGGCGTAGCGTCGATCCATATAAGCATAGAAAGCAGCTTGATCCTCTCGATGTTCTAGAAAATAGCACCTGAGTTCCTGATCGGTCATCGCCGAGTAGTCAACATCGCTCATAAAATCAAAACCCCTCCTGTTGTTGAAATTTCAACCTCGATGGTTTCTTGATGCCCAGCAAGGATAAACAGATTTCCTGTTCGCTCATCCAGGCGAACAATGTGGATCGGTTGAAATGCAATATTCGTCAGCCAGTAGCATTGACGGTACAGAGCCCGCAACTGAATTCCCTTTGGCTCTTTTGCCATCAATAGTAGATGCTCTGCCCTCACAAGGCTACGCTCAATTGTAGCGGACTCATTTGAGACCGTCATTCAAATCAAGTCAGGAAAAGTTTCGCGCACGGCAGGATGCATCAGTTGATGCTGTTGGATATTTAAGCCCTGAGCCAGCGCGGCATCTTGGCTGAGCGCATCCAGACCCCAATGGGTCAACTTGACCACATAGGGCAAAGTGCTGTGGTTGAGAGCTTGGGTCGCTGTCCAGGGTACAGCTCCGGGCAAGTTGGGAATGCCTACATGTACCACGCTTTCAGCGAGATAACTGGGCTGGCTATGGGACGTGACCTAGAGGGTTTCAATGCAACCCCCTTGATCCACTGCCACATCCACAATCACTGATCCCGGACGCATCTGCGCCACCAGCTCACGGCTGACCAGTTGTGGCGGTCGTTTCCCTGGCACTAACACTGCGCCAATGACAAGATCTGCGTCTTGTACCGCCGCTTCAATTTGCCTCGGTGTGCTGTAGAGGTAGGTTACACGAGAGCCAAAGAGATTCTCTAGCTCGCTAAGGCGCTCAACTTTGATATCAATGATCTGTACTGTTGTGCCCAGGCCCACCGCAATTTTGGCCGCTTCTATCCCCACGACACCGCCACCGAGGATCACCACCTTTCCCGGCTGTACTCCGGGTACACCACCGAGCAGTACACCGCGTCCGCCTTGCTGACGTTCTAGAAAATGGCTGCCCATCTGGGTGGCTAAACGACCCGCGATGATGCTCATGGGGGCAAGGAGGGGCAGTTTGCCATTGGACAAAGCGACAGTTTCGTAAGCGACAGTTTCGTAGGCGATCGCCATCACCCCCGATTCCATTAGCGTTTCGGTGAGGCGGCGATCGGCCGCTAGGTGCAAATAGGTAAAGAGAATTTGCTCTTTCTGCAAATAATCATATTCTACAGGGAGGGGTTCTTTGACCTTGACCACCAGGTCTTGGGCCCAAGCGGCTGCTGCCTCGGCGACAATCGTTGCGCCAGCTTGCTGATACGCTACATCTGCAAAGCCGGTTCCTTGACCGGCTCCCGTTTCGACAACCACCCTATGTCCCTGCTGAGTGAGGACTTGCACCGAGCTTGGCGTCAACCCAACCCGAGATTCTTGGTCTTTGATTTCCTTAGGAACCCCAATTTGCATGGCTGACCCCCTAGGCGATTGCCGTTTCTTGCGCTATATATCCATTGTGGCAACTTTCTACTGATTCTTCGGCATCTCTTAAGAATTGTGAGCCCAACGACGAAAAACGCCATAATAGCTAGATGTTAATTGGTTGCCCTTGCCTCCGCTTGTGACCCAGACTTCATCCAACATGACCAACCCGGCTAATCCGACGCCCCTCTGGGTGGTGAGTGATGATCCGATTTTCCGGCTGGGTCTGGTGACGGCATTGGCGACCTTGACACGGTTTCAAGTTGAGCGGGAATGCGATCGCGCCACAGTATTGGCAGAACTTGCTGAATCTGCCAATAGAACCGCCGCCATTCTCATTGTGGAGGTGAGCCCAGACTTTCCCTGGTTAGAGTGTTTGGCTCAAATTATTGCCCCTGAACACACCTTACTACTGACCACCACCACCCCCTTAGAAGGGGATACCTTACAGAGCTTGGGCTTTTACTATCGCTGCCCTCGGGGCTCTAGCTTAGAGGCGATCGCTGCCCTACTCATCCAGCTGAGTGAAAGAGAACAACCCCCATCACTCTCCCCTGCCCAACGACCGCCCCGCCCCCTCACTTCAACGAGCTTTCCCCAAGCGCCCCCCCGCTGGCTCTACAATCTGCGTCGGGCCGGACTGCTCCAAATTCAAGCCAGTCTGCAGCAACTGGACGCAACGTTGGCTCTACCCGGTTTGCCCCGCACCGATCGCTGGTTTTTGCAGGGGCGGCAACGGGAACTCCGCCTTGCCCAATGGCTGGTGAACCAACTGCTGCCTGTGGAGGTCATTCTTGCACCCGCTACAACCACAGCGTTGGAAACCCCAGGAGAAACCTTAGAAGAAATCCCAGCGGCAATGGGCGTAACCACAGGGGCATCAACAACAACGATTACCCCAGCAAAAGTTCCCCTTCCCCTGAGCCAACGCCTCCTTGACGCCTGTCTGCACCGTGCCCGCATCGGCCTCGACAATACCACCCCAGGACGAATGGCGATCGATATCTTGCAACCCGCCAAACGATTGGAGCTGGTCTATGTCGTTGTAGCGCAATTGGCAGACTGGCTTGAACAAGCCGAGTTTTTGGCCCCAGATGCTGCCACCCTCCAAGCGCAAACCGCCCAAATCGTGCAAAATCTTTGGCAGCGTAGCAGTTTGGAATGGCTACGACGCTACTACCCCGTCGGCACAACACCAGAAGAGGCCTTGCCCGTTGTGCTGGCGACCAATGCCGTCTCGCCATCGCAGCCGCCCCTTTTTATCGCGGATCTGCTGCAATACCTGGTACAGGTTACCCCCTTGACCATTGACCAAGTCAACTACCGCCCCGAGTCACCGGAGGCCCAAGCGCGGGCCGGTCTGTTTCTGGATCATCTGGTGATTGACTTGGCCAACCAAGTGATGGCGTTTTTGCTCAACCAATATGCTGAGGTGGAGAGCGTCAAGCTCGAACTCTACCGTCGTGATTTCATGGCGACCCGAGAGATTGCCCAGTTTCGTAATGAGCTGTCTTGGTGCGATCGCCAGGCCACCCTATTTCTGGAACCGATCGCCATCTTCGAGAGTCGCTATCGCCTCTGGCACCTTGAAGCCGGACAAATTCGGCTCCACACGCTCTACGCGCCCCGCCTAGAAGAACTCCGCAGCCTTGAGGGCATTCCCTGGCTGGTGACGATAACCCTAGAGCTGCGGGATACCCTGACCCCCCGCATTCGCGCTGCGGTGGCGCTGCTGGGCAAAGGGGTGGTGTATCTGCTAACACAGGTGGTGGGTCGGGGGTTAGGACTGATTGGTCGAGGGATTGTGCAAGGATTAGGCGGGAGCTGGCCCAGTACCCATTATGACCACAAGAGCAATGAGTAATGCCGTGGCACGGCTGAAAAACTCATGGCTCAACTGCGCGCAGCGGGGCTAGAACCGGAGGATTAGGGGGCGTTTGTCTCGGGCAGGGGATGGGTACAGAGCACATAGTCTGTGACCACCTGGTTGTTGAGTAGGTGTTCTTCAATGATGCGATCGCACACTTCAACGGTCACATTGCGATACCAAACCCCCTCGGGGTAGACCAGTAAAATTGGCCCGGCGGCACAAACCCGCAGACAGTTGGCTTTGGTGCGGAAGATGCAATCCCGGCGCTCGGCACTGGGGGTATCGAGCCCAAGTTCTTTAAGGCGGGTTTTGAGATGATTCCAGACCACAATACTGGCATCTTTGGGACAGCATTTGGGTTTGGTTTGATCGGCGCAGAGGAAGAGATGACGACTGATTCGGGGAATACCAAGGGATGCAACCGTGGTGCTGAGGGATTTGGGGGGGGCAGACATACGCTGAGGGGCGATCGAGGGGATGGCTGGAATTACTATATAACCTGAGTTCTGGATCAGCGAAGCGATCGCATTCCTCAATGCCTGGAAATCTCGTTTCCAAACTCGGTTGTCGGGTCTATGCCAGCCCCCCCGACACCTCCTGCGGAGCTAATCCTGTAGGGGTTTCGCAGAACCCCCTTACAGCAAGGGTTTTGCGAACACATTTTTTAGGGCTGAGCCGCTCAATCCTAGCAAAATCGAGGGAGTGATTTAACACCCCTACAGGATTAGCACGGACAGGATTTTTGTGAATTTGGGTAGGGGCAGGTTTTAAACCTGCCCGTTCGGGATGTTTGCTGTATGGGGCTAGGGTGGGTCTAGGTTCCAGGACATCCAGGATGCGGGAGGGTTTCAAACCCTCCCCTACAAGGTCAGCCCTGTAGGGGTTTCGCAGAACCCGCTTATAGCCAGGAGCTTGCGACCACATTTTTGAAGGCTGAGCCGGAGTGATTTAAAACCCCTAACAAGGTTAGCCTGCGGAGGGGGAGATTGCCCCCTCAGACTCCGGCAAAATCGGAGCGAGTATTAATGACCTAGGTAGGGTTCATAGAATTTTTAAGGGTTAACTTAACCTGAGTTCTGGATAAGCGAAGCGATCGCCTTCCTCAAAACCTTGAAATCTCCTTGTTAAACCCGGTTGTCAGGGGTCCAGCCCCCCGACACCTCCCGCTGAGGGGGAGATTGCCCCCTCAGACTCCGGCAATACCGGAGCCAGTATTGTTGATTTCATTGAGT
>JBCDEB010000087.1:0-29678 GCA_039180005.1 Cyanobacteria bacterium P01_G01_bin.54 | reverse complement strand
CGGAAAAGCAATCATTTTATACTTCAGAATGAAATAAGTAATTTCGATCTCTATTTTTGATGATTTTACTTGCTTTTTTGGTCAACCTGCGGAATGTCCATTTGGGGTGACACCCCGTCATGACTCATTGGGATGAAAACGAGATTTCAAGGTTTTGAGGAATGCGATAACTTCGCTTAACCGAAACTCACGTTATAAAAGGAAAAAAATATTCAACTTTCTGGCAAAACAGTGTTGTCTAAATCTTGGTGAAGTAAAGTCAAAAACTCACTCAAGTTGGCATACATGAAAAAATGATCGCCCGGAAAGAGATGTAAAGCAGTATCACAACTCGTTTGCGCTTGCCACGCCTCTAAACCCTCAACTGTCGTTTCTGGATCTTGAAGTCCACCAAAGATGGAAATTGGACAGTCTAGGGGAGCCTTGGGCGTATGGAAATAAGTTTCAACCAGGGTAAAGTCTGCTCGTAGAATAGGCAATACGAGGTCTAATAATTCGGGATTGTTAAAAACTTCTTTAGGTGTACCGTTGAGATCACGAAGTGCTGCTAAAAATTCGGGTTTGGGTAGGTGATGAATCGGCGGAACAATGGGTGGAAAGTGAGGTGCGCAGCGTCCGGAAACAAGGATGCGAACCGGATTTAGGCGATACTGCTGACGTAAAAATTGTGCTAATTCAAAACTAATCAATGCGCCCATACTTTGACCAAAAAAGGCGAAGGGTCGATCGAGGTAGGGATAGAGGGCTCGCCCGATCGCTTCGACCAGCGGCTTGAGTTCGGTCATGGGCGTTTCCTGGATACGGAAGCCCCTGCCCGGCAATTCAACGGGATATAGGGAAATATGATCCGGAAACCGATCGCGCCATCCCCGAAAACTCAAGATTCCAGCCCCGGCATAAGGGAAACAAAATAAGCGTAAACTTGCCGAATCGTGATGATCAATCTGAGGAATCCAGGGGTCTTTGAGATGACGTTGCATTTCAGTTATCAGCTTGAGCGGATGGATATTGAAAGTTCGTACTCAATCCGGAAAGTAAGGGCAAAATAAGCGGAGGTGAGGGCTGAGGCTTTGGCAAGCTCAGTTCAGGGCTTGTTGTTCGCGCAGCGTCCCCAGCGGGAAGAGCTCGGCTGCTCTGACTGTCCCTCCGGGAGACTGTGCCAATAGCTCCACTCAGGACAAGCACTCAGCCTTCGCTTTTTGGTTGCATACAATCCGGATCGGGCATGAAAGCTATAAAACTACCGTTTCTCGTTCTTGGGTTGTTTCGACCGTTGGCGTTGCTGCCAAGGCGGCGATCGCCCGCTGTTCCAACAAGCTAGTCGCAAGTTGCGAAATAGTCGATTTTCCGAGGAACTTCTCGATCGCCAAACGAATCTGCCAGTCCGTTTCAATTTGGTTCCGGAGTTCAAAGGCAATCAGAGAATCGACCAGTTCTGCTAAGAAAAAGTCTTTCTCGATTTTGCTAACTGGAAGTTGTAAGAGATTGGCCAGGGCGGCGATTAAGTACTGTTCAATGGTTTCTAGCTGCTCGGTACTAGACAGTGCTGAGAATTGCGCAAGATCGGGCTTAACGATCGCCGGTCCGATTGTTTTTTGACCCCGATAAGCGGCCACCGGACGTGTCGAAGCCTGCCACCGCCGTAGCTGCATTTCCTTGGCCCGAACCAAGCATTGACCCCGTTCATCTAAAAGCATTAGATCTGCGCTGAGGGTTGCGGTTTGCTCTTGATCTAACCAATCCGTAACCGGCGTCAGAATTTTTGCATAGACCCAGAGCGGCGAATTTCCTGCGTTAAGGGGAGCAAGTTGTAACTGTTGCAAACTCAGAATAATAAAACCATCCTGGCTGGCTTTGGGGACACAAGCGGCAAGAATCTGAAAACAGGCGTCAAAGGCTTGCAAGGGAAGATGATGCTCCGGGCTGGGCGCAAGCCGCGATCGTGACAAGTGACCGAGGGCTTCTCCATTCTGTCGCCAAATGGTTTCTACCACTTGACAACTCGGGCCCAGATCCGCCCCGAGGGAGCGCATCTGCTCATAGAATTCCGGCGCATCCCAAGATTCGCTGCAGTCTTGCTGCACTTGGGGAATATCGATGCCGGACGCTTGAACAAAGGGCGTAGAGAAGTCGAGGCGATAGTGACCTGTAATATGCGGCAGCCAGTTGGAGTTGTCAGACGGCTGACTTAAGATTTGAAACTCACAGACATCATCATCCTGAGGGTTCAGAATGGCTTGTACCCGTTGAATCGGATCAGGGGAAAAGGCGAGCGGGTAAGGAACCAGTAAATTATTCCACTCACAGATCGGGCGTTGGGCGGTCGCCATCGCAGCTTGCTGCAACATCTCTAGATAGAGCACCAGATTGGTGATCTCTCGGCCTTGCAGACAATGGTCACGTACGAGGGGGAGGCGATCTAAATGCCAGTAGGACTCAAATTGTACGGCGGCCAGGGGAGAGGACAACCGCTCGCCCAATAGGGTCTCAGCGGCGGTTGAGGGGCGCTGCCCCGGCAATCCGTTGATTGTTGGGGACTGGCTCCCCGCAGTTTGGGGGCAGGGGGGCAGGGGATAGGTTTGGCGCTCGAAGGGATACGTCGGCAGAGAGAGGGGCGGGCGCTGTTGTCCCGCTTCCACAGCTGACCAGAGAATCGTTGCACCCCGTGCGTATAACTGGCTCAAACTGCCCAGCAACACCTCCCAATCTGCCCGTTGGGCTGCCAAAGACGGTAGCCAATCTAAGCCAGACGGCAGCGTTGGGGGAGCCGCTCCGATGATCAGGGCAACATTGCACCCCGCTGTTTGTAGCGTTGCCGTTGCCGCTGCCGAGAGGGTTGTGTCAACGAATGGCGTTTGCTGAGCCGCAATGCAGAGTTCTTTTAAACTCAGGCTGCCCGCAGCCCATGCCGCAACTTGCTCACCCATGCCATCTCCTGCGATCGCCAGCGGTTCGATGCCCCAGGAGCGCCAGAGCTGGGTCAGGGCAACCTGTCGGGCCACGGTCACAAATGAGGACTGAGAACCATTGGGAGGGGTTTTTCCGGCTAAAACCGGCAATAAAGCGGCGCGATCGCCCTCATCCAGACAATTCAAACAAGCCGCGATCGCCGCTTGGAACTGGGGAGATGTGGCCTCCAGAAACCCGCCCATCGTGAGCGGCGCGGCGGGAAAATAAAAGCCAATCTTTAAGGAGGGGATGACGGCATTCTCCCCGGCTGATCGGGCACCCCACCGTTCGGGTAACGGCTTGAGCGCTTGCTGCGCGGTGAGCATGTCTTGCAATTCGGCTCGTGTTGTGGGCAAGAGTGCCAGGCGCTGGGCAAAATGCGAGCGACCCGTATTGGCCGTAACGCAGATATCCGCCAATTCGAGCTCGGGATGAACCTGTAAATAGTCGGCGAGATCGGCGATGCGTTGTTGGAGGGCGGGGGTGCTTTTCGCGGATAAACAGAGAATCTGCTGGGGTCGCGGTGATGTCTCGGTGGCCATGTCTGGCGCAGATTCAACAATGGTGTGGGCATTGGTGCCACTAAAGCCAAACGCGCTAACCCCAGCCAACCGCGAACCCTCGGCAGACCAGGGGGTTAACTGGGTCGGAATGGTGATGCCGACAGGATTAATCTGCTCATTGAGGTGTTCCAGGTGGAGGTGCGGCGGAATTTCGCCATGTTGCAGGGCTAAGATGACCTTAATCAGTCCGGCAATGCCTGCGGCTGCCTCTAAATGGCCGATATTGGTTTTCACCGAGCCGATTGCCAGCGCCGTCTCGCGCTGTGGCCCAAACACCTCGCCAATGGAGCGCACTTCAATCGGATCACCCAAGGGTGTTCCGGTGCCGTGGGCTTCCACATATTGCACCGCCTGCGGACTCACGCCAGCCTTGTCTAGGGCTTGGCGAATGACCGCCTGTTGCGCCGGGCCGTTGGGAACCGTTAAGCCACTGCTGCGCCCGTCATGATTCACCGCCGAGCCGCGCAGAACAGCCAAGATGCGATCGCCATCCTTTTGCGCGTCGGAGAGGCGCTTGAGCACCACTGCCCCGCACCCCTCTCCCCGTCCGTAGCCATTGGCCGCCGCATCAAACGTCCGGCAATAGCCATCCTCGGAGAGGGCATTGAGTTTGGCCATGGCCGTGGTGGCTTGGGCGGCGAACCGCAGATAGGCACCGCCAGCAATGGCCAGGGAACATTCTTGCGCCCGCAAACTCTGGCAGGCAAGGTGAACCGCGACCAGGGCAGACGAGCAAGCCGTATCCACCGCGAGGGCGGGGCCTTGCAAGCCCAGCCAATAGGCAATTCGTCCGGCAGCAACGCTAATGGCATTGCCCGTAGCACTGTAGATATCAATTTGAGCCGCGTCGCCAAACAGCGCCGCATGGGAAAATTCATTCAAACTAATGCCCAGAAACATGCCCGTTTTGCTGCCCATCAGGCGATCGGGGGCGATGCCACCCTGCTCTAAAGCCTCCCAACTGACTTCCAGCAGCAGCTTTTGCTGGGGGTCCATGGTTGCCGCTTCCCTCGGGCTAATGCCAAAAAAGTCGGCATCAAATTCATCGACGGGATCAAGAAAGCAACCCTGTTGGGTAACATTGGCTGGCGATCGCCCCCAAATGTCCTGGCGACTGTCGGGGATTTTACCCACCGCATCTTGGCCCTGACGCAGGAGTTGCCAAAAGGCATCGGGATTATCGGCTCCCGGAAAACGGCAGCCCATCCCCACAATGGCGATCGGTTCGTTCTTTTCGCGCTCTAAGGTCTCCAGGCGCTTGCGCATTTCTTGCAAGGCCAGACCCGCACGTTGTAGCGGTGAGAGAGTTTCAGGAGATTCAGCCATTTTAGCGATCAATTATCAGCGATGGATTAAAAGGGTTCCGGTGAGGAATTGGATTATTTAACGTGAGTTTCGGTTAAGCGAAGCTATCGTATGCCTCAAAACACTAAAATCTCGATGTCAAACCCGGTTGTCAGGGGTCCAGCCCCCCGACACCTCCCGCTGAGGGGGAGAGGGCTCCTGACGGGCTCCGGCAATATCGGAGCCGGTTGATTCTGCTGAGTTTTATTGTCTTGCGCGATGTCTGCTTATCCAGAACTCACGTTATTTAACCCAGGTTGTAAATTCTTGGTCGATCAGCTCAAGGAGATCGCTCTCAGACAGTTCTTGCTCTGCTTTTTCGTCCGTCGTTGTCTCAAAAACCGGGATGATTTTGTCTTCAGGCGGGGCCAGTTGCGTGAGCAAATAATCCACCAAAGCCGCAACGGTGGGATAGTCAAAGGTCAAGGTTGTGGGTAAAACAAGGTCAAAGCGCGTTTGTAAGCGGTTCTTTAACTCCAAGGCCATTAAGGAATCCAGCCCGAGCTCGAAGAAGCCTGTATAGGGATCCAGCGAGGGCAGCTCTGCCGCGCCGATCACCACCGCCAAATCCTGTTTCACACATTCGAGTAGGCGGTTTTGACGTTGGGCGGCAGAGATCGTTGTCCAGTTCTCGCACCAGCTTGAATCGGTTGTGGCGAGGGAGGAGACCAGTTCGGCAATCAGGGTGTAACGTTGGGCATTGGGGAGTTGCGTCTGAAAGCGGGACCAGTTGATCGGCATGACGCTGATGATGGCGGGGGTAGACTCGCTCGCCACCATCCCTGTGAGCCAGTCAAAGCCCTGCTCTAGACCAATCGGCGCGACCCCCACATTATTCCAGCGTTGCTGACTGCGCTCGTCGAGCTGAGCGGCCATGCCCGACTGGGCCCAAGGTCCCCACTGCACCGTGAGTCCGGGGAGTCCGCGCTCACGGCGCAGATGAGCCAAGCTATCTAAAAAGGCATTGGCTGCCCCATAGTTGCCTTGGCTGGGAGACCCCAACACAGCGGTGGCGGAGGAGAACATCACAAACGTATCCAGCGCTAACGATTCGGTGTGGCGATGGAGATGCCAAGCCCCCATCACTTTGGGTTGCAAGACGGGGATAAAGCGCTCCCATTGTTGCTGAACTAACACACCATCATCGATGACACCCGCTAGATGAAACACCCCTTTGAGGGCAGGCTTAAGGGTTGCCAAGGTGGTAAACACCTGGCTCACATCGTCATCCTTCGAGATATCGGCTTGGAAACGATGGATGCAAACGTCTTGGGCTTCGAGCGCTTGTAAAACTTGCTCAGCCTCAGCAGAGGGCGATCGCCGCCCGAGCAAGGCCAAATGGCGAACACCATGCTGAACCAACCATTGGGCCAACTGCAAGCCCAAGCCACCAAAGCCACCGGTAATCAGATAGATCCCCGCCTCGGTAAAGGCCGGATCATCAGAAGACGGTTGCCATGTATGCAAGCGCTGACTATAACGCCCATCCGTGCGCAATTGGATGCGATCTTCAGGGGGGATTGCACTAATTTCCGCCGCGATCGCCGTAATGATGTCTGCGTCGAGGGTGGCCGGGAGATCAATTAACCCCCCCCATTGTTGGGGATGTTCCAGGGCGATCGTGGTGCCGAGTCCCCAGAGGAGATTTTGCTGGAGAGAATCTTGCGCAATCGGGGTCTGGGCGTTTTGGGTCACGATCCACAGCCGACAGGGAACGGTTGAGACATTCTGAGCCAAGGCTTTGGCCAGATGGAACAGTCCGGCACAACTGGGATATTGGCCATCTCGGGGGGCTTCGGTTTCGTCGAGTCCCCACAGGTAAACCACCCCCGACCAGGGTTGCGATTGCATCAGGGTTGCAAACGCCGCAAAATCTTCTGGGGAAAGGTGCTCTGGTCGGCCGGCATCCCCGCCCTCGGCATAAACCAGATGGGGCGTTGCGCCCAAAGCCGTGAGGCGATCGCCCAAGCGTTCCCCTAATTTTTGCTGACGATCGCCAAGAATGAGCCAATTCCCGGACAACGGTAAGGCATCGATGGTGTCTACATGCTGCCATTGGCAGGTATACAGGGGCGTCGCCGTTGGGGTCGTTTCCGGCTGGTCTGCGAACCAATACCGCTGGCGTTGGAAGGGGTAGGTGGGGAGAGAAAGGCGCTGGCGGGCATAATCCCGATCAAAGCCTTGCCAGGCGATCGGTTGACCGGCCAAATACAAACTGCGTAAGCTCTCGAGCAGTACCGACCAATCGTCCTGTTTACGTCGCAAAGACGGCAAGAAGAGCGGGGGATGCTCGGCGTCCCCGGCGCATTGTTTCGCCAAGCCCAATAGCACGGGATGGGGACCCATTTCCACCATGACCCGACAGCCCGACGCTGCGAGCGCTTGCATGCCAGCGACAAAGTTGACGGGTTGGCGCAAATGCCGACACCAATAATCTGCCTGGGTGAGTTGCTCGGCAGCCGCAGTCTCGCCAGTGAGATTGGAGATGATCGGAATCTGGGGCGTTTGATAGGCAACGCCCTCGGCAACCTCCCGGAAGGCGTCTAAAATGCCCTCGATCGCTTGGGAATGAAAGGCGCGAGACACTTGCAAGGCTCGGCAGTCAATTCCTTGCTGGGTCAGCATTTGAGTAAAGGTGTCAATCTCGGCCTTTGCCCCAGAAACAACCGTATTTAGGGGACTGTTTAAGGTGGCAATTTCAACCGCGCAGTCCGAACTGGCGATCGCCGCTCGCACGGTCTCGGCATCGGCAAACACCGCTGCCATGGCCCCATCTTCGGGCATCTGTTCCATCAAGCGTGCCCGTTGAACCACAAATAGGAGGCCCGTTTCAAGATCAAACACCCCGGCCACGCAGGCCGCGACGTATTCGCCCAAGCTGTGACCCATGACCCGATCGGGTTCGATCCCCCAAGCGATCCACAGTTGCGCGATCGCATATTCAATGGCAAAGAGGGCGGGTTGGGCGTAGAGGGTGCGATTGAGCAGCACGTCCGTCGGCTCACTTTCGGGATACAACACCGTCAGTAACGGCTGTTCTAAATGCGGCAGCAGAATCTCATTGCAGCGATCGAGGATGTTGCGAAACAGCGGACTCGTCTGATAGAGCTGCTGGCCCATCTGCAAGGTTTGCGCCCCCTGTCCGGTGAATAAGAAGGCGGTTTTCAGGGGCGTTTTGTGGCGATCGCGCTTCTCCTCGGCCACAAAATCGGTGAGCTTTTGTTGCATCTCAGCCAACGACGCGGCCACGATCGCGCCCCGTTTGGCAAAGTGAGAGCGTCCGGTATTGGAACTAAAACAAAAATCGGCTAAGGACGTCGCGGGACTTGCGGCGATCGCTTGGGCCAAGCTTCCGGCCAAGTCCTGTAATGCAGCGGAGGACTTAGCGGAAAAGGTGAGGAGGTGTAGCGGGCGCTCCAGTTCTGGCGCTGGGGTTTCGGGGCTGGCCGGCGCTTCTTCCAAAATGGCATGGACATTGGTGCCGCTCATCCCACAAGAACTGACGCCAGCGAGGCGCGACTGTCCTTCCGGCACCGTCCAAGGCGTGAGGTCAACCGGAATGTCGAAATTCGGATTGGGCCAACCGAGGGCAGGATTAAACTCGCGCAAATGGAAGTTGGGGGGAACTTGGCGGTTTTGCAGCGCTAAGACCACCTTAATAATCCCGGCAATGCCCGCTGCGGTTTCTAAATGGCCGATATTGGCTTTGACGGAACCGAGCATCAGGGGGGTTTCTCGCGCTTCGCCAAAAACCTGCGCTAAAGCCTCTGCTTCAATCGGATCCCCCAACGGTGTGCCAGTGCCGTGCAATTCAACATAGCTGATCTGCTGGGCACTGACCCCGGAGCGGTCTAACGCCGCTTGTAACAGTTCGACTTGAGCCAGACCATTCGGCACGGTTAAGCCGCTACTGCGACCGTCGTGATTGATGGCGGACCCCCGCACCACGGCCAAAATGGAGTTGCCCTCTTCGATGGCATCCGACAAGCGTTTGAGCACGACCATCCCGCAGCCTTCCCCCCGTCCATAGCCATCCGCCGACGCATCGAACGGCTTGCAGCGGCCGTCGGGGGCGAGCGCCCGCATTTGGGAGAGCACGACATGACCGTTGGGCGCGATCATTAAGGTCACGCCGCCGGCCAAGGCTAAGTCGCAGTCTTGCGCTCGCAAACTCTGACAGGCCAAATGCAGCGAGACCAACGACGAGGAACAAGCCGTATCGACCGCCAGGGCGGGGCCACGAAAGCCCAGCGAATGGGAGATGCGCCCGGCGGCCACACTCGCGGTATTCCCCGTAAAAAAGTAAGCGTTGAGCAGATGATCCGGATTGTTGGCATCGAACTGGATTTGCTCGTAGTCTGAGGTATTCATGCCCACAAAAACACCCGTCTTACTCCCGACTAAATCGGCCGCTGGAATGCCGGCATGTTCCAAGGATTCCCAAGCAACTTCCAATAACAAACGCTGCTGCGGATCCATGGTGGTGGCTTCGCGGGGGGAGAGGTCAAAAAAAGCGGCATCAAAGTGATCGACGCGATCGACAAAATGTGCCTGTTGGGTATAGGACTTTCCGGGTGTGGGCGCTTCTGCATAAAAGTTCTCTAGATTCCAGCGATCGTCCGGAACCGTTTGCAACGTTTCCAAGCCGTTTTTCAGCAATTCCCATAATGCCTCGGGGTTCTGGGCACTGCCGGGAAAGCGACAGCCCATCCCCACAATCGCAATGGGTTCTGAGCGCGCTGCCTCCATTGCTTTAATCTTGCCTTGCAATTTTTCAATCGCCAGTAAGGCTTGTTTGAGGGGCGACAATTGAGTCGCAGCAGTCGATTGAGATGCAGTAGAAGTCATTTTAGTCCTGGGTTATTGCTAAAGGCAGAAGATAAAAGTTCAGGCGCTCTCCGCAACAGCATTTGAGGTGTAGGGTGGGCATATCCCACCCACCGCTTGTTTTAAAGATTGCCTTTGGCCAAGCGTGATCACATCTGACCAATTGATGGGCTTCAGTTCCATGCGAAGGGAGGGTCGAGAGCATGGGGGAATCGTTAAACCTCCATGCGGGTTTCGCGCCATCCGACCTATTCGATCGCTTGAAGTTTTTCCCACAACAGCGCCTCCGTCTCCGCTTCCGAAAGCTGCTCGATCGCCTCGCGACGCTCTTGCTCTGGATCAGGAGAGATGGCAATGGGGGCAATGGGCGGGCGATCGGTTTTTAGCTCCAAAATGGCCTGCAACAAATAGACCGCCAAGGCTTCAAGGGTGGGATAGTTAAAGCCCAGCGTTGCCGACAAGGTGCAGTCGAGTTTGTTTTCGAGGCGAGCTTTCAGGGTCATCATCGAAAGGGAATCAAACCCCATCTCGAAAAAGCCTCGGTTGGGTTCGATATCGTCCGGGTCAGCGCGTCCTAAAACGCGGGCAAATTCCTGTTGCAATAGCTGAATTAACAACGGCACGCGATCGCCGTCCGCCACTCTTTCCAGCTTGGGTAACCAAGTCCCCCGTGCTTCTGGCTCGATGATGGCGTCCTCAGATTCCTGGGCAGACGCCTCAGCAACAGGGACGGCACTGGTTTCTCCTGTGGCACCCTCCAACCAACAGCGATGGCGCTGAAACGGATAGGTGGGCAGGAGCAGGCGACGACGAGACGGGTTGCCATAGAAGGCTTCCCAATCGATTGCGACTCCCCGCACCGATAGCTCGGCGAGACTCGCGATCAGGGTTTCCCAATCCCCCTGCTGTCGCCGCAAACTGGGCAACCATTGCAAATTGCTACCGGGCAAGCATTGCTGTCCCAGCGCTAATAGGGTTGAATGGGGGCCAATTTCAATGGCGAACTGAGAAGTCAGCGCTGGTGCTATCGCCGTTTCCGAGGCGGCCAGGGTCTGCATTCCCGTGGCAAAGCGAACCGGTTCGCAAATATGCTGCACCCAATAATCGGGGGTGGCAATATCTGCTGTGGCAATTTGCCCGGTCACGTTGGAGATGATCGGTAACTGGGGCGGAGCATAGGTGATACTGGCCGCAACTTTCTCAAAGTCCGCCAGCATCGGTCGCATCAAGGACGAATGGAAGGCATGGGAGACTTGTAACGTTTTACTGGCAATCTCCCGGGTGGCGAGAACATTGCTCAAGGCTGCGATCGCCTTGCTAGACCCCGAAACAACGGTTTGACCAGGGCTGTTAATCGCGGCAATCGTACAGTCGGAGGCAGCGGTTTTGAGCAGATCGGCAACAGTTCCTGAGGGCGCAAAGACAGAAATCATAGCGCCGGTTGAGGGCAGGGACTGCATCAAACGGCCCCGCTCTGCTACCAGTTTTAAGCCATCTTCTAAGCTAAATACCCCGGCAATACAAGCCGCGACATATTCGCCCAAACTGTGGCCAATGACGCGAGCGCAGGGAATGCCCCAGGATTGCCATAGTTTTGCCAGAGCATATTCCAGGGCAAAGAGGGCGGGCTGGGTATAGCGCGTTTCGTTTAATTCCCGATAGTCGGCCTCCGCATGGTAGAGCAAGTCAATGAGAGAGCGCTCTAGCAAGGGGCGTAAAATCTCATCGCAGGTCTCCAGGGTTGCCCGGAACAAGGGGATGGTTTCGTAGAGTTGCCGCCCCATGCCCAGGTATTGACAGCCCTGGCCGGAAAAGAGAAAGACAATTTCCGGGGGGCGCGATCGCGCAAGCGCTGACATGTCAGTTCGTGCCCGCCCCAGATAAATGCCGGGGCCATCCTCGCCGCGGAGATATTGTGCCAAGCGGGTTTGGATTTGGGCAACGCTCTCCCCCGCGATCGCCAAACGATGGCGAAATCCAGTTTTACGGGCATTGGCGGTATAGCAGAGATCCGCCAGGTCAGCCGCTGCCACCTCGGGTAAAACGGTGTGATAGCGATCGGCGTATGCCTTTAAGGCCGAGACTTGACGAGCCGAGAGCGTCAGCAGGTGGAGGGGGGATGCTTGGGGTTTCTGAGGCGCTGGGGCAGTCGCGGTTTCTGGGCTTGGGACATCTGGGTTTGGGGCTTCTGGGCTGGGGGACTCTTCAAGAATCACATGGGCATTTGTCCCACCAAACCCAAAGGAACTGACACCGGCCCGACGGCACTCAAGCTTGGCCGGCCAAGCTTGGGGCGTGGTGGCAATCCGAAATGGCGTCCCCTCAAAATCGATCAGCGGATTGGGGTTGTGGAGGTGCGGCTGGGGCGGAATTTGACCGTGCTGCAGCACCAAAACCGTTTGAATCAGCCCAGCAATACCGGCCGCCGCTTCTAAATGACCGATGTTGGCTTTAACCGAGCCGATCCAACAGGGGTCTGTTGCCGTTCGCCCAGCACCCAGCACAGATTTAAGGGCGGTCATTTCAATGGGATCGCCCAGAGGCGTGCCCGTGCCATGGGCTTGAACATAACCGATGTGTTGGGGCTGGAGTTGTGCTTGGGCGAGGGCTTTGCGAATGACGGCCTGCTGGGCTAAACCATTGGGCGCGGTTAAACCGTTAGTGCGCCCATCTTGGGTGACGGCTTCGCCTCGCAGGACCGCCAGCACCCGATCGCCGTCCCGTTGGGCATCGGCGAGACGCTTGAGTAAGACCACACCGCAACCTTCACTGCGCACGTAGCCATCGGCACGAGCATCAAAGGTTTTACAGCGATCGTCCTCCGCCATCATGCCCGCCTCACTCAGGGCCAGGGTGACGCGGGGATTGAGAATCAGATTCGCGCCCCCGGCGATCGCTAAATCACAGTCGTGCGATCGCAAGTCTCGGGCGGCCAGACGCACGGCCACCAGGGAGGCAGAACAGGCCGTATCCACGGCCAGGCTCGGCCCGCGCAAATCCAACCAATAGGAGAGACGGTTGGCCGCGATGCTGTGGGCGTTGCCGGTGCCGGCGTAGGCGTCAATCGCCGCACGATTCCCCAATTGCAACCAAGCATAGTCCTGAGCGGCCAAGCCCAGAAACACACCGGTTTCACTACCCGCCAGGGACTGGGGTAGAATGCCCGCCCGCTCCAAAGCCTCCCAGGTCACTTCCATTAGCAAGCGCTGTTGCGGGTCCATCCGTGCGGCTTCCGTCTGGGAAATGCCAAAAAATTCCGGATCAAAGCGATCGATCTGGGGTAAGTAGCCCCCTTGGCGCGTTCCAGCGGGTTCTTCCGGGAAGAGGCGATCACGATCGGCGGGACTGTCGGTAATGGCATCTTTGCCCTCCATGAGCAATTGCCAGAGTTCCTCCGGGTTGCTTGCCCCTGGAAAGCGGCAACTCATGCCGACAATGGCGATCGCTTCATTGGCCATTGCAGGCTGTTGGCTTGGGGAAGCGGCAACGCCATCAACAAGCGGCAGTTTTTCCCCGGCCATATGGCGGGCGAGGCTGGCGAGGGTGGGATAGTCCCAGAGAATGGTCGGTGCAAAGGTGCGCTCTAGCTCAGTTTCCAGTTCACCCAGGAGTTCCACCGCCTCTCGGGAGGTGAGCCCGTGATAAACAAAGGACTGGGTGCGATCGATCGCCGCTGGTGTCAGGCCCAAGCGTTGGGCCAATTTTGCTTCGATCAAGGTGGCGATCGCTTCGGCCGAAGTGGGCTGAGACTCAGCAGGCTGCGCTTGAATCTGTTGACTAACCACGTCAATTTGTGAGGAGAGCTGCAAGAAAGAAGACCGATAATGCGGGTCACAACTCCAATCCCGAACCACATTTAATGTCCCAGCCAAGAAGTCCCGGCGACAGGCTTGACGTTGAATCTTGCCGCTTGAGGTTTTCGGGATGCTGGCGGTTCTCAAGAGCAGAACGCTATGCACCGGCAGTTCGTGGCGCTCGGCAATTGCCCGGCGCATGGTGGCAGTGATTTCGTCGAGGTTTTTGTTGCGCACATAGGTGCGCTCCAACTCTTGGACAATGACTAAATGTTCGCGACCGCGATCCGCAATGGCAAATGCTGCACTGGCACCCACCCGTAAACCGGGATGGCAATTCTCGACGGTGGCTTCGATATCCTGGGGATAATAATTAGAACCGTCAATAATGATTAAATCTTTCAGGCGTCCCGTGACAAAGAGCGCACCGCGATCGTCGAGAAAGCCCAGATCGCCCGTGCGGAAAAACGTTCCTTCATCGCAATTGCTCAAACGGACGTCAAAGCTCCTTTGGGTCGCTTCCGGGTTACGCCAGTAGCCACGAGCCACTGACGGCCCGCCGATCCAGATTTCTCCGATTTCATAGGGCGCGAGTTTGGCCAGGGTTTGGGGATTGGCAATCACAACGCGAGTTTCAAGGGTAGCTGCCCCGCAGGCGGTAAAGGAAATCCCCTGGGCCGGATCGCCGTGCCAAAGAACAATGCGATCGCTCGCCAATGCTTTCGGGTCGAGCGTTAATGAGCGGGGTTTCTCGGTGCGAGCGACGGCCGTAACCTTCAGGGTGCTCTCTGCTAAGCCGTAGCCCGGACATTGGGCATCCGGGTTAAAACCACAGTCGCCAAAGACTTCAGCAAACTTCGCAAGCGTCGCTGGACGCACTGGTTCGGCCCCATTCATCGCCATCTGCCAGCAGCTAAGATCCAGTTGCGATCGCTCTTCGGCGGTAATTTTGCGGGCGCACAACTCGTAGGCAAAATTGGGAGCGGCGCTATGGGTGGCGCGATAGCGGGAAATAGCCTGCAACCAGCGCGCGGGACGTTGCAAAAAGGCGGCCGGTGCCATGACATAACAGGGAACGCCATGATAAAGGGGTTGCAAAATTCCGTAGATCAAACCCATGTCGTGAAAGACCGGCAACCACGTGACATTGATACTATCGGGGCCGAATTCCCAACAGACGGCTTGGTCGGCGCAGTTATACAGCAAGTTGGTATGGGTCACCATCACGCCTTTCGGGTTTCCCGTCGAACCCGAGGTGTATTGCAAAAATGCCAAGGTTTCGCCATTAATGTCCGGGGGCTGCCAGTTTACGGCCGCCGTCTCGTCCCATTGGTCTGTTGTGTACCAGTCGATTTCTGCCATAGCCGGCACGTCTGCCAGCCACGGCCCAATGCGAGCTTTCACCTCTTCTGTGGTCAGGGCGATCGCGGCATCGGCGTCCTGGCAAACGGCTTCCAAGCGCTGCAAATGATGGTTGCGACGCGGGGGATAAATGGGCACAGCGATCGCCCCAGCATAGAGGCAACCAAAAAAGGCGGCGATAAACTCTAGCCCCGGCGGATATAGCAATAAGACTCGCTCGCCGGGACGATGGGCGGCTTGCAGGCGAGCGGCGATCGCTCGCGCCCGCGCGTCCAGCAAACGATAACTCCACTTCTCACCCTCTTCTTCCCCATTGCGCAAGAAGGTAAACGCAAGTTGCTCGCCCCGATGCTCGGCTTGGTCGCGTAAAAGCTCGACCAGGGTTGATGCAATGATGTCTGAACGAATCGATTGAAGTGGCAACATAATTATGCACGCAAGAATCTTATAAAAATATTGTTCGGGAGTCGATTCACAAGTGCCCTGACCCCGGCATTAAACCAGCGTCAGTTAAGGTTCCAGACTGGCTCACCTAAACTGCCGAGCACGGCTACCCGGAAAGAAGGTGAAATGAACCTTGAACCTCATTTCAATTAATGCTGAAGTACAGAGTCTAAGAAGCAAGGCTGCATCGAAATCTTGACACCTGCTGAGAGAGAATTCAAAAAACTTTCAGAGAAACATTGAATAAATTATGTTGCACATTGCTCAAATCTCTCCGAAGCTCATCCCCTCCGAAACAGCTTGAATGCTTAATAAGTCACAACACTTACTTCATCTTTTTTTACTCTGCAGGCTGACTGTAGCAAGATCTCTTTGCTCTCTGCAAGCCATCTTAATGATCTCTTAATGATAAGAGTTTGCAATAATTTTTGGCGTATTCATCACACATCTTATGTACAAGTTGAGTTCAGCGATTCGGCTGAAGCGATCCGCCAGAGCTTCAGCAAATTCACCGAGGAAGCGTTGCTGCTCTTAATCAGCCAGGGAGAATAACTTGTCACGTGTTAAGTATTAAAACTCTTGATTCTATTACTGTATAAAGGTTAAAGCCTAGTTGAAACCGGTTTTGTTCGGTCTCAATTCTGGGCTGGCTGACTTCAGTAATTCTTCGGACTTCAGCGACTTGGGGTTTTTCTTACAATTTCCTTGCACTCTTCGAGAAAGCTGTGATAGACTCTCGCTGAGCTGGCAGTAAGTTGCAAATAGAGGTTAGATCTACAAGATCTAATTGATCATCTATCTCAATAAGCTCCTGCGGTTATCCATGGGGGGATGTGCTGGGTCACGACGTCTCTCACGCTGGTTAGCACTGCCGTGAAGCTGACCTTAACAATTAAAGTTGTTACTATATCGCTCTTTCTTTGCGCTTTAAGGAATTAGCGTTGCGATTTTATTTCGAGCATAAGAAGAGAAAACTGACGCAAGGCAAAGGAAACTCTCATTAGGAAATCATGAACCTGCATCTGCTTCTAGGCTCGCTTTCGAGTCGCGGTATTCGTTTGTCTAAAAATAAGGAAGATGGCGCTTTACTGGTTGATGCACCCAAGGGAATGCTGACGCCGGATTTGCGCGATTTACTCGTTGAGTACAAGCCCCAGATTTTAACGTTGTTGGACGATCGCGACCTCGCACCAAGCGATCGCCAATTGCCCACAATTGTGCCCGATCGCCCATCGCGCCATGAACCCTTTCCCCTTACCGACATGCAGCACGCCTTTTGGATTGGGCGCAGTGGGGTGTTGGAGTTAGGCAACGTCTCGAATCACGGCTATTACGAAATCGAAGGGGAAGATCTCGAGCCTGAGCGCTTAGAGATTGCCTTGCAGACCGCGATCGCCCGCCACGATATGTTGCGGGCGATCGTCCGACCGGACGGGCAGCAGCAAATTCTGGAATCGGTGCCGCCCTACGCATTGCCGGTTTTGGATCTGCGCGATAGCGCAAGCGCTGACTTGTCAGTTCGCAACGCAGCAGAAATCACCGCCGAATTGGACCGTCTGCGCCAGCTTCTCTCCCATCAAAATATTCCCAGCGATCGCTGGCCGCTCTTTGATTTTCGCCTGACCCGTCTGCCCAACCGCCGTAGCCGTCTGCACATTAGCTTCGATCTGTTGGTCTTCGATGCCTGGAGTTTGTTCCGCCTCTTTGAAGAATGGTTTGCCCTGTATCAAAATCCTGGGGTGGCATTGCCCCAGCTGGAACTCTCGTTTCGGGATTATGCCCTAGCCGAGCAGGAATTGACGAAGACGGAGCTCTACGCGCGATCGCGGGACTATTGGCTCGATCGCATCGACACTCTGCCCCCCGCGCCAGATTTACCCCTGGCCAAAAATCCCCAAGAAATCAAGGAGCATCGCTGTCGTCGCTACAGCACCCAGATGTCGCCGCCGGACTGGACATCGCTCAAGCAAAAGGCCGTCAAAGCCGGGTTAACGCCTTCGGGATTATTGATTGCGGCCTTTGCCGAAGTGTTAGGGCGTTGGAGCCAGACCCCAAAATTCACCCTCAACCTTGCCCTATTCAATCGCTTGCCGATGCACGAGCAGGTGAATCAAATTTTGGGGGATTTTACCTCGGTGACGTTGCTGGCGATCGATCGCACGGGACCGGAGAGCTTCCGCGAGCGCGCCGAGAAGATTCAGACGCAGCTTTGGCAAGACTTAGAGCATCGCTATTTTAGCGGTGTGCGCGTGACGCGGGAAATTGCCCGTCGTAAGGGAGAGAAGCCCCGAGCCCTGCCCGTGATCTTTACGAGCACCCTCGGATTTGCCGCAATGGGTCAAGAAACCCGCACGTTTGGTCATTTTGGCGAGTTGGTTTATGGGATTTCTCAAGCCTCTCAGGCCTGGATGGACGTGCAGATCTCCGAGGAAAACGGGACTTTACACTTTAATTGGGATGTGGTGGAGGAACTGTTTCCTGAGGGATTAATTCAGGACATGTTCGAGACCTATTGCCGCTTCCTCAACGACCTGGCAAACTCGGACGAGCTGTGGACTGCAACGGATATTCCACTACTGCCCCCTGCCCAGGAGACAATCCGCAAAACCGTCAATGAGACCGATGCCCCCGTCGCCGAGACCTTTGTCCAGGAACTGTTTTTGACGCAAGTCCAGCAGCAGCCCGACGCGATCGCCGTGATCGCGCCCCACTGCCAACTGACTTACCAGGAACTCTTCGATCGCGCCAACACCCTCGGCCATCAGTTGCGAGAACGGGGGGCCAAGCCCAATCAGCCCATTGCCATTGTCATGGAGAAAGGCTGGGAACAAATTGTTGCCGTGATGGGGATTTTGCTGGCTGGGGCTGCTTGTGTGCCCATTGCGCCGGGTCTACCCAAGGAACGCTTGCAATATCTGCTCGACAATAGCCAAACGCCGCTCGTTCTCACCCAGTCTCAGCTACTTGACACGCTCCCGGATCTAGGGTCTCGCCCTTGCTTAACGGTCGATACGTGCGAGCCCCGATCCCTCGCAACCTTGAAGATCCGGCAAGCCCCCGACGATCTCTCTCATATTATTTATACGTCGGGCTCAACGGGACTGCCCAAGGGCGTAGCCATTATTCATCGCGCCCTGACGAATACGATTGTCTATACGAACCAGCGCTTTGAACTCACCGCCAGCGATCGCATTCTTGCGCTCACTGCCCTCAATCATGATATGTCAACCTACGACATTCTCGGGTTGCTGAGCGCGGGGGGCGCGATTGTCTTGCCCGAGGCGCAGCTACACAAAGATCCAAGCCATTGGGCCGAATTAATCGATCGCCAGGGTGTCACCTTGTGGAACTCCGTTCCCGCCCTGCTGGAGATTCTCGTCGATACCTTAGAAGATCCGGCCATTGCCACGGTCGCCATGCTCTCCCGTTTGCGATTGGGAACCTTGGGCGGGGATTGGTTGCCCCTGTCTCTGTTCGAGCGCATCCGTCAGTTTGCACCCGAGATCCAGCTCTACAGTGTCGGTGGCCCCACAGAAACCACCATCTGGAACATTTGTTATCCCATTGATCGCGTTGAGCCCCATTGGAAGAGCATTCCCTACGGCCAGCCGATGACGAATGTTAAATATCACATTCTCAACGCGGTTTTGGAGGACTGTCCCACCTGGGTTTCCGGGCAAATGTACTGCTCAGGTGTGCAGTTAGCCCAGGGCTATTGGCAAAATCCCGAAAAAACCGCCGCCAGTTTTATCCGCCATCCGCGTACCGGAGAACGGCTTTATGGCACCGGCGATCGCGGTCGCTACCTTCCGGATGGGAACATTGAGTTTTTAGGTCGAATTGACTTCCAGATCGAGCTGCGGGGCTATCGCATTGAACCGGGAGAAATTGAATCCACCCTGGCACGGTATCCCAGCGTGCGATCGGCCGCCGTTCAGGCCGTCGGTCACGGCAAACAGGCTCGCTTGGTGGCGTATCTGGTCGTGGAAAAAGGGGAAACGCCCCCCGAAATTGCCACCCTGAGTCAATGGCTCAAAGACAAACTCCCGGATTATATGATCCCCTTTGCCTTTGTCTTTCTTGAGGCGCTGCCCCTTTCGGCCAATGGCAAAGTGGATCGCAGGGCGTTGCCGACCGATGAAGCGTTATTTACCAAAGTCGAGGCGGCCTATGCCCCACCGGAAAACGAGATTGAGCAGGCGATCGCCGCAGTTTTTGAAGCGGCTTTAGACCTCGATCGCGTGGGGGTTAATGACAACTTTTTTGATATGGGTGCCAACTCATTACTGTTAACGGTCATTTATCGCAAGTTGAACGAGACATTCCCGGCCCAGGCCCAAGCCTTTTCCTTAGTGGATTTATTTAACTACACCACGATTAAAAGCTTGGCACAAAAGTTAGCTAGTGCCGACAAGAGTGAGTCTCATACGGCTCGAAATAAAGCGATGGAGCAAAAATTGAATCGCGGCAAACGTCGCCTTAAACAGCGTTTACAGCGATCGCGATCGGCTTGAGACCTTGTCGGGATGTGGCAGGCTACGTCCCGACAGCAACAGGTCCATTTTTTTATGAATTGTAATTAGAGATTTTGTAATCAGAGACTATGGATGCTTACACGGGTTTAGAAATTGCGGTAATCGGTTTATCCGGACGCTTTCCAGGCAGCGAGACCATTGCCGATTTTTGGCAACATTTAGCCAATGGTGTCGAACTAACCTCTGAGTTTGAGCTGCTCCCGAATGATACCCAAGAGCGGCGGGCAGGTTCGGTGTTAGAGGGGATCGATCGCTTTGATGCCGGCTTTTTTGGTTTCACACCGCGAGAAGCAGCGATGATGGATCCCCAACATCGCTTATTTCTCGAATGTGCTTGGGAAGCCCTGGAAAATGCGGGCTACAGTTCTGAACAGGAAGAACGGGCGATCGGCACCTTTGCGGGGGTCGGGATGGGCACATACTTGCTCTATAATTTGCATCCCAACCCTGAACTCATGAAATCCCATGGCCTCTTGCCGACCATCGTGGGCGTCGATAAAGACTATTTGCCCACCCGAGTCTCCTATAAGTTGAATCTCAACGGCCCGAGCATCAGTGTGGGGACGGCTTGCTCAAGCTCTTTGGTGGCGGTTCATCTAGCCTGCCAAAGTTTGCTAAGTGGAGAATGTGATCTTGCTCTAGGAGCTGGCGTCGCTGTCAAGACCCCCCAAACGGCTCTGACCCTTTCCCCCGATGAAATTATTTCCACAGACGGTCATTGTCGTGCTTTCGATCGAGATGCCAACGGTACAGTGGGGGGCAATGGCATTGGTGTGGTGGTGCTCAAGCGCCTTGAGGAGGCGATCGCCGATCGCGATACGATCTATGCCGTCATTAAAGGGTCTGCGATCAATAACGATGGTGCGCAGAAGGTCGGCTACACCGCCCCTAGCGCCGACGGCCAAACCCGTGTCATTCGCGCCGCGCAAATTATGGCAGAAGTTGAACCGGATACCATCTCTTACATGGAAGCGCATGGCACGGGAACCGCGTTGGGTGATCCGATTGAAATTGCGGCCATGACCGCTGCTTTTCGCCAGAAAAGCGAGCGCAAGGGGTTTTGCGGCGTGGGTTCAGTGAAAACCAATGTGGGGCACTTGGATGCGGCATCCGGAATTGCTGGCTTTGTGAAGACGGTGCTGGCTTTGCATCATCAACAGATTCCGCCCAGCTTAAATTTCAAAGAACCCAACCCACAAATTGATTTTGAGAATAGTCCTTTTTATGTCAATTCTCAGCTCAAAGACTGGTCAAGAAATGGCACACCCCGCCGAGCAGGGGTGAGTTCTTTCGGTTTTGGTGGCACGAATGTTCACGTCGTTCTTGAGGAAGCTCCGCAACCCCAAGAGCAGGATAAAACGGTCGATTTCCCTCAACTTCTTTCCCTCTCAGCGAAAACGCCCGATGCTTTGGCACAGATGAGCGATCGCCTCACTAGCCATCTCAAAGCGAATCCAGATCTTGACTTAGCCGATGTTGCCTATACCCTCCAATTGGGGCGTTGGGAATTGCCCTACCGCCGCACCGTCGTGGCGCAAACGGTTGCTGAAGCGATCGAGAAGTTGGCAGCCGCTCCCGGTGAAATTACCCCAGCTGCTGAAACGGCGCCCCCGGTGATTTTCATGTTCCCCGGTCAGGGATCTCAATATGTCAATATGGGCCGGCAATTGTATGTCGGCGAACCCCAGTTTCGCGCGGTTTGCGATCGCTGTTTTGACTACTTAAAGTCCCAGCATGATCTGGATCTCAAAGCGATTCTGTTTCCTGAGTCGGAATCCCCCCTAACCCCCCTTGGTAAGGGGGGAATTGAGGGAGACCCCCTTGGTAAGGGGGGAACAGAGGATGTGCTGACCCAAACTGAGATCGCCCAACCGGCCCTATTCGTGATCGAATATGCGCTCGCCCAACTCTGGCAGGCCTGGGGCATTCAACCCGAAGCGACCATCGGCCACAGTATCGGCGAATATGTGGCGGCTTGTGTGGGCGGCGTTTTCTCCCTGGAAGATGCCCTGGCGGTCGTGACGGCTCGTGGACGTTTGATGCAGCAACAGCCGACCGGTTCGATGGTCGCCGTCCGCTTATCGAAGGCTGAAATCGAGCCCCTCCTCACCGGTTCTCTCGTCCTCGCCGTCAGTAATGCACCGACGCTCAATGTCGTCTCGGGTCCGGTTGCCGAAATCGAACAATTCCAAGCCAAACAGGAAGCCCAAGGCATCGACTGCATTCCCTTGCACACCTCCCATGCCTTCCATTCCCCCCTAATGGAGGGCGCGATCGCCCCGTTGATTGAACAGGTGCAACGGGTTAAACTCCAGGCCCCCAAAATCCCGTTTATGTCCAACGTCACGGGAACTTGGATCACCGACGCCCAAGCGACAGACCCGAACTATTGGGCCCAGCAATTGCGTCAAAGTGTGTTGTTCGCGGAGGGCGTTGGGGAACTACTGGCACGATACGCGGAGGGGATTTTCTTGGAAGTGGGGCCGGGACGAGCGTTATGCACCTTAACCCAACAACAAGCAGGGGAGCAAATGATTCTCTCCGCTCTGCCCCATCCCAAAGATCCAGTCAATGATGCCGCCTTTATCTTGCAAAGCCTGGGACGGCTTTGGCAGGCAGGGACAGGGATCAACAGGTCGAATTTTTACAGCGATCGCCCGGCTCGGCGGATTCCCCTACCCACCTATCCCTTTGAGCACCAAAGTTATTGGATTGAGCCGCCGACTGACAACAGCCTCAACATCACGAAAAAAACAGACCTCAGTCAGTGGTTTTATGTGCCCACCTGGAAGCGATCGCTACTGCCCAAACTTTCTCCTGATGCCCCCAAACGCTGCTGGGTCGTGTTTGTGGATAATGTCGGATTGGGTCAGGCATTGATCCAACACTTGCAGCAGGCAGGACATCGTGTCGTACAGGTCACGCCAGGCGAAGTCTTTAGTCAAACTGAGGGGAATTCTTACACCCTTAACCCCAGCGATCGCGAACATTATGAAGCATTAGTTCGGAATATCGCCGTTCTCGACACGGCTCTGATTTTCGCTCACTTATGGACGGTTTCTCCCGATTTAACGCCAGAAACAGCGGTTCAGCACGGTTTTTATAGCCTACTCTATCTCGCCCAAGCACTTGGACAGATGGGAGATGAGCGCCATGATCGCATCAACGTCATTTCCAGCCAAGTTGAAGAGGTGACGGGCAAGGAAAGTCTCTATCCGGAAAAAGCCACCCTCACCGGCCCCTGCAAGGTCATCCCTCAAGAATATGCTCAGCTTGCTTGTACGCATATTGATATTGACCTGGTCGATTTCCAGGGTGAGATTGAACCCGAATCGCTTGATCGACTCGTAAACGAAATTCTCTCAAAAGCGGATGCTGAATCAGCACCCACCATCGCCTATCGTGGCAATCATCGCTGGGAACTCACCTATGACCCGCTGACCTTAGATGCCGATGAATCCCCCGTTTTTCGCAACCAGGGAACGTATTGGATTACCGGGGGAACCGGCGGACTCGGCTTAGCCATGGCTGAATTCCTGGCAGAAACGGTCAAAGCGAATCTGATCCTGACCAGTCGTTCCGCCCTCCCCGAGCGCCCAGACTGGGACAGCTGGTTGGCTAAAGCCGAGGAATCCTGTCCCGTTGCCGCTAAAATTCGCAAATTACAAGCGATTGAAGCCGCAGGCGGACAAGTTTTGACCATTACCGCCGATAGCTGCGATCGTCAAGCCATGCAAACCGCCTATGATCGGGCCCGCGAACGCTTTGGCGAGATTCACGGGGTCTTCCACACCGCTGGGGTTCCTGGCGGCGGCATTATCCCCCTGAAAACCCAAGAAATGGTGCAAAATGTTCTTTCGCCCAAGGTTGAGGGGACGCAAATTCTAGAAGCGATTTTCCAGGAGACGCCCCTGGATTTTCTCGTTCTCTTTTCTTCCCTGAGCGCCCTCGTGGGCGGTGCGGGACAGGTGGACTATTGCGGGGCCAATGCGTATCTCGATGCCGTTGCCCGTTCGCACCGCCGACAACGGACGGTCTCCATTGATTGGGATATGTGGCAAGAGGTGGGGATGAGTGCTGATCTGACAAATCTTCCCGAAGAAATGGTTGCGCGTCGTCTGGAAAATCTCGAAGCGGGCATGACACCGCGAGAGGGGATCGAAGCCTTGGTGCGCATTCTCCAGCGGGGACTCGATCATGCGGTTGTCGCCACCAAAGATATTGACGCCATTCTCGCCGAACAGCATGACTTGAGTGCGATGGCAGCAGCCGAGGTGACGTCGGCAGCGACCGCCCAAACGCAGCAGCAGCCCTCCCATCAGCGTCCCGAACAATCGGTTGTCTATGTTGCCCCCCGCAATGAAATCGAAACCTGGATCGTTGAACTGTGGCAGGAGCAACTGGGATTTGCGCCGATTGGCGTTAACGATAGCTTCTTCGAGCTCGGCGGTCATTCTCTCTTAGCCGTGCGTGTTATCTCGAAGTTACGGGAGCAATACCCCGTTGATATTTCCCTGCGAACGTTATTGTCAGAAACACCGACAGTTGCGGGTCTAGCAGGTGCGATTGCCGCACAACTCGCACCACCAGAAGCAGCGGATGCTGAGGCGGAAGAAACGGCTCGCCTATTGGCAGAAATCGAGAACTTATCGACCGATGAAGTGCAGACGCAATTACAACAAGTAACGGATTCATAAATTGAGTATTGTGCGTTGGTTGGCATTGCAGACAATAAACCGGGAATTCCGTAGCGCAGGCGTCCCGCCTGCCATGGGTCTCGTCCATTCTGCAATGACCGAATTGATTTTTTGACTGTCAGACAACGCATTCTACAGATCTTGTTTCAGTAACCCGCAATCAACAACCCACAACCCAACATCAACAACCCATGGATTTTAGTCTTTTTTATTTTTCAGGAAACGGTTCTACCACCCGCCGAGATAAGTATCGCTTGCTTCTTGAAGGCGCTAAATTTGCCGATCGCCATGGTTTTTCCGCAGTTTGGATTCCTGAACGTCATTTTGATGCCTTCGGGGGTCTATATCCCAATCCATCCGTTGCTGGGGCGGCGATCGCAGCGGTTACCGAAAAGATTGAAATTCGCTCCGGTAGCGTTGTAATGCCGCTACAAGATCCCCTTCGTGTAGCGGAAGAATGGGCAATGGTCGATAATATTTCGAATGGTCGCGTGAGTCTTTCCTTTGCGCCAGGATGGCATCCCAATGATTTTGTGCTTGCACCCGAAAACTATGACAACAAGAAAGAGATCATGTGGCGCGGTATTGAGGTTGTCAAGGAGCTCTGGCGGGGCGGAGCGATCGAATTGAAAAATGGTGCTGGAAAACTGGCCAAAACTCAGACGTTTCCCAACCCCTTGCAGAAAGAATTGCGAATCTGGATCACCTCGCTCTCTGATGCATCTTTTATCAAAGCTGGAGAGATGGGGGCAAACGTTCTTGCCTCACCGCTCTATCAGAGCGTAGAGGATACCCTCCGCAAAATCAAACTTTACCGTGATACGCTGGCCAAGAATGGTCATGATCCTCAAGCGGGTAAAGTTGCGATGATGGTTCACACATTTATTGGCGATGATATTAATGAGATTCGCAAGAAAGTCAAAGAACCCTTTAAAAACTATCTCAGAACCCATTTTGACCTTGTTGCTAAACCTGCGGCTGATCTTTTTGCATCGATCGATCCCAAAATGATTACACCTCAAGATATGGAAGAATTACTAGATTTTAGTTTTGAAACCTATCTGGATGGCAAGGTGTTGATCGGGACACCCGACTATTGTCAGAAGCTGATCGACGATCTCAAGCAAGCAGGGGTCGATGAAGTTTCCGCACTGATCGATTTTGGCGTCGAGTTTGATTGGGTTATGGAAAGTTTGCAGTTCTTGGATGGTGTAAAGCAGAAATTTTCAGCGTCTTCATCGCGAGAGATGTTAGCTGTGTAAGCAGAATTAGCAAAGGATAATAAACAGCTAAGTTAGCAGACATGAACGCTCAAGATCTTGTCCAACGCATTGCTCGTCTTCCTCCTGAAAAACAAGCGCTCTTAAAACTCAAACTTCAGAGCCAGAAAGCAGAGCAAACAAAATCATCGTTTTCTAATCGAGAAACCACACCATCACTCACGATTCCTCGGCATGTTTTATCTGACACAGAAATAGAACAGTTTCCGATTTCCTTCGCCCAGAGACGAATGTGGTTTCAAGATAGTCTGGGGGGTAAAAGTGCTGTTGCCAACAATCTTTCTGCAGCTCTGAAAATCGCCGGACCGTTAAACATTACTGCCCTCAATCGCGCCCTGAAAGAAATCGTGCGTCGTCACGCTATTTTGCGAACGAAGATACAGGTTATTGACGGCAAGTTAATGCAAATCATTACACCACAGGTGGATTGGGATTTATCTATTATTGATCTGCAATCGCTAACCCCCAACCAACAAGATGAACAAACACGATTAAGAATTCGAGAACAAGGATTTAAGCCCATTGACCTTGCTACAGATTGGGGTTGGCGATTCAGTCTGCTGCAATTGGGACCAAAAGACTACGTTTTACTGCTAACATTTCATCACATTGCTGTCGATGCTTGGTCATTTAGTGTGTTTTTTGGCGAACTGAGTGCGCTGTATGATGCGTTTGTCCAAGAACAGCCCTCTCCGCTGACAGAACTTCCGATTCAATACGTCGATTTTTCTCTGTGGCAACAGGACTATTTCCAGGACAATATTCTCACCAAAGAACTGGAGTATTGGCGCAAAACTTTACATAATGCACCGGCTGTTTTGCAATTGCCCAGCGATCGCCCCCGCCCAACGGTGGTTTCTTTTCAAGGAAAAACTCTCACGTTTTTCCTACCTAAGACCCTGCAAGAGGGCTTAAAACAACTCTCACAGCAAGTGGGGACAACTGCCTACACCACCGTACTGGCAGCGCTACAAACCCTGTTATTTCGTTATTCTGGAGAAGAAGATATTCTGGTGGGCTCCCCAATTGCCAACCGCCATCAGCCAGGAATCGAATCTTTGATGAGCTGTTTGATGGGCTGTTTTATTAATACGCTTGTCTTTCGCTCCGATCTGTCTGGAAATCCTAGTTTTCGTCAACTCCTTAAGCGTGTTAGCGAAACGGTTCTGGATGCATTGGCACATCAGAACTTACCATTCGAAAAGTTAATTAGTGACCTTCAGCCCACCCGGAACTTTGCCTATGCGCCCATTTTCCAGGTGATGTTGGTGTATCAAAATACGTTTTCTGTTGAGGAGATTAAACTCTCCGAACTCAATATTGGCCATTCACGAATTGACAATAGGACGTCTCAATTTGACCTCACGTTCCATGTTGTTGAAGATGAGAACGGACTGATTGGCAAGTTAGAATACAACACGGATCTGTTTGATGAACCCATGATGGTGCGAATGATGGGACATTTTCAGACATTGCTTAATGGTGCGATCGCCAACCCTGATTGTTCCCTTCTCGACCTGCCGCTACTGACCCTAGCCGAAGCAGAACAGCTTGCGGCTTGGCAACAATTACCGCCCTTTGATGCCCCTAAAACGTGTATTCACCATTTGTTTGAGGCGCGGGTAAAAGAAACGCCCGAGGCGATCGCAATTGTCGATGAGAAAGAACAGATTACTTATCATGAGTTGGATCGCCGTGCCAACCAACTCGCCCGTTATTTACAAAAGCAGGGGGTGAAGCAAGAGCATGGGGTGGGGCTCTGTTTGACGCGATCAATCGCGATGATCGTTGGTTTATTGGGCATCCTCAAAGCCGGTGCTGCCTATGTTCCTCTTGACCCTGCTGATCCCACCCAACGCTCTCAAACCATCCTCGACGATGCCCAGCCCCAAGCGATGGTCACGCAGGCTGCGCTCATCGATAAATTTGCTGCCCTGGATACGACGCTCGTCTTGTTAGACCAGGATTGGCAGGAGATTGCCTTAGAATCCCCCGAAAATCCTGAGTGTTCCGTTAGTGCGGCCAATCTGGCTTACATCATCTACACGTCCGGTTCAACGGGCAAACCCAAAGGCGTTGCCATCGAACATCGGGGGCTGGTCAACTTTACTGAAGCGGCGATAGACGCCTACGCCATTACGGCCAGCGATCGCATTTTACAGTTTGCCACCCTCGGTTTCGATACCGCCGTGGAGGAGATTTTCCCCTGCTTGACCCGAGGGGCAACTCTGATTCTGCGCACCGATCGCTGTTTGAGTTCGATGGCGGGATTCCTCACGGCTTGTCGCAACTGGGCGTTAACGGTTGTGGATTTGCCCACCGCCTTCTGGCAGCAAATGACAACAGAGATGGTCGCCGATCAGCTGGCATTACCAGACTCGCTGCGCTTGGTGATTATCGGTGGCGAAACGGCCAAGCTGGATCGCCTGGCCCTTTGGCAACAACAGGTTCCGCCAACCGTACGCTTGGTCAACAGCTATGGCCCGACGGAAGCCACCGTTGTCACAACGATGATGGATTTATCAGACCGCTCCATTGATGCTCTGGGCGGGCGAGAAGTACCGATTGGCACGGCCTTGCGCAATACCACCACGCGTGTGCTCGATTCCCGACTCCAACCCGTACCCATCGGCATTCCGGGGGAACTCTATATCGGCGGTGCAGGCTTAGCCCGGGGCTATCTCAACCGCCCCGATTTAACCCAAACGGCTTTTATTGCTGATCCCTTTTGTGAGGGCGCGCGGCTGTATAAAACTGGCGATCGCGTTCGTTATCGAGAAGATGGCAATCTGGAGTTTTTGGGACGTACAGACGACCAAGTGAAAATCAGGGGCTTTCGCATTGAGCTAGGAGAAGTTGAAGCCATTTTAAGCCAACATCCCGATGTGAAAAGTACGGTTGTGATGGCGAGAGACATCGATGGTGATTGCCAACTGATTAGCTATTTTGTCCCTGAAAACAGTACCCTAACGGCGCTACAGCTGCGTCACTTTCTGAGCAAGCGACTGCCCAGATATGCCATCCCGACATTCTTTGTTTGCCTCGCAGAATTTCCCCTCAATGTCCATGGCAAAATCGATCGTCAAGGGTTGCCCTTGCCGACCCCAGAAGATGCCTACAGCATCGAAACTTTTGTTCCGCCTCAAACCATGACTGAAAAGGCGATCGCTGAGATTTTTGCCCAGACCTTAAAACTGGATCGCGTGGGTCTTTACGATAATTTTTTTGAGTTGGGCGGACATTCGCTGCTGGCGATCAAAATACTAGAACGCTTGAGTTCTGCCCTTGAGGTGGAGCTGGAGTTGGTGGATTTATTTGAGTTCCCGACCGTATCGGGGCTGGCCGCACACGTGATGGAGCAACCAGAAAAGCCCACGGTTCAATCGCTCCTCAATTTAGCAGCAGAGGTCGTTTTAGATCCCACGATCGCGCCTCCTCAAGACAATGATTTTCAATGGATTGAAGCTCCGAAGCAGATATTTTTAAGTGGAGCAACAGGGTTTTTAGGCGCATTTCTGTTGGCCGAGCTCTTGCAAAAGACCTCGGCAATCATACATTGTTTGGTTCGCGCTACCGATGAAGCATCGGCACAGCGGCGGATCCAAACCAATCTCGAAGCTTATCAGTTGTGGCAAGCGGACTTTCATGATCGCTTGATTGCGGTTCCAGGAGACCTTTCTCAACCCTACTTGGGATTAAGTGAGACGCAGTTTCAGGAATTAGGTAATTGCGTTGAAGTTATCTATCACAACGGTGCGTTTGTTAATTTCCTTTATCCCTATTCTGCTTTTAAACAGAGTAATGTTTCAGGCACTGAGGAGATTTTACGTTTGGCAGTTTGCAAAAAACTTAAAGCCGTTCATTTTGTTTCGTCTCTGTCTGT
>JBCDEB010000086.1:0-29765 GCA_039180005.1 Cyanobacteria bacterium P01_G01_bin.54 | reverse complement strand
GAAGCATCCCAACTTTTGCCAATATTGCCCTCATACCCCAGCCCCTTATACCAAATTTGGGAGTAGGGGAGCCAGCTTCAAAATCCCTCACCCAAGCGTGGGTGAGGGATTTAGGGTGAGGGCTACCAAACTGGGATGCAACCTTCGTTTTTTTGTTACAAACGCCGTCTATGGTTCAGTTCAGCCCATGAATCAACAGCATCGTCCTCGCTTAAGGCATGACCTACGGGTGGATGTCGGGAGGGGCGGCGAGGTCTTTCTTCATTCTGAGCAACAGGTCAACCTGCTCAACGATCCCCTGTATGCGCAACTTTTACCCCGACTCACGGGCCACCATACCCTGGCTGAGATTATTGAGCAATTGCAAGCTGAGATCCCCGTAGCCTATATTCACTATGGGTTGAAGCAGTTGCAGCAACAGGGTTATCTCGACAATGACGAGAGCGAACCCTCTGTGGGTGGGTTGTCTGCTGATCTGGCGATCGCCTGCCATCATCTTAGGATTGACCCCCAGATGGCAGCAAAGCGCCTACAAACGACTCGCGTGGGGATTCGTGCCCTCGGCTCAGTGGCTGCGGTTGAACTGGCTACTCTGGTTCAGGCTCAGGGAATTCAGACTGTCGTTATTGATGCGTCACCAGCAACAACGATGCCTGAGCTTGAGTTGGAGATTGTCCTCTGTGATGACTACCTTCAACCCGAGCTAGAGACGCTCAATAAAACTGCCCTGGAACAGGGGCGACCGTGGCTGCTGACCAAGCCTGCGGGTAGCAGGCTGTGGCTTGGCCCCCTGTTTGTTCCCCCGCGCACCGCCTGTTGGGCCTGCCTCGCCCAACGCCTCCGGGGTAATCGTCCGGTGGAAACCTATCTCGGGCGGCAAACCGACGCGGTTTTGCCCTTGATTCCGCCCTTGACCCTGAACTCTGCTAGTTTGCAAACGGCTCTGGGCATTATTGCTACGGCGGTGTTTAAGTGGATTGTTCAGGGTCAGAAACATCCCGCCATCAGCGATCGCCTCCTCACCTACGATACTCTTGCTCCGGCGCTCCAGCACCATGCCGTCATCCGCCGCCCCCAATGCCCCTGCTGTGGGCGACCCCCCACCCCAGCGGGGAGTCGTCAGTTGCCTTTGATTCTCGGTCATCGTCGCAAGCGATTCACGGCCGATGGCGGTCATCGCACCCAGTCGCCAGAGACGGTATTTGCCCAGTATCAACACCAGATCAGCCCGCTTACGGGAGTCGTGCGGGCGATCGCCAAGCATCCCCATAGCCTCGACCCTTGGCAGCATACCTATGTCGCAAAGCATGATTTCCGGTCGATCTTTGATGATTGGCGATCGCTGCGGGCCAACCTGGGTGGGCGTAGCGGGGGTAAAGGCCGAACCGCCGCCCAAGCGAAAATGAGTGCGCTCGGAGAGGCGATCGAACGCTATTCTGCGGTCTTCCAAGGGGATGAGCCTCGCAGGAACGAGACATATCTGGATCTAGGCGATGCGGCAATCCATCCCAATGACTGTATGAATTTTAGTCCGCAGCAATATGCCGCTCGGGAGCAATGGAATCGTGGCTGTGAACAGCCGGCTCAACATATTCCCGTCCCGTTTGACCCGGAGCGGCAGCGGGATTGGACACCGGTTTGGTCACTGACCCAGGCTCACTATCGCTATCTGCCCACGGCATATTGCTACTTTGGTTCCCCTAAACCAGCCGAGTCTGATGCTGAGCCAGACTGCTGGGCCGACACCAACGGCTGTGCCGCGGGCAGCACTCTGGAAGAGGCGATCTTGCAGGGCTTTATGGAACTGGTGGAGCGCGATGCGATCGCCCTCTGGTGGTATAACCGTCTGTCTAAGCCAGCGGTGGATCTGGCGAGTTTTAATGACCCCGATTTCCAGGCGCTTCAAGAACGGTATGCCACCCTCCAGCGCGAGTTGTGGGTGCTCGATATCACTAGCGATCTGGAGATTCCCAGCTTTGTGGCCCTGAGTCGGTGTCATAATCGCCCCACAGAAGATATTCTCTTTGGCTTTGGCGCTCACTTTGATGCTCAACTGGCGATCGGTCGAGCGCTGACGGAACTCAATCAAATCTTACCGGCGGTGCTACCCAGCCATGCCGATGGCAGCAGCCGTTACGCCCTAGGTGCAACGGCTTTAAACCGTCGCTGGTGGCAAACCGCCACGCTGGCGAACGAACCCTATCTTGCTCCCGCAGCAGACGGTTCGCCTCAAACCGCCGCTGATTACCCCAAGCAATGGAGCGATGACTTGCTCGACGATATTCGTCTCTGCCAAAAGCGTGTGGAGAACAAGGGCCTGGAGTTGCTGGTGCTGGATCAAACTCGGCCAGATGTGGGTCTGAATGTCGCTAAAGTGATTGTGCCGGGGCTACGTCACCATTGGCGACGCTTGGGCCCGGGTCGTTTGTACACGGTGCCAGTGGCAATGGGCTGGTGCACTGCTGCCCTAGAGGAATCGGCGCTCAATCCCTGGCCCGTACCGATCTAGTGCAGCGTCAACTTTAAATTGTAGGTTGGTGTTGAGGGTCGCGAAACCCAACACAACCATTGCTAATACTGGGTTTCATGATTCAATTCAATCTCGCGACAACCCCTCATTTTACTCTTGACAAAGCACTAGGGCACGTCAAATCTAAATGATGACCGCTCCTAGATTCTGTTAGTTACTCCGATGTTGAACAACTATCGCATTATTGATGCCGATGCCCATGTGCATGAACCCCAGACCCTCTGGAAGGACTATCTCGACCCGGCATTTCAGCATTTTGCGCCAACGCCAGATCTCCAGATTCAGGGCGAGTCGATCTTTAACCAGCTCTCCGAGCCCTACTTGCGCCGCTGGAGCCAGCCGATCTTGCAGCAAGACCCTCTCGCGGGGAGCGAACCCCAGCGCCAGATTCAAGCCATTCTGACGATGGGGGCAGACCTCTGCTTTATCTATCCCACGTCACTGTTATTTATCACCGCTGTGGATAGCATGGCACCTGAGTTGGCTGGGGCTTTTGTGCGGGCCTATAACAACTGGCTCTACGACTTCTGTGGTTTTAACCCAGACATTCTCCGGGGCGTGGGGGCGATCAATTGTCATGCGCCCGAGGAAATGGTGCCGGAATTGCTCCGGATCGCTGCATTTGGCTGGCGAGCGGTCTTTGTCCGTCCCAATCCGATCAAGGGACGCTTATTGAGTGACCCGGCTTATGAGCTGTTTTGGTGCAAATGCGAAGAACTGGATATTGCAGTCTGCATTCATGAGGGCACGCCGAGTCGCTTGCCCACGGCGGGGGGCGATCGCTTCCATACCCGTTTTGCCCTCCATGCCTGTGCCCATCCGATGGAACAAATGATGGCGCTGCTGACCCTGATTGAGGGGGGGGTTCTAGAGCGCCACCCTCACTTGCGCTTTGGCTTTCTGGAGTCGGGCGGCGGCTGGCTGCCCTATTGGCTCTGGCGGCTGGATGAGGAATATAAAAGCTCAACCTGGGAAGTGGGCGAGACCGTGAAGCGCAAGCCCTCCGAATATTTTCAACGCCAATGCTTTATTGGCGTTGAACCGACAGAGCCCTATCTGCCTTGGCTGATCGAATTAATCGGTGCAGACTGCCTGATCCTCGGATCAGACTATCCCCACGGCGAGTTTCATCCCGACCTGTTTGAGCAGTTCATTGCGCAATTAGCGAAGCAGCTACCCCCAGAGACCATCGCGCAGATTCTCTGGGAGAATCCAGCGCGATTGTATGGGTTGACGGAAATGGGTTGACGGCAGACGAACCCCCCACCCCATTCAATGCACTGCGCTGATTAACGATGCACCCGCCGCCGCCGTTGGAGCAGAAAGAACCCGGTCGCAACCACGGTTCCCACCCAGAAGCCGGGCTCAGGAACCGCTCCCATCACTGGGGCAGGCTGTTGAATCTCCTCCTCGCCCGATTCCACAGTGCGGTTAAAGCGATCGCCTGAGGCTTCTGCCTGCTTAAGCAGTTCTCGCTGCTCATCATTGACCAGAACGATCATGGATGAGTAGGGGGTGACGATCGCCTGCTCGGTGGCAATCCCATGGAGGGCGTCTAGCGCTTGGACGTCGTTGGTATCCAGATCTTGGGCAAGATAGTTGATCAACACCCGGGCGGCGATCGGCTCTAGTCCCGTTGCCGTCGGGATTGCGTCTGGATTAGCACTAATCTGCCAGCGCCAGGAGCCTGTCAGCATTTCATTGCCCGTCAGTTGAGCTTGCTGACGCCATTGACGCAAGGCCTCGGCCACAGAGCGCGTAACATTGCCCTGGCTATCTTGAATCGCTTTGAGCGTGTCGTCATCGTAGGCGGCGGGCAATGCCCCGAGATGCACCGTCCAAATGGGCAGGGATGGCTTGGGCGAGGGGGCTCGGGCGATCGTTAGCGATTCAGATGGTGTTTCAGACTCGGTGGATGGGGCGATGTTGTTGGGACGCTCGTCTTGGGGATCACCCAGAGCGATTTCTTCATCGGGCACCAGTTCATAGCTGCCTTCATCCGAGAGCAGGATTAAGGCATCATAGTCTGATCCCCCTAGGCTTTCCCCACTTCGCACCATGTCCTGGAGATGAACCACACCGTAAAAGAGCAGGTCTTTCGCTGAGAATCCATTGGTTTGTTTAATCCGTTGGGGTTTTGTCTCACCCGCTGCTAGGGTGTAGAGCGTGACTTCGCCATTGCGGCGATCGCCATCCAGTAAGCCTTGCGCTTGGAGCCAATCTAGTTGAGCTTGCAGGTCTTGGCGATGCTGACCCATGCTGTAGGAGGTATCTACAATCAGGGCGATTTCTTGACCGCTGAGGTCGGGCTGCAGTTCTGGGTCGAGCGCTTGAGCCGTAAGGGTGTAACCTCCAACGGCAATGGGCGAAAGTTGTTCGGTGGGGGCAAAGGCGTCCTGAGTATCTTCAAACCAATCCTCAAAGCCCTGCACCGTTGCGCCATTACGCAGCCGCTGGGTCTGCTTGGTCCAAAAAACGTTGCGGGCTTCGGTCAGGCTGGGCAAGAGCGATTCACCCGCCTGGGGAATGGCGCGATAGGTGAGCCAGAGGTGCATTTCGGTGGGGCGCTCGACAGTCTCCCGACCTCGTTCCCAGTGATTGAGCTTGACAGGAATAGGAAAGGCTCGGAGCCGATATTGATTGGGACCCACCTGCTCCAAGAGCGCAGGGTCAATGGGTCGCTGGCGTTGAACCTGGCTGTTGTAGACGCGCTGGGCGGCACCCCGAGGTGCGACTTGGAAGGGGAAGCGATCGCTCAGATTATCCGTCTCCCCCAGCCAAATCCCGGTCAGTACGGCATTAGGCGGCAGGGCAAAGCCATAGAAAATCTCTTCCACTTCGTGGGTTTGATTCTGGTAGACCTCATACAATTCCACATCCACATAGTCCGCATGGGGCTCCACATTGAGTTCCTGACGCGCCACCCAGACCTTGCGTCGGCCAATGTCCAAAACCCCTGCATTAGCAGCATCCAGCATTACGGTCGATTTCATCGCCTTGAGGATCGCTTTTTGCTCGGCTTTCTGAATCGGCGCGTCAAAAATCTCGGCATAGGCCGTGGCGGCGCGATCGGCATCCGTCCCTTGCCCTTGGTAGAGGAAGGGCGAGAGCAACCAATCATGTAAGTACTGTAAGGGGGCAATGCGATCGCCCTCCCAACCCAAGGCCCGACGATAGAGTCGCTGCAGATTCAGCTTCTGCCCATCCGCGCCGAGGTAACGGTAGGAATAGAGATAGGCATTGAGTAGACCCCGACGTACCGACGGCTCATTGTTCACCAGCGCCGCACGACCTGCCGGGGTATTGGCCGCTGCCACCCGAGCAAACGCGGCCAATTGCGGTTGAAGATTCACACCACCAAAGACGACAAACCAGGCCATCAGGGTACTCAAGACCACAATCAAGGCAATGCCCCGTCCCTGACGCCGCACCAGATGCAGATAGCCCTGCAGCCCGGTGCGACTGTAGAACCAGCCAAAGATCACGGGCAAGGCAAAGCCGAAGGTCAGCGTGGCAAAACCTAGCACAATGACCAGCAGTTCGAGCGCCGAATGATACCCTTTTTGCCAAAGATTGTCCCCCCAAGTCCGGAGCCAATCGCCAGACAGCAGGTAATCCCCCATCTCCCAGAGTAGACCGGGTACCGTGGGCATTGTATAGAGTGCTAGCAGCACCGCCACATAGAACCCGACAATGATCATCAGGCTCTGCACCGCCCCCTGGAGCCAGCCCAGCCAGCGGCGGGTTTGGCTCCATTCCGGTCGCCAGAGGCTCAGGGCAAAAGCGAAAATACTCAACAAAAACGTGCCGATCAAGAAATAGCTGGCGTCGGTCAGTTCTCGAAGCATCCAAACCCGCAGACTCAGCAGCAACATTAAGGGGGCTTCCACGCCAAAGAAGAGCTGCATCAACCGTCCAGGGGAACGCCGCAAGGGCCAGACACCCGTGATCGCCGAGCCCGTCGGCACGAGCATCAGCCCCACCAGCGTCAGTAGCATCTCGGGTGCCACTTCACCATTGGCCACCGCGAGTGCTAAATCACGGCCGAAGGTGGGCAGAACAAAGCCATAAAGCAGCAGCAAGAAGCAAAGGTTCCAGATCCAGAAGATGCCATAGCTGCCGATATTGAGAAATAGCTTGACAGTGCGGGGGAGACGGGGCTGGGAGCGGGGGGCGATCGCCGGAGGCGAAACCGGCGCAACGGGAGAGGGGATCGGCGGTTGAGCGGGGGGCGGCGTTTTCTTGATCATCTGTCCTTAAAATCACCAGTTTGCAGGTCTTCGTTAGGGTGACTGAAGGTCATCCCCGTTGTCTTTCCTTACTCTCGGTGCATTGCCAGGATTTTGGGAAAAGATGGATTATGTTACGTTCAGATTTTGCTAAGGTTCCCGGTTTGGTTTGGGAAGATTGGACGGTGTAGCGATCGCTTTCTTTTAAAGAATCGTCAAATAGGTATCTTGTGATTCTGTTGGTAAGAGCTTCAGTTTTTGATTCTGTAAATCCGGCTCAATACCCAAAGATTCCAGCGGAATCACATCGAGCAATGCATCGCTGCCCCCCGGACGTTCTAAACAGTCAAAGGTGCCTTCGCGCCCGAGCAGAGAAATCTTGGCATCTGGGAAAATCTTGGCTTTTTTGAGTCCGGCGGCGGTGGTGACATCGACTTCTTTGAGAATTTCGAGGCCGAGTTGGGCGATCGCCTCAGGCGGTAAACACAAGGTGGTGGCTCGGATATCGACGAGGACGTTTTTGAGGGTAAGGGATCGAATTTCTTCAGGGGTGATCACTTGGCGTGATGCCAGAATTTGATCGACGCGGTTGATGATGGTTACGGTGGTAAGGATTTTGCCCATGGTTGCTGCTGTGGGGGTTGGCATGGTTTGTTACCTGTCACTTTACTCGATCATGACGGGTTTTTGGGGAGTGGGGCAAAATGGGGGGATGGGGGCGGAGTGGGCTTGGGCGAAAACGCTGGGCCCCTACAGGTTGATGCGATTCAGGGAGATGGGGAAGGGCGCAAGCATTACGCCCTTGGGGGTTGTGCTGCTCCGGTTCATTCAAAAACAAAGAAAAGCGATCGCGCCTCTTCCTTTTTGGCTTGTTGTAGCGATGTTCAAGGGTTTGATTTAAACTATAGGGCATGAACGCAATCGCTATTTCATACCGCTATGAAGATTACAATCAACAATCAGCACCAAGATTTTATCGCTACTCAAGTCGCCAGTGGCAAATATGCAAATGCGGATGAGGTGGTTGATTTGGCGGTACATCTCTTCGCAAAGTTGCAAGGGGAGTACCAAGATTGGATTGAGGAGACACGGGCTAAAGTCGATGAGGGGATTGCGGAATTAGAACGTGGGGAAGGTTTGGATGGTGAAATGGTCATGAAGCGGTTCCAAGACCAATTTCGCCAAGCATAAAAGATAGCGATATGGCACGTCGTTATGTTATCGCACCCTCTGCGAGTCGAGATCTCCAGGAGATTGCAGATTATTATTCAATACATAATGTTGAAGCGGGTGAGCGGCTTTTTCAAGCGTTTACGGAAAAATGTCAACAAGTTGCTCAGTTTCCGTATTCTGGTCGTCGTTACGCACATATTCGCGCTGATTTACGAGGGATGACGGTATCGAGCTACATCATCTTATATCGCGTGACTGCTAACGTGGTTGAGGTGGTCAGATTCGTGAATGGCAGACGGGATATGGCAGCGCTCTTTAATGATAATTGAGTGGGTGGGGGCGATCGCGTTCTATCCCTATGATCGTAGGAGTGGCAACGATAGGGGATTGGGTGTTTGCGTCCTCGGGGTGTGTGGAAATAGGGAAACAATTCCGTGGGATTGGCGGATTCGCGGCGTGATGGGTCGTGGAGGCGCTGGGCCTCTACAGGAATGGTTTGGGTAGGGGCGCAATGCTTGCGCCCTTGGGGTTTGTGTTGCTCCGGTTCATTCAACAACAAAGAAGAGCGATCGCGCTCAAAAAAGGGGAGGGGTGCGATCGCTCATTACTTACGAAAAGCTCAATTTCTACTTGGTCAGTCCCTTTGATTTGGCTTCAAGAAAGACATTCATGGGATTGAGTGTTTTGCTTTTAACACTAGCTTTAACCATTGCTCCATTAGTTTTACTGTACACTGAGCCTCGTGGATCGACCCAGTTTGACTTACGTCCTCCTCGAACATCAAAGTGTAGATGACCATCTGTTATGCTACCCAACTTTTGTCCTGCAACAATCGATTGACCAGCAGAGACATTGAGATTTACAACATGACCATAGTACATAGTTTTATCTAACTGCTTGTTGTAGACGTAAGCTCCAATTGGCTTACTATTACGATAAGAAATGCGAATTACTTCACCTCCAGTCAAAGCATAAGCAGAATTGCCATTTGCTGTTGCAATGTCAAATCCAGCATGAAATGCTTTGTAGCCATAATAGTAATGAGTTAGATGAGAGTAATTCTGTAAGTATCCCCCTGTTGCTGTAAAGTAAACATTTCCCAACATCAATTTCGCCATTTCCTTGAAGTCTCCAAGAGCATTGAGTTTGGTATGACGATCAACTTGATTATCGGTGTATTTCTGGAAGTTTGAATTGTCCCCACTATTGTTTCCCTGTTTCGCCAGCCACTTCCGCGAGGCTTGATTAACATCTTTGATGTTGCCACCCCAGGTTCCGGTGTCAAACAAAGCCTTACCAGCTGCTGAATAAACAACCAAGTTACCATCATTTTGAATCGCCAAGTAAGACCCGCGATGACCCGCAGTATCTGTAGCCCAGACAGGACGTCCATGATCATAGAGCACAACATTGCCATCCGCTTGGACTGCGAAGACATTTGCTCCTGTGCCATGGGTTCCGGTCGCCCAAGTAGGTTTCCTGTGGGGATTGTAGAGAACTAGATTACCATCCTGTTGGAATACAAACTTGTAGCCTGTAGGTGTCACCCATTCTTGACCGCGATGGAAAATTTTATTGTGACCATCGGTGCGGACAATCAAGTTTTCATGATCTTCCCAAGGGCGTTCATTATTGGTATAAAGGTGAGTCCCATTATCACCACTGAGATCAAAGCTCTCCGATACGCCAACTCGGGAGAATTGCCCCAACCCTGTTGACATGAAGACACCGGCCGTATTGAAGGAGTCATTATCCCAGCCACCCTTTTCCTGTCGGAGGAAATCAGTCTTACCATCGTTGTTGAAATCCGCCATGTGGAGAATCGTGCCATTATTGGCACTCAGGTCAAAGTTCTCAGGCAAGCTGTATTTCCGGAATGAGCCATTTCCACTGGAGATAAATACACCAGATGTATTAATAGAATCATCATCCCAATGACCTTTTTCTTGACGAAGGAAATCGGTCTTACCATCACCGTTGAAATCTCCCATGTGGAGAATCGTGCCGTTATCAGCGCTCAAGTCAAAGCTCTCTGGCAAGGTGTATTTTCGGAATGAGCCAGTGCCATTAGAAAGAAACACATTAGCTGTATTGAATCGGTCGTTATCCCAGCCGCCTTTTTCCTGACGAAGGAAGTCAGTTTTACCATCGCCGTTAAAGTCTCCCATATGGAGATTGGCACCGTTATCAGCATTAAGCCTAAACTCCTCAGGTAAGTTAACTTTTTGGAAATCACCATTCCCCTTAGAGAGAAACACATTAGCGGTGTTGATGTAGTCATTATCCCAATTTCCTTGTTCCTGACGGAGGAAATCAGTTTTACCATCACCATTAAAATCTCCCATATGGAGAATCGTGCCATTGTCAGCGCTAAGGTGAAAACTTTCAGATAAGGTCACTTTGTTGAAGGAACCGCTCCCTTGAGAGAACAGAATTTCAGCAGTGCGATACTTATCATTATCCCAACCTCCCTTCTCTTGGCGTAGGATATCAGTCTTGCCATCACCATTGAAGTCGCCAATATGGATATTGACGCCATCATCGCTCTTGAGGTCTAAGCTCTCGGACAAGGTGGATTTTCGGAAAGAGCCATTTCCATTTGAGAAGAGAATCTCAGTGGTGCGATATTTATCGTTATCCCAATGTCCTTTCTCTTGTCGGAGGATGTCGGTTTTACCATCCCCATTGAAGTCACCCATATAAAGGTTGGTCAGATCACCCTTTAAATCAAACTCTTCTGGCAGAGTGTGCTTTTGAAATGTTCCATGACCTGTGCCTAGGAAAGTATTCGCAGTATTCACTTGGTCATCATCCCAGCCTCCTTTCTCCTGGCGGAAAAAGTCAGCTTTCCCATCGCCATTAAAGTCTACTTTTTGTCCTAACGTGACTTGCGATGAGCGAGGGCGTCGGATCAAGTAAAACTTATCAAAAATACGTTTGATGAAGTTTTGCCAGGCTTGACTCCGTGATCCGAAAATATTGAGAAAGTTAGTCCAGGAGGTTGGTTGAGTGACCCCGGTAAATGTGTAGCCCTGGTATGTGGGGGCTGCAGCTCGCTCACTCGGTGTCACTTCGCCTTCACCTCCCCATTCAGTGGGCACAAACTCTAATTCAGGCTCATAGTCTTCAGGCTGGGTTGCTTTAGCAAGTTGAATAGCAGCAGCAATGTTGAGCAAGCCCACACCCGTTTCCGCATCAAAATCATGGGTTTTGAGGTCTGTAGCGGTGGACTTGAGAATTTCAATGACCTGGCGGTAGCTTAAATCAGGATTAGCTGCCCACACGTTGGAAGCCGCACCCGTCACCTGGGCTGTTGCGATTGAAGAACCAAACTCAGACCCTGCTACGGTGCTGATGGGATTCTCTGCTGTGCCGCCATTGGCCATGATGTCTAAGCCCTGACCATAACTGGAATAGTCAGCGCGATCGAACCCCTGCCAGTTTGAGGCATCACCATCAATGCGTTCAGCCGCCCCGACTGTGATGATGTTATCAAACTGCTCCGAAGCTTGACCCAATGCCGACATAATGCTACCTTCGTTACCCGCAGCCACTGCCACCAGAACATTGTTCTGTCGCGCATATTCCAAGGCGGCCATTTCCAGTGGTGTGAATTCATAACGGGTTTTCAGATTCCCATCTGCATCGATCTGCGTCAGATCCATACTCAGGTTCACCACTGCATTGGGTTGCCCTGACTCCCGCGCTGCATCCACAAACTCAATCAACGAATCCGCCCAACGACCGGAACCCACCGCGCGACCCAGCCAGATCGGCGCATCATCATTGATGCCATCAATGCCAATGTCATTGCCTTGCTCGGCGGCAATGATGCCCAGGATGTGAGTGCCATGCTCATTGCCCTCACCCGCTGTTAGGAAGGGGTTGTCATCGCCATCGATGAAGTCGCTGCCGGTGGTGATGTTGCTGTAGTCAATGTCGGGGTTATCGCCCGCAAAGCCCGTGTCGATGATACCGACGAGGGGCTGATGCTCCTGGGCGGCGGCGAAGTCTGTAGCGGTATATTCCGTGCCGTTGGTGTAGGCATCGGCATAGTCAATCAGTGCTTGACCCATCTCAAACTCACGCCAATCCCGATCTTCAGCTACCAACTCATCAACTTCAGGGATATCGGTAACAGCAGTTGCCCCCCGGATCTGGAAGACCATGTCGTTATAGTCCTGATCCGAACGCTCCAGCGTCACATCCTCCATCACGAAGGTATTGCCATCGCCCGTGACATCGGCAATCTGCCCAAAGTGCAGGGCATCATTGGGGTTTTCGGTGTGCATCGAAAACAGCGGCGTGTGCCAAGCCGTGCCGTTGGCGACCGCCTGGATCGACTGGTTGGGCACGAGCATAATTCCAAACTCGGTTCCAGCTTCCATTTGGAAGGTTTGCACACCCTGGTAATCACCCGCGTTGAAGTCCGGTTCCCGCCAGCCGGTGCCGCTGAAGCGAGCGCCATCGGTGGCGTCTGAAATCACCACATGGCCCTCTGTGCCGCTGAGGGCCCGTTGGGCGGCGGCTTGGGCGAATTCTTCGGGGCTGAGGGTTTCGGGGTCGAGACCTGCGAGGCTAAAGATACCGACTTCGCCGCGATCGTAGAATCCACCATCGAAGAGGAAGTCGATGCTTACTTGGCCGGATTCACCAACGACAAAGACACCACTCTCATAGTTGGGGGTTGAGGGATCTAGGATTTCAGGTAAAGGCGAATCGATGCCTTCAGGAACTGGAATGGGGTCAGTCCCAATACTGCTATCTTCTAGATCTGCCGGGATGACACCCATTGGCGTCAGGATCGGTTCAAGGACAAAGGTATTGCGGCGACGGCGAGCAGTGGCAGAATTCTTGTTTTTACCAAACTTATCTTTTTTACAAAACATGGGGGTAGAGCGTAGATTGAGACAGAACAGGAAACAGGGCAGACGAGGTATAAAACGCTAAGGTCGTCTAAATGGTTTCTCTAGAGGTAGCGGAAATTTTTATGCACAGACGTGAAAAATTTTCCGGATGCTCTGGGAATTCCCTGAATCAGTCTTCGCTCGCCAAGCGCTAACGCATCCTCAGGGGAGTCGAAACACATCCGCAAAGATCGACTGGGCATCCGGCAACCGTTGGGGATCGGGGGCATCGTAGACCACCATTAGGCTGTCGTCATAGCCCAAGCAGGGAAACATGGCCAGGCCTTCCGCGTTATCTTTGTGGGGGTTGTAGGGTAGGTCAAAGAGCCATTCCAACTCATTCGTGGCCTGGGGCCAGAGAGTATTTTGCTGGTGCTTGAGCACCTCACGCAGACGGAACATTTGCAGCGTTCCCGGCAGCAGCATGGTGGGGCCTGCCAAAATGTAGAGATCGCCCTTGTGGAGGTAGAGATCCCGAATGCCCAAGCCATTGAGATCGAGAAAATGTTTCCGATAGGGGAGGCCGTCATTGAGTTTTTTGCAGATGAGTTCGCCCGGTTCTCCCTCGGTTAGTTCCAGCTCTAAGAGCATGGCCCAGCCCCCGAGCACGGGACCCCGCAGACCCAGCAAAACCTGCTGACCCTGTACAGCGAGGCCCTCAATATCAAAGCCATTGTCTTTGGAAGGCAGTCTGACTTCGAGGAAGGGAGCAAGATGTTCATCCTTGGCGAGGCAATCGAGGAGCAGATTTTGGCTGGGGCTTTTGCCCAGGCAGGCGGCGGTGAGGCGGGGATGGGTTTTGGTTTCGCTGCAGGATTGCACCAGTTTCCCCTCGTGCAGGGGAACGCGGGCGAGGAAATAGCGATTGGCATCCCGTTTGATTTTGCTCAGGCGCTGGATATCTTTGTGGGCATCAGGGCCGATTTTTTTGCCCTTGGGTTTCTTGCGTTTGGCGCTGTGGGAGCCCACGACCCAGAGGTAGCCGTGACTGTAGCTGAGTCCTTCAATGTCGATCTCGCTCTCGGTATCGGCGAGTTTGAAAAAGTCAGCCAGGTGAAAGGTCTGATGCTGACCGTAAAGGTTGGTACCGAGGGGAGAGAGGCGCTCTAGGGTGAGGAATTCATCGGAGCCGACCCAGAGATGACCGTCGGGGCTAAAGGCGATCGCCGAGAGCTGTTGCACCAAATCAGGATGACTGTTTTCAAATTGCAGACGCACCCGGCTGAGTAAAAAGGCATTTGACATGAGGAGACAATCAAGCCGTTGGGCTTGAGAAAAAGGGTTCAAGGGTTCTAGGTTCTGGGTCAGATAGCACGGCTAGCGAGATCCCCCCGGCTACGCCGACCCCTTCGTAAGGGGGTTCTATCGTCAAACCCTGTTTGAGCTAACGTGAGTTCTGGATCAGCAGACATCGCGAAAGACTTTAAAATTCAGCAGAGATCGACAATGCTGGCTCCGATATTGCCGGAGTCTGAGGGGGCAATCTCTCCCTCAGCGGGCGGTGTCGGAGGACTGGCCCTCTGACAACCAGGTTTGACAATGAAATTGCAACGCTCTGAAGAATGCGATCGCTTCGCTTAACCAAAACTCAGGTTTATTAACAACCAAAGGGTGATTACCGTTGGCAGCGCCCCAAGGGCGATCATCCCCCCGCTCTAGAATAGTAAAGGTAGGCTGGGCAACCGCTCAACCGATTCTCAACACCGACTTCTCAACACAAGGGCTCCCTATGTTCGACTTTCTGCGTGAGGATTTAAAACAGTTCAGTGCCTATACGCCGCATCCCGGTGGTGCGGTGACGGTGCCCCTCGATATCCTCGACACCAATGAATGCCCCTATGATCTCCCCGCTGCGCTCAAGACTCAATTGGCGGAGCATTATGCGCAGGAGATTGCCACCAACCGTTACCCCGATGGGTCGCATCATCCATTGAAAGAAGCGATCGCTGCTTATGTTGATGAGTCTGCGTCATTATCTGGCATCGCCATCTCCGCAGACCAGATTTCAGTCGGCAACGGCTCCGATGAGCTGATCCGCTCAATTTTGATTGCCACTTGTCTGGGGAACAACGGAGCAATTTTTACCGCCCCGCCGACCTTTTCGATGTATCGCATCCTAGCTGAGACCTTGGGGATTCCGGTAGTGCAGGGGCGGCGATCGCTCCAGGACTTCAGCCTTGATCTAGATCATGCCCAGAGCATCATTGCCTCCTCTTCTGTGCGCGTCGTTTTTGTTCTGCATCCCAACTCCCCGACGGCCAATATCCTGACAGCCGCAGAACTCGACTGGCTGCGCAGTTTGCCAGACAACATTTTGGTCGTGATTGATGAGGCCTATTTTGAATTTAGCCAGACTTCTGTGGTGGCGGAACTCGCCGAGCATCCTAACTGGGTAATTTTGCGCACCTTCTCTAAAGCCTTCCGCCTTGCAGCGCTACGAGTTGGCTATGCGATCGCCCATCCCGATGTGATTCAAGTCTTGGAGAAAGTCCGCTTGCCCTACAACCTGCCCGCCTTCTCCCTTGCCGCCGCCCAGCTCGCGCTCGCCCACCGCCAAGAGTTACTCGCCATCATTCCGCAAATCCTAGAAGAGCGCAATACACTCCATGCGGGTCTCTCGCAAATTTCTGCTCTGCGCGTTTGGCCCAGCCAGGCCAACTTCTGCCATGCCCGCTTACAAGAGGGTGACGATGCGGCTTTGGCTCAGTTCACTCAAGCCTTGAAAACGCAGGGCACATTACTCCGGCATACGGGCGGTGGCTGGCGGATCACAGTGGGAACCCCAGCAGAAAATCAGCGTACCCTAACAAGGCTACGTGAGGTTTTGGCGTAGGTTCAGGAAACATCGTTCAGAAAAACATAGTTCGGGAAACCGCCCCGGTAAACTTCGGGTTCATTTGAGTTTAAAGTCGTTACCATAGGGACAATTCTTTACTAAAGAGCAGCAGGAGTAACGAATGTCCGAAGCGAATTTTTCCAATGACCCCCAACCGCAAGAAACCGCCGCAAGTGATGTTAGTCCTGACACCAAGGCGATCGTCGATGAAAAGCTTCCCCAGGAGTCTGATGAAGTTAAAGAACTGGTAACTGCGTTGATTGAAGCCATCAAGAAGCGAACCCAGACCCAACTGGAGACGGCGGGTGATGTGACCCGCGATGTGTATGTGAGCACCCTACGCCAAGCCCAAGAAACCCTGAAAAAAACCGGCTTGGTGCTGGATGATCAGTGGAACTCGATCGAAAGCTCGGTTTCGGGTGTTGAGGATATTGCTAGCAAAAATTGGGATGTGATGCTCAAAGACTTCAAGAAGTGGGGCGATCGCGTCGATCGGGCGTTTAATGCCGCTTGGCAAATCTTGACCGAAGACAACGACGATGATGACTCCGGCAATGGTGAGGCTGCCAACAAGCCGACTGAAGTCGTGATTGATTAGGGTTGTTCTTGGGGGAACACCACCCTATCAGCAACGAGGGAAATGATTTTCCTTGCTCAAACTGTTTGCGCTCTGGCTGATGCAGCCGGGGCGCAATTGTTTCATACCGTCAACCTCGCAAAAACGATAAGCGACAGGAGAGATGTTACTCTCGAAATCTCCAGAATACTGAATTGGGTGGGCATTGCCCCCCTTACGACCTAGAGATGACCCTCTCCCTGCGCCCTGCTACCCCCGCCGATGTGCCGATGATTTTTAGCCTGATCCAGGCCTTGGCTGAATACGAGAAGCTCGCCCATCAAGTAACAGGTACGGCCGAGCAACTGCATCAACACCTGTTTGGTGAAACCCGCTATGTTGAGGTCATCCTGGCAGAATGGGAAGGGACGGTTGTCGGTTTTGCCCTGTTTTTTAGCAACTATTCAACCTTTCTCACTCGACCTGGCATTTACCTTGAAGATCTGTTTGTGCTGCCGGACTATCGACGGCGGGGCATTGGCAAAGCGTTGCTAAAACATTTGGGACAATTGGCGATCGCCCGCCAAGCCGGACGCCTCGAATGGTCAGTGTTGGATTGGAATGAGAGCGCGATCGCCTTCTATGAACGCACAGGCGCAACGGTTTTGCCTGATTGGCGAATTTGTCGAGTAACAGGAGAGGCTTTGACCCGCCTGGCCAAGTAAACTGATTCCGACTGAAGAATGTTTTAACCAGTATTATTCATGACCCTCACCCAAAATTGCGGGGCGCTAGATTTAATCAGGTGGCGGGCAAGATGTACTATCCCTCCGGGAGGCTACGCCAACGACTCCGCTCAGCAACCACCCACGCTACGAATCATAAAAGAGAAGGAACCGTAGCGCAGCCGTCTCGGCTGCCTGATGAGTAATTCAGGTTAAACCGAACTATATGATTCCATCGGTGGGGTCAAGTGAGAACACCGTGCCAGGAAACAGTTAAAAAGGGGCATTCGCTCCTTTACTTTGTCTTTACAGATACCGTCTAAAACTTTGGCAAAGCGTCATCTGTCCAAGATTTGGCAATCTTCTTATATTCATATTCCAACTCCTCAGTCGTACAGGTGAGATTCCGCGATCGCTTCTCTATGTTCATACCAATTTTTGCCAGGATAAAAACTCCTAGCTTGAGCAGTAGTCCGAAGAACAGCATCAAGCTGCCAAAACGATAGATCAATAGCAAAAAGAGGATTAAGTCGAGTAGAAAGAGTGGCATTGAAGCCAGGGCAAGGTACATTTGAGGGCGAACCAAAGCGCTAAAATCCTCTAGATCTTGCCAGCTTTGAATTTCCAGATGTTGCTTGAGAAATTTTAGGATTTCAGTTCTAGCCCACAAATTCAGTGAAATGAAGACGATATTGATGCTGATGTAGATTACAAAAATTGTCATTCTTAATCCCAATTAGAGCCTGTCATTAGTTGATCTCGGAAGCCTGACGGGAAAATCAATAACATGCCCGACTCACAGAAACAAATAAGGAGCTATACGCCAGTCATCTCGATGGCTTGGTATCTAATTGATGAGCACATCTAACTTCTAATGAGATCCTCACAGCATGATCTGTTGGGCCACCCCATCAATTTTTTGGCTAATTTCATGCTGGGGATATTCCACCGCAAAAACGCCTTTACTGGCCAAAATCATCAACTCATCTGAGTGGGGCAAAACGGCGGCCACCGGGACATTATAGGTCTGCTCGACTTTCTGGTGGAGTTGGTTAAAGTCGAGGACGGTGGGGGCTTTATTGACCACCATTAGCATCTTGGGCACTTCGAGGCGACGGGCCACATCTACCGTGACGGCTGTACCTTGAAAGTCCTGTTGGTCAGGGCGCAGAATCAGCACCAAGACATCAGAAATTGTAATCGAGAGCAGGGTCTCTTCATTCAAGCCGGGATGGGTATCAATGAAGAGATAGTCCAGGTTTAAATCTTCGAGTAAATCTTGGAAGCCATCATTGAGCAAACCCACGTCGTAGCCTTCTTTGAGGACTCGGGCAATTTCACCCGCTTTCACACTCGAGGGAACCAAAAAGACCTTACTACCCGTTTTGACCTGAGCACCAATTTGCCCGGTGACATCATGGGCAGCATCGGCGATCGAACAATGTCCCCAGAGATAATCGTTCAGGCAGGGCGTCAGTCCCTCTTCACCCGCCCCAAACAAGACATGAATCCCCGGGGATTGAATGTCGGTGTCGATTACCCCTACACGCTTACCGTAGCTGGCGATCGTGGCGGCAAGGTTAGCTGTGGTGTTAGATTTCCCCGTACCGCCACGATAGGAGTGAATTGAAACAATTTTGGACATGGAGTGAGGTTGCGTTCAGGGCATTCGAGCGGTTTGCACATTCCAATAGTGTATTGAACTCTTGGCACTTTGGCATAGAAGTTCTCGACAACAGTGCTCACTTCAACGTATCGGGCTCGCGGACTAGGCGAAAGCCAAATAGGATATGCCGTGACCCCACCGGGCGGCTGTGTTGATAGGCAGCGCGACAGAATCCGGGCAGATCATCCCAGGAGCAGCCCTTGAGAAGCACAGCAGGGCCGTCCAAGCGCCGAGCGGGGGTGCTTGTCCATTCAAAAACATTACCGGCCAGGTCTTCAACGCCATATTCGCTGCGACTGAGGGGATAGGTGGCGATCGCACTGGTGTGATAGTCCCCTTCCTGAGCCCAGTTGGTGGCATCGTCTTGCCAGTCGTTGCCCCAGGGGAAATATTGCCCTGTCGTACCCCGAGCCGCCTTTTCCCATTCTTGGGCGGTGGGCAGGCGATAGGTATAGCCATCTTGCTGGCCTTTCCAAGTGGCATAGGCGATCGCATCCTCCTGCGAGACCAACACGACCGGATGCTGGCCTTCGCCTTCAGGGTATTGGTCTTCCTGCCAGAGGTAGGGCTCGACCTCGGCGTAGGGATGTACCAGAAAGCCCTGTTCTTGGTAGTCCTCGGCGCTAATGCCTGGTACCCGGTGGCCGGTAGCTTGGATAAAGTCTTGGTAGTCGGTGTTGGTGACCAGATTCCGGCCGAGGCAAAAGCCAGGGAGGGCGACCGTCTCACGCTCGGGCTCCCGTTCAAACCAGCGCCGCCTGCGCAGGGCGGCCGTTTTCTCGGGAATTTCTGCGGGCGAGTCCGCCGCAGCCTGTCCCGAAATCTTGTAACCATAGTCCCGCTCGGCGCGATCGCTGCCCCGGACAAATTCACCCGCCGGAATCTCGATAAATTTACCCTCCTCGCCGCAGTCGGGAGTCGGGGTGGCGGTGGAATGGGTTGCTCGGTCGGCTTGACAAGCGGTGCTCAAGGATAAGACCAGACCCAGCAACATATTTAGCGTGAGCCGAGAAAAAAATGTGCCAGGAAACAATGTGCCAGGAAACAATGGATTCGGGGCAGGCAGGATGCCTGCGCTACGGTTTATTGGCTTCAATGGTTCGTCGCGTAGGCGGCCAGTGAGCGTGTCGAATCTACGGTCGCTAAGCGGAGTCGAGGTGTGTCTTGCCTGCCCTGGATATTGAGTTTTTGGGAGCACGTTTGGTGAAAATGGTTGCCAATCCAACATCACGAATCCGTTAACCCTAGGCGAATACGGCTGTACAATTGTATCCTAAAGCGCTTGTCACATCTGGACCATGACTCAAACCCCTGATCCTCCCCATTCTCCCTCTGGTCCCTACAAGAGTCGTTTGTTTAATCTAATCAATCGCCAGCGTTGGCTGTGGGGCGATCGCCTGGCGCAGATGGGTCGCCGCCTCCAGACAGCCACAGTTTGGACGGGGCAGATCTTGCTCTACCCGTTGTATTTACTCACACAACTGGGACGGGGTTGGGGGCTGCGTCTAGAAGCGGCTGCCAGTGGCAAAACCCGCCCGCTACCGAAACCCCCCGAGGCGTTGTCCGCCAGCGATCGCCCCATTCAAAATACCCTGGCGCAACTTGAAGACTTATTCACCGAAATCACTGTTGCACCAGCGCCAGCCCTAGCATTACCCTCTACAACCAATGTGATCCGCGCCATTGCCAGCGATCGAACCAGCCGCAACCTCGTCTTGGTGACGGCGGGCAACCAAGCCCAAGACTGCCTGAACCCCGATCAACAGCAGCAATTGCGCCAACTCATACTCTGGGAGATGTCGGACGCGGCCCACCAACGATATTTACTCAAGGTTCAAGCCAACCAATATCGCCTACCCCAGCGACTCACCCGCGATGTGAAGATTTGGCGTCCGGTACAGCGCTTTTGGCAGCTCATGGTCTGGTTGCAGCAGAGCCCGATCGCAGTGGCGACGAATGTCTTTGGGGAAGCGGAGTTTGTGATGCTGCCGGCCTTGCCCCCGAGTTCCCCTTTGCCTGCTCAACTTCCTGCCGCTCTCCCCGCTTGGCTAGAGCAACTGGACGCGACGGTCATCAAACTCGAAACCTGTCAGTCTTATCTGGACTATGAATGGCGACAATGGTGGCAAGACCCTACCCCCAAGCCTGGCCACCGCCTGATGCGGCTCAATCGCACCGTACAGCAGACCGTGCAACAGAGTTTAGCCATCTTGTTTAGCCCCAATGCCCTTGTTACTGTTCCTGAAACCTCATCCGCACCCAATACGGCTTGGCTAAACTGGGAAGATCTCACCGACCCGCGCCGCGAGCGCTTTGCTGCCACCGTGCCCCGGGAAACGTCGCTAATTGAGGCGGAAATGATAATTGACCTGGCATTGCTGCGTCCAGCAAAGTCTCTGGGTGCAAATGGGGTCATTGCGGCTGTTCTTCCAGTTGCTCCGGGTGTATTACAGTCTTTCAGTCCTCCCGCAACAGACCCCTCAGCAACCAACGGAACCCCAAAATCATTGATTCCGCCAACGGTGATGGCTCATCCTCAACAATTCGCCTTTAAACCACCGCCAATTGAACGATCCACAGCAATAACTCACCCGCAACAATTCTCCTCTGAACCCGTACCCCCTGAACTGTCCACGGTGATGGCTCATCCTCAACCCTCCCCCTCTGAACCCTCCCCCCCTGAATCGTTGCAGATTGAGCATTTGCCAAGTGAACCATCGCCATCCGGATCGCCCCTCACCCGTCCGGAGAACGCTCCGGCTGATCCGGACTATCAACCCGACTGGATTGAAGTGGATTCAGAACCGCTGGGCTATGAGCAGCATTTTTTGGCACGTTTGCTGAATGGCTTTGACCAGGTCATGCTGATGATTGAAGAAGCGGTGATTGCCCTCTGGCACTGGTTGAAAGGGTTATGGCAGCGGAAACCCTGAGCGATAATAGATATCTGAAATCAGTCTCGATTTGTTGCCCCCTTTTGAGCACCTTCCAATGACAGCCCCCCATGACAGCCATTGTTCTAAACCTCGATACTGTTGACCTAACCGATGACCAATTTTTTCGCCTCTGCCAAGTCAATCGAGATTGGCAACTGGAACGGAATGCCCAAGGAGAACTCATTATCATGGCCCCAGTGGGTGGCATTAGTGGCAATCGAGAAGCGGATTTGATTACCGATCTCAACCTCTGGAATCGCCAAACCGGACTGGGGAAAGTCTTCAGTTCTTCCACAACGTTCCGGCTACCCCGAGGGGGCGATCGCTCACCCGATGCGGCTTGGGTCTCCCAAGCCAAGTGGAATGCCCTGAGCTTAGAGGAGCAGGAAAAATTTCCACCGCTCTGCCCTGAATTTGTCATTGAGCTGCGCTCTCGCACCGACGCACTCCCGCCATTAAGGGCAAAGATGCAGGAATATTTAACCAGCGGCCTACAATTGGGCTGGCTCATTAACCCCCAAGATCAGCAGGTGGAAGTTTATCAACCGAGTCAGCCCAAACAGATTGTATCCCTGCCCACCCAGCTTTCAGGAGACCCCGTATTAGCGGGTTTTACCCTGACCCTTGGGACATAGGTCGCCATTAGAGATTGTCATTGCAGAGATGATTAATTACCTCAAGGGCAACCCGGTCACTGTTGGGCAACGGGGCAGTAACCGCACCATGCTCACCTTGGAGGTGCAGCAGGTGGGCTACGCGTTGCAAGTGCCCTCTCGCTGGGCCAGCAGCATTGTGCCTTCACCACAAGACATCCTTCAGGTCTTTACCCACCAACAGGTTAAGGATGACCAACTGGTGCTCTATGGTTTTGCCACAGCGGTGGAGCGGGATCTGTTTCGGCAACTGATTGCCGTCAGTGGCATTGGCGCACAGATGGCGATCGCCCTGCTCGACACCTTCCCGCTCACGGATCTGGTGCAGACCATTGTTTCGGGCAATGTGCGGCGGCTGACCCAAACGCCGGGGGTGGGCAAGAAGACGGCGGAGCGAATTATCTTAGAGCTTAAAGCTAAGCTCTCGGAATGGCGGCGGGCGACGAATCTACCAGAGCAGTCTTTAGGGGTTTCGATGCAGTTGCAAGAGGAGGTGGAGTTGACTTTGCTGGCGATCGGTTATGCCCAGTCGGAAATTCAAGCGGCTTGGGGGGTGCTCAGTCAAGACCCGCAGTTGCAGCAGCAGACGGAACCGGAAGAATGGATTCGGGCGGCGATCGCTTGGTTGAGTCAGGAGTATTCCTAGCGTTGACTAAACTGAGTTCTGGATAAGCGAAGCGATCGCATTCTTCAACGCCTTGAAATCTCGATGTCAAACCCGGTTGTCAGGGGACCCGCCCCCCGACACCTCCCGCTGAGGGGGAGATTGCCCCCTCAGACTCCGGCAATACCGGAGCCAGTATTGTTGATTCTGTTGAAGTTTAGAGTCTTACGCGATATCGGCTTATCCAGCACTCACGTTGGCTAGATTATTCCCTAGACTGTCATTCGCTAAACTGGGGCTATCTCTGCACAATTTGGTATCGGCACAACTGGGGTCAATCTCGTGGTAACACAACTCACCCTCGCTAAACTCAAGGCGGCAACCCTTGAGCCCTTTGTGAGCCTGATGGAACAGGGCATGGGGGATTATGCTTGGCTCAACCCGACCCCCATTGAACTGGAACCCGAGCAACAAGAACAACTCCAGCGTCTTCAGGCCCGTTTGGTGCGCGATCGCACGCTCCTGATGAATGAAGCCACGATTTGGGCCCGTGCGGTCTACCCCTTGTTGCTGCTGGTAGAGCGAGATGATATTCAAGCCTGGGCCGAGGTTGAAGTGACGGGCGAATATGCCACGTTTACGGTTTCTGGGGTTGCGGATGGGGTGGTGGCTCGTTGCATTGAAGGGGAGTTAAAAACACCGTATCTGATTGTGTTGGAAGCCAAACGGGGTTTAGAGGCAGAGAACCCTAAATATCAGCTCTATGGCCAGCTCTTGGCGATCGCTCAGATGAATTGGCAAAGCAATGGGCGTGATCCCCAAGTGGTGTTTGGCTGTTATACGATTGCGGATACCTGGACGTTTGTGCGGGCTGAGGTTAAGGAGATTGAGAGTGATCGCCCCACCTTAAGGCTTGAGTCGTCTCGGGATTATGTGGAAAAACTCGAAGCGGTCAATATTTTTCGCATTCTGCAAGGGATTGTTGAGCAGTATACCCACTTTGCTGAATAAGCTGTGTTAAGCTCTCTTCTCTAGCAGGGTGAACGAGAATTTTGAGCTGTAACTCTTGGCGTGTCCAATTCTGGATTTTTAACTTTTGTAAGTACTGTATGCTCAACCAGGACTGATGTGTTAGATTTTTGGATACTAGACTGTTTAGCTTGAAGTCTATTCTGAGCCATCTGGATTTGGGGTGCATCAGATCTCAGTACAGGACAAAATTTGAGAACTGTAGGTTGGTTGAATGGCGTGAAACCTAATACCAATAATACTTTAAACAATCGTGTTGGTTTGCTCTGTGAGAAGCAAACTACGCTATCATTCGACCAAACCTACAGCATCACAGGGTTTTCAGGCAATGTTTGATTTTTTGTCTTATGCTCAAGCATCAGATAGATAATCGTTTTCTTCTCAGAAGATATCTTGGGCTCACCGTTACTCAGCACTTTTTTTTACTATGCCCTCAGGGGTTCAAAAAAAAGCTGAGATGCCTGCCTCGTAAAAGGCTCAATAGCTTTTGGATTACAGTAAATTAATTTTTCTTCCAAGAGCGCAAAAAAAACAGGTTAGAAATCAGAGCCAGAATTGGCAATCCAAAGGATATAGCCCCTGATTAGAAAGCTGTGCAGCGACCAAGATCGTTTTGAAGGTTTCTCAGTAAACCTTGCTTACTAATGATTATCTATTGAGATCTTTCTGTAAATATATTTTTGTTTTTTGAGTTACGACCATGAGACTTTTTCGTGTTGCCATTCTTGGTTTGCTGGCTATTTTCTTGTTGACTAATTGTGCTGAACCTGTTGATATTCCTCAGTCAGATGTCACACCACCCAAACTCAGCATACTAATTAGTCAGGCTGGGGGAGATTCTAAAATCTTCAATTCTAATTCTCCTGATCAGGAATCCTCCCTAGAATTACTTGCAAGAAGCTTTAATTTCATTGTTACACTCGCTGATCCGGAAGGGGCAGAGTCTCTTGAGGTCAGAGTTGCCTCAGCTCGATCTCAAGGTGTGAAACCTGAATTTGAGGATATAGTACTTGAACCACCTCAATTTGAGAATGGGGAGCATCTTGGGGATCTTGACTCTTATGGCAGTGACAATGGATTTATCGCAAAGCTCTATCGAATAGAACCTGATTTACCAGTAGACAAAATTGTTATGAGTGGTCAAGTTCTGTTCGATGAGTCGTTTTTACGAGATGCTCCTTATGCAACCTTACGATTTGGAGCAACAGGAAAAAACTTTATTGGGGAAGAGCCAAATGATACTTTAACTGAAATCATTCAAGTGAGAATGCAAAGAGAGCTTTAAAAAGCTTAGATGGTGGTGAAATATTTCAAAGACTTGAGACCTCCAGCATGCGAAATAAGGTCTAGCACTCTGCAAACGATGCCAAGCTGTAGCACCAGATTGAAGCCAAAACGATCACCCATGATGGTATGAGCTAAACTGAAAGATCATCTTGCCCAATCCAAACCATGACCCCCAAAGAACAGCTTATCCATGAAATTGAAGCAGCACCCGAAACTCTGAATTACAGAGCTGCTAGATTTTTTTCGGTTGGCGAAGATGAGACACCCGCATCAATCCGAGCAGCCACTCTGGGTGTTTGTCGAGGAATTGGTGGTGGATATTCCTCCAACCGTTTTGGCAGAGCTGCCAACTGACGGTGCAGTCGAGCATGATCACTATATCTACGGAACCCCCAAACGGGGACTTCCCTCAACTTCTTGACGATCGCCTCACTCCTCCGCACCAAACCATTGCCCAAACTGCTGCTGCACCTGCCCTGCCGGTTCACGGCGAAACGCCCAGAGCGTGGTTTCCCAGCAAAAAAACGAGACCCCTTGATAACTCGCCTGTTGCACTGCCTTGACCTCCTCCGCCAGACGCGCCAGGGGTTTGGTGGGGATAAACGGCCCCGTATAGAGCCCGATCGCCAGCCGCACTTTCTGCTTGAGACGGGTTAACGCTGCACTGCCGAGATCCGTCTTGAGGGCCGCCAGACTCGGACGATAGAGCTGAACAATCACCTCATCCACCAGCCCCTGATCGACCCAACTAGACCAATCTTGCAGATAGTTGCGATAGGCAAAGTCTGGCGGATTGGGGGAGAGGGAAACAATTGCCTCTGGTCGAACCGCCTTTACACTCTCGTGAATGCGGCGCATTAGGTTACTCAGATGGTGCGATCGCCAAGCCATCCAGTCCGGATCATGGGAGTTCTGGGGTGGCGCTGCCCCATTGTGTTCCTCGGCGTAAAGCCCCTGCGTGTAGGCGTCATAACCCAGCTCCACCGGCAGGCCAAAGTGATCATCAAGCTGAATGCCCTCAACTGGGTAGCGCTGCACCACCTCCGTGATTAAGTCCACCAGAAACTGCTGCACCTCAGGATGCATGGGGTTGAGCCAAGCCAAATCTCCCCCCGTCATTTCGAGCTGGACATTTTGCAAAAACCGAGGCAAACCCGGTTGGGGGGTGAGGGGTTTGGGCACCGTTGCCCCCGCTGCATTGGTGGTCAACCAATCGGGATGGGCTTGGGCGATCGCCGTATGGGCCGGAATCATCAAGCCATATTCAAACCAAGGGATCAGACGCAAGCCCTGGCGATGACTTTGATACGCCAGTTCCGTCAATACATTATCTGAGGGCACCAGGGGCAGATCGGTGAGCCAATCTCGACGTCTGCCCCCTGCGCCACGGGCAACCTGGCTGGGATGCAAGGTATAGCCCCGATTCCACACCGCTGGATACAGCGTATTAATCTGGTGCTGGGCTAAGTTGCCCACCACTTCATCAAGGCGAGTGGTGTAATACATCAGGGCTGCACCCAGATTGGTGAGCCAAACGCCCTGAATCTGCCCAGATGCCCTAACGGGGAGCGTAGGGGCTTGCCAGAAACGCAAAACGAGGGATAGGGACAGCAAAAAAAGACCGATCCGCACCCAGAACTTACGAGTGATCATCATTCTTGTCCATACCGGATGAAGCAGAACTACAACGCGCGATCGCCCATTTCTGATGACCCAAACAACGGTAAAGCTTTAAAAAACGTGAGTTATGGATCAGCAGACATTGCGAAAGACTTTAAAACGCAGAAGAATCAACAATACTGGCTCCGATATTGCCGGAGTCTGAGGGGGCAATCTCCCCCTCAGCGGGAGGTGTCGGGGGGCTGGACCCCTGACAACCGGGTTTGACATCGAGATTTCAGTACTCCCGAAGAATACGACAGCTTCGCTTAACCGAAACTCACGTTGATCTAAGTTTATACGGGCCAAGCGCTACGCTTCTTGGTTTAAAACCTCTTCAAAGGGAAAATTCCCTGCGGCCAACACCAGTAAGATGGTGGGCAAACCCACTGTGCGGGTTTGAAACTGCTCGTAATAGTCCTTAAAGGAATCTGCATGGGGTTGGGCCATGCCGAGAAAAATAAGATCAGTTTCAGCAGACGATTCATGGAGAATCTCGATAAACTCACGCCCGTCGGCAACAATCACATGGGGGGTTGCACCAATTCGTAGGGCAGCAATGAGCTGAGTGAGGTTGGCATTGGCCGATCGCGCCGCCGTCTCATCGGGCACAACCAGGTTCACAAAGATCTCCGCCCGATGCCAGTTCATGTTGCTGCGCAGCAAATAGGCTAGCAGCAACATCAGGCTACCGTTGGCCTGGAGTCCCCCCCACCAGACATCAATGCGTCGCTGGGCTCCAAAGCCCCGCTCTGGGTTCTCGCGTAGAACCACCAGGCTGCGATTGGCGGTATGGATCGCCCGTAACATTTGACAATAGGCATCTCGCCGGGACTCATCTTCACTGTCGCCCACCAGAATTGTATTGGGCACTAAACTGCCCAAACCATAGGCCGAAACCAACTGCTGCGCTCCCACAAACGGACTCTCGGCAGTGACCACCCGCACCAGCGCCGGGACATTGCGGCGCTCTAGATATTGCTGAAGCCGGGCTTCCACTTCAGCCTGTCGGGCTAGATCCCGTGCGCCGGGCGGTAGAATGCTGGCAACGGTGATCAGACCTCGGTTATGGGTAAAACTCTGAGCCAATTCCACCAATGACCAGCGCTTCTGGGGAATGCCGGAGAACACCAGCACATGAGGACGCCAGTTTTTCGGGTCATCGGGTTGGCGAATTTGCAGGAGGCTGGCCCGCAAGAGGGCGAGCCAGATGCCCCGGCGGGTATCACCCCAGGTGGTGACCAACTCCCGCTGCTGGAGCCAGAGATAAATGCAGAGGACAATGACTGCAGCCACAGCTGTAGCAATCCCATTGATCAGCAGCATCACTGCCAGACAGGCGATCGCCCCCAGTAGCGACAGGCTCCAATGCACCCGAAATAGGGGGCGAAAGGAGGGGCTATTCAAGAACCCTTCAATCCCTGCCGAAACATTCAGCACCAGGTAGGTGGTCAAGAAAAACATGGTCAAGACCGGGGCGATCAGGTTCAGCTCACCGACGCAGACAGCGGCGATCGCCACCCCCAGCGTGACAAAGGTGCCCAAACGCGGTTCATCCCCCGGTCCACTGCCCTGACCGAGCCAGCTCAGGGGCTTGGGAAAAATATCATCTCGGGCGATCGCTTGCAGGACGCGCGGCGCACCCAAAATACTGCCAATGGCACTACTGAGTGTGGCCCCCCAAACGCCAAGCAAAATCGCTGGTCCCCAGAGGGCAATCCGTTGCATGATCAGGGGCTCGGCGATCAGCGTAGCGCTATCAGCCCGCAGGGCTAAAAAAACCGGCAACACCATATAGATGAGATAACCACTAAGCACCGCTGCCATGGTTCCCCAGGGAATCGCTCGGGTAGGATTGCGCAGATCGCCGGACATACTCACCCCCGCCATAATGCCCGTCACAGCGGGAAAGAACACCGCAAAGACCTGCCAAAAGGATTCGCCCTGACTATTCCACAGTTCCATTGTGGTGGGTTCGATCGGCCGTCCCAATGCCAATGAGACCAACGAAAGGACGATCGCCGCCATGATGAAATATTGGGCACGAATGGCAATGCTGGCCGAGGTTAGGGCCAGAATGGCGACGGCGATCGTGGTTCCCAGCGCCACAACCGTCTGATCGAGCTGGGGGAAGGTCTGGGCCAAACTCTCCGCAAAGCCCAGCGTATAGAGCGCGACCGAGAGCGCCTGGGCAAAATAGAGCGGAATGCCCACCGCCCCGCCGGTTTCAATCCCCAGAGAGCGGCTGATGATATAGTAAGCGCCCCCCACCCGCACGACGCGATCGGTGGCCATAGAACTAACCGAGAGGGCGGTAATAAACGTAATTGCGGTGGAAAGGGTGACAATTAATAGTGTTCCGAGCAGGCCGACATTGCCCACCACCCAACCAAAGCGGAGATACATGATCACCCCGAGGATGGTCAGAATTGAAGGGGTATAGACGCCGCCGAACATTCCGAGGCCATCTTTGCGGGTCGCTGGAGTCATCGATTATCAGGAAAACTCCATCTCAGGATACCCCACTTGATTCTGCCGCTTTTAACAATTCCTTACAGGATTTTTTTGGGGTGGGGGGTGACACCCCTCTCTTTTGTCGCTATAGTAAGAACTGTAGATGCACCCTGATGATTGGGGGAGTCACTCAGGTGGCTCTCTTTTTTTTTGCCCCCATAGCTTTGCCCCATAGTTTTGCCCTGTCTCGCCTGGTGCTTGTCGCTCCTAAGCTGACCCAACCTCAATTCTGAATCAGCGCCATCAACAGCCTCTTGAAAATACCAGCTCACGGGTGAAATCGGTTGTCAGGTCTGTGCCAGTCCCCCCGACACCTCCTACTGATACCAACGAGTCATGACGGGTTATCACCCCCAACGATGAAAACCCCCTTACCAAGGGGGTCGGCGTAGCCGGGGGGATCTCGCTAGCTTCATTTACTTTGAAAATAGACAATGTTAATACTCTTGCACCAAGTAAAT
>JBCDEB010000085.1:0-29998 GCA_039180005.1 Cyanobacteria bacterium P01_G01_bin.54 | reverse complement strand
GTTCCTGGCTCATAGCGAAAACCCGTTAAAACGGGTTCCGGAGTTTTCTGGATGAGTGGGCTTTAGCCTACTTTCGCTATTAGCCTGGGGTTTGAACCCCAGGCGGGGCAGGCATCCCAGCGTTAAGTTCACACCAGTGGGGGAAACCCCGCCCCTACACAAGAACTATCAGGTCTTCTTTTTTCTCTCCAGAACATAAAACAGCCCTACCCTGACAACCGGGTTTGACATTGAGATTTTAGTGTTTTGCAGAATGCGATCGCTTCGCTTATCCAGAACTCAGCTTAGGTATTACACTAAACAGCAACACCCAACGCCTCATCCCCCATCCCCATGACCACTCATTTCATTACTGCCGAAGTTGACCTCCAGTCCACACCAATCACCCTGCAAAAAGCGATCGAAACAGAACTCGCCCAGCACGGTGAGCCCCTGCGTTGGGCCGTCACTACGGTTGACTCGGATGCCCAAACGGCTCAGGTAGAAGCGATCGTCACCCGCGAAGTTGCAGCTTCAGGTGCAACTGCTGACGCTTAACGCTTAAATCCCATGGCGCAAGTCTTCCGTATTTCCCCCTTGATTCGCTTCACGCTGCTGCTGTTCTATCTAGCGCTGACAATCCCGCTCCCTTTCCTGGCTCAGGCGACCCAAGCGCCGATTCCCAGCAACTTGCTCTGGGCTGGGATTGGTCTGGGCTTCGTTGGTCTCTGGGGCGTACTCAGTGAGCAAGTCCAGGCCGATGAGACGGGCATCCAGGTTAGACATCCGGCTTGGATTGGTTGGCTGCTCCATCGAGCTTGGTCGCTTAACTGGTCAGAAATCTCTGCTCTAAAGTTACGCACAACGGGTCAAGGAGGCCTAGTCTATTACTTTGTGACGGCAAAGGCGGATCGCGCCTATCTCCTACCGATGCGCATTGCTGGTTTTGCTCAATTCCTACGAATGGTCGAGGCGCAGACCCAAATTGAAACCCGTGATGTGCGTCCTCTAGCGCAACCCTGGATGTATCTGATTCTGTTGGTTGTAGCGCTGGGTTTGCTAGGGATCGACGCCTGGACGATTAACCAAGCCCTAACCTTGGGCGCATTGGGTTGATCATGGCGATCGCGCCGATCTTAGAACTGGAGCAGGTGAGCGTCTTACACCGTTTAGACGCGGTGAGTGGTAAGGTATCTCGGGGCGATCGCATCGGTATTGTCGGTGCCTCCGGCGCGGGCAAAAGCACCTTTTTAAACCTGCTCAACCGTCTCATTGACCCCGACAGCGGCCAGATTGAGTATGCAGGAAAATCACTCAAGACCTGGCCGATTCAAGCCTTGCGTCGTCAGATTGTACTGGTCTTGCAGGAGCCCAAGTTGCTGGGCATGACCGTCGCTGAGGCGATCGCCTATCCCCTCCGGTTGCAACAGCAATCCCCCCAGATGATCCAAACCAAAGTTGCCGATTGGTGCGATCGCCTCCACATTCCCCAAGTCTGGCAGGAGCGTCATGAATATGAACTCTCGGTGGGTCAGCGGCAACTGGTAACCATTGCGCGGGCGCTTGTCCTTGAACCTCAGGTCTTGCTTCTTGACGAGCCGACTTCAGCCTTAGATGTGGGCACAGCAACCCAAGTCTTTAAAGTGCTTGGGGAGCTCCCTGATTTAACCTGGCTGATGGTCAACCATCAACTGGACTGGGTGCAGCAACATTGCCATCGCCTGTTTTGGTTCGATCAAGGGCAGTTGCGTCACGACGGGGCGATCGCCACTGTCGATTGGCCGCAACTTACCGACACCCTACGCACCCCAGTGGAAGATTGGCAGGTGGAAGACTGGCAGACGGCTGGGGCATAATTAAGCCAGGCGCATGGCTGTGGCTTGTGACTGTGGCTAGGGTGCGAAATGCACAATTGTGCGCTTGAAGCAATGGCTAAAGGCAGAGCCGTGAAGGATGAAGGCAGAGTTTTTAAAGTGCAGCGTTCAGGGCTCAGAGTTCAGGGTATTTACATAACAAGCCGCTTAAAGATATAGACTCCCCGCAACCCAAATCTTCATCCTTCAGCCTCCATCCTTCACATTTATCTCCCCCCTCCCATGAATTTAGAACTCATTTTGGCACTGTGCTTAGGGATTACCCTCAGTGCAGCCTGTGGTTTTCGGATTTTTATCCCGCCGCTAATCGTCAGTGCGGCCAGCCTGCACGGTAGCTATAGCCCTGCGCCGGAATTTGCCTGGCTGGCGACCTATCCGGCATTCCTGACGCTGGCACTCGCCGCCACCATCGAAATGCTGGCCTATCTGATTCCTGCCGTAGACAACCTGCTAGACATGGTGGAAATTCCCACAGCGATCGCGATCGGCACTGGCATCGTCGGTATGACCCTCACCGACCTCGACCCCCTTTTGCAATGGACGATCGCTGTTGTCGCCGGGGGCGGTACGGCAGGTGCCGTCGATAGCATGACTGCCGTCACGCGCTTGGCCACCACCACGCTGACAGGCGGCATTGCCAACCCCGTTGTCGGCGTTTTAGAAGCCCTCAGTGCAGCAGTCCTGTCGCTGATTGCCCTACTGATCCCTCTCTGGGGCGTTATGCTTGTTGCTGTTGTCTTATTCGTTGCCTACCGTCGTCTGACCCGGTTTTGGCTCAAACGCCGCGATCGAGCCCTGCGGCTAGACTATAGCGCCAGTCTGCATGATTCATAATGGTGGCCTGCGAAACCGTGCTATCCTAGGAAAGTTGTCAAAAAAACGCACATCTGAGCTTTCGGGTGTTTTGCAGCTAGTCCCCAGGGGCGACAGGCAAGATCACAACTCAGGTGGAGGTTAAACCCGAATCAAGGAGAAATTGAATACATGGCAGTTGTTTCCCTAGCAAACTTGCTAGAGTCTGGGGTTCACTTTGGCCACCAAACCCGCCGGTGGAACCCCAAAATGGATCAGTATATCTACACATCACGTAATGGGGTTCATATCATCGATCTGGTGCAGACCGCTCAGTTCATTGAAGAAGCCTATGCCTATATGCGTAATCTGGCGTCCAAGGGCAAAAAGTTCCTCTTTGTCGGGACGAAGCGCCAAGCCGCTGGCATTATTGCCCAAGAAGCAGCGCGATGCGGTGCCTATTATGTAAACCAACGCTGGCTGGGCGGCATGCTCACCAACTGGGAGACGATCAAGGGGCGCATCGATTACCTCAAAGAGCTAGAGCTGCTGGAGTCCAGCGGCAACCTGGACAAACGCCCCAAGAAAGAGGCTTCAGTCTTGCGTCGCGAACTCGGCAAGTTACAAAAGTATCTGGGGGGCTTAAAGTCCATGCGTCGGCCGCCCGATGTGGTGGTCATTGTGGATCAGCGGCGAGAATACAATGCCATCTTGGAGTGTCAAAAACTCCGGATTCCCATTGTGTCCTTACTCGATACCAACTGTGACCCCGATGTGGCGGATATTCCTATTCCGGCAAACGATGATGCGATTCGCTCGATCAAACTGATCATTGGTGTCTTGGCAGATGCCATCTATGAAGGCTCCCATGGGGAGACAGGGAACGAGGACTATGAGGAATTCGATGAAGTTCTGGCCGAAGGCGACTTCACTGATGATGAGGACGTTGCAGTTGAGGCGAGTGAGGCAGATGAAGAAGCCTAGCGCTTCACAACCCACTGAGCGGGATTGAACCATTTAGGGCGATTGTACAGTAGCGCAATGCTAAAGGCGATCGCCCAGTTTCGAAGCCCTCTCAATTAACTCAAGCCCATCTATTTTGAAATCCGCAGCTAGGGAGGGTTTGAGACCCTATCCTGAGGGTTTCACTTAGGACACCAAGTAGATTGCGCCACGGCTCCCAGCTTCTGCGATGAATTAATAACACGCCCTGGGAACCGACCCCATTCCTTTTAGAATGGTCACGAAGAGAAACACCGAAATTCCGGACTTCAGGAGAGTCATGGCAAAGAAAAAAGTATCGAAAGCGGTAAAGCCCAAAGCCGAGGATACAAAACCGGCCGCTAAAAACAACGTAAATCCCACCGTTCAAGACACACAGGACGCCAAGCCCAAAGTCGAAGACGCCAAACCCGCCGCCAAGGCCCCCAAAGCAGCCGGTGCAAAGATCTCTGCTGCAGCAGTCAAAGCCCTCCGCGAGCAGACTGGCGCGGGCATGATGGACTGCAAAAAGGCCCTCTCTGAAAGTGCTGGCGACATGGAAAAGGCTGTTGAATGGTTGCGCCAGAAGGGCATTGCCTCGGCTAGCAAAAAATCCGGACGGATTGCAGCAGAAGGTCTTGTGGGCAGCTACATCCACACAGGGGGCCGAGTTGGTGTTCTTGTCGAAGTGAACTGCGAAACAGATTTTGTGGCTCGGGGCGATGCCTTCCAGGAGCTGGTACGCAATGTAGCAATGCAAATTGCTGCCTGTCCCAACGTGGAATATGTCAAAGTCGAAGATATTCCTCAAGCATTTGTTGACAAAGAAAAATCGATTGAAATGGGTCGTGATGACCTCGGCAATAAGCCAGAGAACATCCGCGAAAAGATTGTTGAGGGACGCATTCAAAAGCGCCTCAAAGAGGTTTCGCTCCTGGATCAGCCCTACATCAAAGACCAAAGCATTACTGTGGATGAGATGGTGAAGCAAGTGAGCGGCCAAATTGGTGAAAATATCCAAGTCCGCCGTTTTAGCCGTTTTGTGCTCGGTGAAGGGCTTGAAAAAAAGGAAGAAGATTTTGCTGCCGAGGTGGCAGCGGCAACGGGCAAGCCCTAAGGTCGTTGGTGCAATCTTCCATGAAAAGGGGGTGGGCTGCTGCTGTTGACCCCCTGAATCATTCAGTTTAAGTCTACTTCCAAAGAATCATTATCCAGGGCAGGTGGTTGTGCCAGATCTGAATTGTATGTGCCGGAAAAGCGAAGATCGAGGTTTCGGCTTCTGCTCTCTGGATTGATTATCAGTTCGACTCCGCTCACTGACCGTCTGCCTGCTACCGCTCCATAATTTTCCTGGAAATTTTTTCTGGGTGGACTCTAGCCTGCTCCCGCTCAGCAAAAGGGACTGCTGCAATGACCAAATCCTTAACTCGCATTGAACAAGAAATTCAAGACAATTTAGTGCAGTTTGAGCAGCTTCAGACGCAGCTCAATCAGAGTTACCAAACCTATATGACGGTCTTGGGGACAGCCCTGCGTCGCCAACTGGTTTTAGCAGCCTATCAGTTGTGTACCCGTGCCTATGCCACTGCATTTTTAGATTTAAGCGAGCCCGATCGCGCTCGTTTGCAACAGCGTCTTCAGCAGCTCGGTTATCAGGCAGCAGCAGACTTACAAGCGACTCTAACGCGTCCCTATGCCAGCACCCCCTCGACCAGCAAGCAAAAGTTACGTTCAGAATTGCTCAAACGACTGCCCATTACCCCCGAGCAGCTCCAGATGATCAAGGACAAGCTACTTCAGAAACACGATCGCAGCGACGAAGGCGATGACAAAACCCCGCCAGACGCGTCAGAGGAGGAGGGGCCCATCGTCATTGCGCTTGATTCTGAGCAATTGCAGTCCATGTTCTCGTCAGCGGCCGAGTCTGAAGCTGAACCGGAGCATGACCCTGATCAGGAGAAGAAGACACCGGATGCGGATAATGACACCCCAGGAGCAGTGATGGATGATGAGCCCAGTCTCCGTCCGAGTTTGCCGGAAATGATGGCGGACTTGGCTGCGATTGCTGGAGGCAATGTGCCCAGCGCAATCACCGAGCCGGCCGAGGCGCAAGTCTCTGAACCTGAAGAGGCCATTGAACCAGAGTTTTCTGAAACTGCGGATGTCGAATCCTTGCCCCCATCCGAGCCATTTGAGCCCCCCAAAAACCCGATTGAGTTCCTCCGCTGGGGCCAGGCTGTGGAAACTTCAATTCAAGCGATTTTAAAGTCGGTGTCACTGAAAACCAATCGCCTGCTCCACCGTACCGAGATTCTCTCCAATCAATTGCCCAGTAAGTTGTTTGCGGCCGCGATCGAAGCGGATGAAGGCAGTGGTAGCAGTCATACCGCCACCGCTCCCAACACGATGAATCTGATCGTTGAGACCGACCTAAGCGCCGATTCTGAAGAGGCCGAGACGAATGTCCTGCCCATTGTAGTTGTTCGGTTGCGGCTTGCAGAAATTGAAATGGCAGAAAACTCAGTCGCAGCGAGCCGTAGCCAGCTCCGGGAAGGTCTGGCGCGGATGAAAACCCTGGCAGGGAAATACCAAAAGCTCCAAAAAGATCAAGCAACAGCCCAAGCCGAAGCAGCCTGGCGAGGGGCCTGGTATGAGGCAGTCCCAGCGACTGAAGAAACAGCGGCGACTGACTGACCTTAGGGACGCACGAGTCGGAAAAACACCCCTTGGCCATCTTCCACACGGAGAACAGCTGCATCCTTGCGGGGATCCCCACCATTTCCATAGCTAATCGAGCCCGTCACCCCTGGATAATCACGGATTTGCGCCAGTCCCTCTCGAATCATAGCGGGCTCAAAGTTCTCTTGATCCCGAATGGCTTGGAAAAGAAGCTGGGTGGCATCATAACTCAGCGCTGCTGCTGAGGTGGGCGCTTCGTCGTATTGCTGACGATAGGCTGCAATAAAGATGGGGGTTTGATCATTATCGAGGTCTTCTGACCAATCTGAAGTGTAAAGGGAACCAGTTAAGGAGGGGTCGCTGAAGTTGCCGAAACCCGTCCAGGCATCCGCCCCAATTAGGGTTACATCAAGACCCAATTCCTGCACTTGTTGGGCTTGGTCTAGAACCTCGACCGGGTAGTTGGGCAAGAAGAGGACATCGGGCTGGGCCGCTTGAATGGTTTCTAACTGGGCGGTGAACAGGCGATCGCCCGTGACATAGGTTTCAAAAGCGACAATCTCTCCACCGAGCGCTTCAAATGCAGTTTGAAAGGATTCCGCTAAATATTTGTTGTACTCACTTGCCACATCGTAGAGAACAGCGGCCCGTTGGAGTTGCAGTTCTTCCTTAACCAGCTTAGCAATCACTTCAGCCTGAAAGGTATCGGTAAAGGTGGAGCGAAAGACATATTGCTTCTGCGCTGTCGTTTCCGGATTTGTAGACTTGGAACTAATCATGGGAATTGCAGCTTCCTCCGCCACCTTGGCCACTGGAATGGCATTTCGACTTAGGGGTATGCCCACCAATGCCACGACATCATCTTGATTGATCAGTTGGGTTGCCACTGCCGCTGCTGTATTGGGATCATCCTCATTATCGGCAACCTTCAAAATCACAGGATATGGTTTGCCTTTGATGATCAACCCGCCCGCATCGTTGACTTCTTGAGCTGCAAGCTCAATTCCTTTGAGGGTCGGGCGTCCCGAAGTCAGCGACACTTCCCCTGTTAACGGCACAATCGCACCAATGACAATCTCTTGATTGGCACCAGGACTACAAGCCCAAATCGTTGCAAAGCAAACAATCAAACTCAGTAGGAGCCAGCGTTGTAGCCAGGAGAAGGAAAAAAACTTCATGTGCATTCACACCATAAACCGATCAATCTGCCCTCAAGAATACCGGAAAAGTTTTCGGCCGTGTGCTCAACGACCCCCTGCCCCTTGAGAATCTGCTGGAGAACCATTGTTATCGGGCTCAAACGCCTGCAAGATAGAGGGGTCGGATTGCACTCTGGCATCAACGGCTGCTGCCAGGGCTGACGTTGGCGCAGAAGCGACGGCAAGCGCGCCGCCATAGATTCCACAGAGAATCGTCAGACACCAAGAGCAAGGGCGAATCGGTAGAGAATAACGTTTCATCGTAGGAAGTCCTTCAACTCAGTTGGAGATGTTCACAATATTAGTTAGGGTTTGCTGTCTCTCTCGTCCAGTAGGTAAGCGCAATTTACCGGCAAGCGGCAGATGCACCCACAGACTCAGCGTACTGATGGAGACCATCTTACGTGCTGCTTTTGGATAATATCACCCCTACAGGGATGAATTCTCCATTAAAGACCTGGTATTTCTAGATCTTAGCTTGATGATCAGAACTGGCAAATGCAGTATACAGACTGCGAGATATCTGCCCGGTCTCTGGCTGCACTTAAGTATATAGTGCTAATTCAATTTTGTCATCGTGAAAATATGGAGAAAAAACTTAGTCCTGAGTCGAATCCCCGTATATTCGTTGGGTTCAAGTGAACTATTAGGGAGGGAGGTTTTTCTGAAACTCTCTCTTGAAAAGGTTTCTAGCTGTTGTGATTCTGGGGACTCGGAACGAGGGGATTTCCGGAAATATACTTAAGTACAAGGTTAAGACGGAGCTAACCGAGGCTGAATCGGCATCATCAGTGAACGCTAACAAAGAGAGTATCTCCATTTCATCGCAACTGAGCGCTTCCGGCTCCTCTTAACCCTGACAGGAGATCCGTCTGTGCTACGGTTCCCCAAGATTATCCAAAGATGAGGGGCGATCATACGGCCCAACTAGAGCATGAATTCCTGCTATTATTCTTTCAACAACATTAGGACTTCAACGTCTATCACGGGTTAACAATATTCACTCGGGAGAGAAAAATACCCCCGAGCCAATGGGTGCATCCCAGTTACGCAAGCCCTCACCCTAAGTCCGTCTCCCAAGCTGGGAGACGGACTTTGAATCCGGCTCCCCTTCTCCCAAAAAGAGAGAAGGGGCTGGGGTATGAGGGCGATGCAGTCTGGATGTGCCAAAGTGGGATGCTCCCGAGTCAATGCCAAAGAATTAGCGTAGATAGGTCATAGAAAACAATAGAGCAAATGTTCACACTTGCTCTATTGTTTTAGGTGTTTAGAGGGCGGCGGTGGGGAAAGGTACAACCCACTGGTATGAACTTAACATTGCATTCGGCTCCTGATGGAAAGTTGATTGCCCTCCCTACGGGTAGAAGGGTCGATTTTCAATCTCCTCTTGGGAGGGGCGGTCTCACGTCGCGATGACCGGGGTAAGTCGGGTGGTTATCGCCCCTGAAGCTCTGACCGACAGGGGATTTTGCGCTTAAGTTCACACCGATGAGTACAATTCCACCAGCAAACACGGGGTTCAAAGGGGACGAGTGTTAGAAGCGATAGCCAACCCCACCCTGGAGGCTCAGGGCATCGGCAGGGCTATTCTGGTAGGCATCAATCCCCCATTTGCCATCGCCGTAAACAATGACCCGTTCGCCGATTTGGGTTTCGGCCCCAACGGTGAACATCACGGCATTGTCATTGCCGAGGGGACTGGGTTGGCCTTCGGTTTCGATAAAGGAATAGCCCGTGCCCACATAAACATTGGTATTCTGAGCCACCGGAATATCATAGGAAACCATGGGGATAATTGCACTGGTTTCTTCGCCAAAGAGGATTGCCCCGCGCACAGAAACAGGTGTGTTTTCGATTTGATGACGGCCTTGAATATTCCCCCCAATATTGGCAGCATCGCCGGTCTGTCCGCCATTGGTGACACCCGCTGCGATCCCGGCACCAATGTAGGTTGCATCGGTGCCTTTCTCAGGCTGGGCCTGGGCTGCTGCCGCATAGCCAATCAGGGTTGCGACCACAGAAAATGACCAGCCCAGTTGCATGAGTACCGTTTTTGTCATGATTGAATCTCCTGCATTTAGCGTGTCTATGAACGGTTATGTTGGCGTATTTTTCGCTAACACCTCTATTGACCAATGGGCTTTTTTTCAGTTCCAAGAATCTCGATTTGACAGGACAGTTTTCGAACTGGAACGGAGATTTAAAGGGAGAAGCATGAAGGATGAAGGCAGAATCGCAGTATTCTGGGAGCGCAACCGCAAGTCATCCGGGTGGATGCGCTGCGATAGTACGGGGCTGCAATATCAATGAATGGGTCTGCATGTCCGGATATTGGCTACATCCCCACGCCGAAAGCAATGGTGCTGACTGCCCTGGCGGTTGCTCAGGTGCAGCCCCAGGATGTGGTTTATGATCTCGGCTGTGGTGATGGTCGGGTGCTGATTTTGGCGGCGCAGCAGTTTGGCGTGCGCGGTGTGGGCATTGAGCTGCAAGCGGATTTGCTGGCACGGGCGCAGGCGGGGGCGATCGCCGCTGGAGTCAGTGAGCGCCTCAACTTTGTGCAAGGCAACCTCTTTGAGCAGGACCTCTCCCCCGCTTCGGTTGTGTTTTTGTACCTCCTACCCCATTTGAATCTGCGCTTGCGATCGCGCCTCCTCCACCAACTGCAACCGGGCAGCCGCATTGTCAGCCGAGACTTTGATATGGGGCCAGATTGGCCACCCGAGCGCATCTGTCGGGTGCGAGCGGAGGAGGAAACAGCCACGCTCTACTATTGGCAAGTGCCAGCGCCAAGTGATTTGTGAAGGCACGATCCCGACGATACGTACGACTGTGCTACGCTTGAGTAGTTCAAAAAAACCATCAATATGTGTACGACAATCTTTGCAAATACCTGATCGAAACCTTTCCCAAAGACTTCGCCCAATGGTTATTGGGTCAACCCATCACGTTGGAGCAACTGAGCCCCAGGGAACTCTCTAGCGAACCCATCCGGGCCGATTCACTCATTTTGCTCCAGAGCCAAGCGGTGGTGCTGCACGTCGAGTTTCAAACCCGCACTGACAAAACCATGAGCTTCAGGATGCTCGACTATTTCACCCGACTCCGTCGCAAGTTTCCGGAGCGACGCATTCATCAGGTGGTGGTGTATTTGCTGGAGACCCACTCACCCTTGGTTTATGAGGATCAGTTTACCTCGGACAAAACCCAGCATCGCTATGAGGTGGTGCGGCTCTGGGAACAGCCCAAAAATCTGTTCATCCATTCATTGGGTCTGCTGCCCCTCGCGGTGATGGCAAATCCTCAACCCGATGAGCCAGAACAAGTCTTACAAGCGGTGGCGCAGCAGATTGATGCGATCAAAGACACTGAAACAAGAAACAACTTAACGGCTTCTGCTGCTCTGCTGGCGGGGCTAAAATTAGAGAAAGATATCATTTGGCAAATTTTCAGGAGTGAGGCGATGCGCGAGTCTGTGATTTATCAAGACATTTTGCAGGAAGGTCGGCAGGAAGGGGAGCAGCGTGGCATTGAGAAAGGGCGCAAGCTGGAGCGGGTGTCTGTGTTGCGAACAATTATCCCACTGCTGAAGCGATTCAAGTTTCCGGTGGAGGTGCTTCTAAATGCACTGGGCGTGACCATGGCGGAGGTTGAGGACGAGGGTCAAGAGCAAGAAGACGGCATCAGCTATTGATCGCGAGATTTTTGACGCAAGATATCGACCCCGACGATACATACGAAAAATTTTCAGGAGTGAGGCGATGCACGAGTCCGTAATTTACCAGGATATTTTGCAAGAGGGTTGGCAGGAAGGGAAGCAGCGCGGCATTGAGGAAGGGCGCAAGCTGGAGCGCGTTGCGTTGCTCCAAAAGATCATCCCGTTTGTACGGCAATGTAATGTGCCGATCGACTTGTTGTTGGAGTTGGTCGGCGTGACGGAGGCGGAGCTAGAGCAAGCGGAATCTGAGGTTCAGGAGTAATATGAATTGTCCCATTTACTTATAAACCCCTACTTCAGCAGACATCTGGAGTAGAGAGTCTATAGAAATAGAGATCGTGGGCTAAGTGTTATTCTCTACTGATACTGAATGTTAGGAACCCTTGCAGGAAGATGCGGATACCGGCAAATCCGAGGAATACCAATTTCCCAACAGCAACCCAATCAATGACCCAAAAGGGGTAATGCATTTCACGCATTTCAGCGACAACCTCCTCATAAAAATCCCCAATCCACTCTTTGCACATTTCTGGCTTGAGCATTTTGGATACTGGAATCAATAGCCAGTAAGTAATAGGGAGTTTTCGCCGAAGTTTTCGGATTCCTTCGGGGATTGGGCTGTTGTTATTGGCAAAGCGACCAAAGCTGGGTGGAAATGATTTTTTTGCTAACAACTCCTGGGATCGATTTTCGATATAGATCGGTAGCCAATAATATATTGATTTCACTCAAGTTGCCGTAATCCAAACCCCGCTGTTCTTTGCGCGGTCGAAGCGTGATTGCCCTTGTCGATTTCTGAGTTAGAATCCAGCTAGAACAAAAAAACTATCAATGTTCGGCGACTTCGATGTATGACAACCTCTGCAAATACCTCATCGAAACTTTCCCCGAAGACTTTGCCGCCTGGTTGCTCGGTGAGCCCGTCAAGCTCGATCGCCTCAGCCCTGAAGAACTCTCCAGCGAACCGATCCGCGCCGATACCTTGATTGTGTTCCAAGGTCAGGATGTGATTTTGCATGTTGAATTCCAGACCCGGCCCGACAAAACCATGAGCTTCCGGATGCTGGACTATTTTGTACGGCTCTACCGCAAATTCCCAAGCAAGCGCATCCATCAAATCGTCGTCTACCTTGACCCGACCACCTCATCCTTGGTCTACACAAACAGCTTCAAAGTGGGCAGCACTTATCACAAATTCCAGATTATCCGGCTCTGGGAGCAACCCAAAGACCAGTTCTTCGCTTCACCTGGCTTGTTACCCTTTGCCACGCTCGCCCAATACCCTGATGCTGCCGCCGAGCAGGTGTTGCGCGATGTTGCCCAACAGATTGAGGCAGTGGACAACCCCAAAACACGGTCTAACCTAACAGCAGCAGCCGCTACCCTGGCAGGGTTAAAATTAGAAAAGGAATTAATTTACAAAATTCTCAGGAGCGATGTGATGAGAGAGTCCGTCATTTACCAAGATATTTTGCAGATGGGTCGCCAGGAAGGGCGTCAAGAAGGCATAGAAGAAGGGCGTCAAGAAGGTATAGAAGAAGGGCGACGCTTGGAGCGCTATGTCCTGTTGCGCCAGGTCGTTCAGTTCTTGCGGGAGCAAAATATTCCTGTGGATCGGCTGTTGGGAATTTTTGGTGTGACCTTGGCTGAGCTGGGAGAGGAACCCGAAAACAACTGATTCATCAAGTTCTCAAGAGCAATTTGCGCCTCGCCTTTGCCTACAACTCTTGAGCATAGTCCAACAACTGATGGGCTAACTCAACCTTGCTCATTAAGGGAATCGTGCGTTTCTCGCCGCTGGTGGTGATCCAGATACCGCTGTTATTGGGGCTACCAAAACCGCGATCGCCCTTGTCAACGGCATTGGCGACAATGGCATCAAGGCCCTTGCGTTTGAGCTTGGCGATCGCCGGTGCGACAATCTCACCCGTTTGAGCCGCAAAGCCAATAAAGCGTTGGTGCAAGAACTTTTGCTGCTCTAGCTGGGTGACAATATCGGGGACGGGTTCGAGGGGAAGGTGCTCGGGCAGTTCCGCCTTGGGCAGTTTGCGCATCGCTTGGCGAGCCGGTCGCACATCGGCCACGGCGGCCACCATCCAGAGCAGATCAGTGTCCGAGAGGGCCAGTTCTAGGGCTCGCTGCATCAGTGTAGCTGTCGTGACAGGGACGATTTTAAATTGGGGGGATTCGGGCCAAACGGGCTCAAAACCGAGGGGGCCATGCACCAGGGTGACGCTAGCACCACGATAAAAAGCGGCCTGGGCGATCGCCATCCCCATACGCCCGGTGGAGGGGTTGCCAATAAAGCGTACCGGATCGAGATGTTCTCGGGTGCCGCCCGCGCTAATGAGTAACTTTTTGCCCTGGAAGTCTCGCTGCCCCTGAGTATGCAATACTGCTTGCAGCGCCAGGTGGAGCAATTCCGGTTCTAGCAACCGGCCTGCGCCAGTGCGATCGCAGGCTAGCAAACCCGTTGCAGTTCCGAGGCAATGGTAGCGGAAATCCTGGTTTAGGGTTTGCCAATTTCGCCGTACGGTTGTTTGCTGCCACATCTCGGTATTCATGGCCGGGGCGAGCAGCACTGGGCATTGGGAAGCTAGCACAATATTTGTGAGCAGATTATCGGCCAAGCCATGTACCAACTTGCCGAGGGTATTGGCAGTCGCCGGAGCAATCAGCAAACAGTCTGCCCATTCCCCCAGTTGGATATGCAGGGGACGAGACTGCCCAGCGGACCAAAAGTCAGCGTCGGTATAGGCGGCATGGCGGCTGAGGGTGGCAACGGTCAGAGCGGTAATGAACTGCTGAGCCGTTTCGGTTAGAACAACCCGAACTTCGACCCCTGACTTGACCAGCCGAGAGATCAGCTCACAGACCTTATAGGCAGCAATGCCCCCCCCAATACCAACAAGAACACGGGGCGCTCTAGAGGCTGTCGTCATTGAGATGCTCAAGTCCTTGTCGAGAAATGGTTACGTCCTAGCCCTTGTTGCTTAGATAAGGCCGGTGATTGTTGAGTCAGGCTTGGGCATGGTATATGTCATGCCCCAACTGAACAACAGACCTAGGACATCAGTTCAAAAGCCATAGAATGCCTAGCGTACCAGCATTCTCAACTTTGAACTCTGAACTTTGAACCCTGAACTACGATTAGGCTTCGTCGAAGGGTTCAATATCTAGGAGGTAAAGATAGGGCTCGACCAAGGCCAGATTATGAAAGGCGATCGAGCGCAGCAGATGCCAGTCTTCGAGAGCGGCAAAGGGGCTGTTGTAGTCGTCCTGCTCCAAACGGTTGGCGAGCTGAGCGACGTCTTCAGTCGTCATCGCGTTGAAATCTCGGGTCGGGGAAGTCACGGTTGAAGTCATACGCACCTGCCTCAAGCCTATGGGTTGGCTTTAGTTAATATCTTCATCTTAGGAGTGATAAAACCGAAAAGTCAAAGGCGCGCACGAATCGATACATATCGTTATTGCAGCGACTATCGTAAATACCGCCAATTGCCCCAAAACTTATGCCGCACCGGGGTTACATAATGGCGTAGCACGATCTCGGGCCCAGCATATTGGTCTTGCCAACGGAATTCATCCTCGCGGCCCATGATGTAGCGATCGCGCTCTAGGGGGTTGGCTCCCAACCGATGCAGGGTAAGATGCATCATCGTCTGTTCCGTAAAGTAATTGGGGGGTTCCGTAAGGGCCAGGAATCGCGCCATCGCCACCTGCCAGTCGGGCGGCTGCTTAAAGACAATAAAGCCCCCATTAATCGGGTTTGCGGTTTCCTCCGGCTGGAGAATACGAGCATCAAAGGCCGGGTCATTGTCGGGAAGATAATAAGACTGGTTATCCGCTGCTTGCAACAGAGCGGCGAGTGCTTCGGCTCCCGGAAAAAAGAAAATATCAGAATCCGTATAGACCGTTGTGCCCTCAATCGGGATCGAGAGAATTGCCAGTAGCTTTTTGCCCATGGCATTGCTGCGCATATAATCAAAGACCGGTGGGGGCAAATCCGGATTGGCAAAGGCCAGTAGTTCCACCACCTGCACACAGGAATGCAGGCTTTCGAGCTGTTGAATGGCCGCATCGGTATAGCTGCCATCGGAGATGATCACAAAGCGTTGTGGGACCCCCACAAAGGTCAAAAAGGAGCGCAGACAGGCAACCTGCTCGGGAAAATCCCGCTGACAAGACAGACTATAGAGATTGGCATTAAGCGCTGGCCCGAGGGGCAAATCCAGTGACTTTAAGTTCTCCAGCCGCTGTTCATACCACCAGCGGGTGAATTGGCCCTTGAGTCGGGCGGCGCGATAGCCCCAATTCACCATTTGTCTTAATCCTGTCCCTTGAGCCGTTTGAGGAGGCGTTCACCCCAAAAGGAGAGCCCGTATTTCATCAGTAGCTTACCCCCGAGCGATCGCCACCCCAATTCTCGCACCAACTCCCCCATTTGCCAGCGAAAGACATCTAAATGCATCTTACTAAAGGTGTCATGGGCCAGGCTCAGCAGGCAGTTGCGAGCTTTTTGGCGCACTGCGAGCGGTAGAGTTGCATCCTGGTACACCTCCTGGCAAAGTTCAAAGGCTTCCTTGGCCCAAACGCGCATCTGCCCCGAAGATTTACTCTGGTCGTGCAAGCGCCAATTACCCACCACCTCAGGATTAAAAGTGAAGCGATAGCCCTGCCGCAACAGTCGCAAAATAAACTCCTGATCCATGCAGTGGTGTCGGCTCAAATCCAGAAATTCCCCAGCGGCGAAGATACGAGTGCTATAGAACACCGCATGGTTAGTCACGGCGGAATAGGGGATCATATTGGCGATCGTCGCCTCGGTAACAGGATAGTCCTGGAGCCATTGACTCTCGGCATCGGTGTGACGCACCTTGCCGTAGACCACGTCGGTGTCGGGCTGGGCGAGCACGGTCTGGGCCACCTGAAAAAAGGTATTGGGCTCGTAGGTATCATCAGAGTTTTGCCAGCCAATCCAGTCCCCCGTGGCCCGTCGAAAGCCCTTGTTGACTGCGTCCGATTGGCCCTGATCGGGCTCACTGATCCAGTTAATCCAGGGGTCATAGCGCTGGAGAATCTCTTGGCTGCCATCGCTGCTGCCACCGTCAATCACCCAGCATTCTATGTTGGGGTAATTTTGTAATAAGACCGAGCGCAGGGTTTCTTCGAGAAATTGCGCTTGATTGTAGCTGGGGATGACAATGCTGAGGCGAGGATAATAGGGCAGAACGTTTGCGGTATTTGAGGCGATCGTCCAAGGCCAGCCCGTACGAGTACTAGGGGGTACAGGCAATTGTGCTAGCAAGATTTCGCCCAAGGTTAAACCGAATAAGAACACGATTTGGATTTTACCGTGGGCGCACACGCTCGGCCAACGCTCCCTAAGGGACAGTATTATAAAGAAGCAATTTGTAATTGGCGGCTCAATATTATGGTTATGTGGGCCCGACCATCTCTTCAAACATCTCCCTTACCCCAAAAAGAAAAGGAATGTTTAAATATCAATCATTCTCTCCCTATTGTTAATTTTGGCAAGAAAATGAATTTTTCTTCATGCAAGACTCTTTGTCTTTCTGTTTTCACTCTTAGTGCTTCCATATATGTGGGCTTACTTTGCCAATCCTCAGCACAAGCCTCATCTCTTGTTCGTAACGGTGGCTTTGAGACGGGTGACTTTACTGGTTGGACTCATGCAGGAAACGTTACCATCCGCCCTAATGGAAGTGAAGGATCATCGGGTGCAGCTTTTAGTTTTGGCCATACTCCAAATACTGGTGTACTCTTTCAGGATCTAGAAACAGCAATTGACCAATCCTACTCCGTTTCTTTTGATTTTGGTGCCAATGGAGATCCTCATATCGATCAGCTTTTACAAGTCAAGTTAATTGGTTCAAACACTTTACTAGATCGAGTTTTGAGTGACCAAGGGCCAATTAACTACAAGCGCTTTACATTTGGCTTTGTCGCTGACTCCACAACAACACGACTAATATTTTCAGACCGATCAAGTGCAACATTTCGTATCGATGCTCGGCTAGATAATGTTGTAGTTAAAGCTGTTGCAACTGAAAACGATATACCAGAAGCTGTTCCAGAACCCACTACGATCTTGGGCGTTGCTGTTGCAGTTTTAAGCATGGGTGCAACTCTTAAAAGGGAACAAATATCACATTAGCATCGGATTCAGACACCCAGTCTACTTTTTGTGACGCATTGCTATGTTGATGTAGCAGTTTTTATGGGTTTGAGTGCACGGATCTCTCTAAAGCCCCCTTGGTAAGGAGGAGGTTCGATTCTCATTACCTTAGAGAATTAGCGAAACTCTTGAGAAGAGATCCCTGAAAATCAGGGAAAACTAGGTTAAAGAGCAATAGACAAAGAATTTGTATAAATCGGAATTGTCTAGGGTGACGAGACGCCATATCTCTCCAGGAGACTACGCCAATGAACAGGCTCACCGATCGCCCACGCTATGGATATTGGATCGAGAAAAGCCGTAGCGCAGGCATCCTGCCTGCCATCATTTAGTCCTTTCCTGGAGTATCTTTTTTCTCGGGGTACTCTTAAAGCACTGCATTACAATGGGATGGCGATCCATCCGTCATTGCCCATGGCTAAACTCGCCAGCCGCTTGGTGCTTGCCCTCCTCTTTATCCTCTTTGCCCTCTGGTACTACTATGGCAACCCGGTGGAAAACCCCGTGACCGGGGAGCAGCAGTATCTGCGCATCTCCACCCAGGATGAAATTACCTTGGGGCAAGCGGCTCGCAACCAGCTCGCCGCCGAATATGGTGGTTTTTACGGCAATTCCCGAGCCCAGGACTATATTGCCGCCGTGGGCGATCGCCTCGTTGCCCAATCCGTCGCGGCGGCTGCGCCTTACCCTTTCGAGTTCCACGTCCTCGACGACCCTGAAACGATTAACGCCTTTGCGCTGCCGGGGGGTCAGGTGTTTATCACCACCGCCTTGCTCGGCCAGATGAGCAATGAAGCCCAGTTGGCAGGGGTTTTGGGTCATGAAATTGCCCATGTGGTCGCTCGTCATGGCGCAGAACATCTGGCCAAGCAGCAGTTGGGGCAGTTTCTGTTGATTGCGATCGCCGCCGCCGGGGGGGATTCAGAAACCACCGAGCAGGCAGAAATTTTAACGCAAGTGATTCAGGGTCTGATCTCTCTTAAGCACAGTCGGGCCGATGAAACGGAGAGCGATCGCTGGGGCTTTGAGTTTATGACTGAGGCGGGCTATAGTCCCGAAGGACTAGTGGATGTGATGCTGATTTTGCAGACGGCGGGCGGCGGTGAGCTGCCGGAGTTTTTAAGTTCCCACCCGAATCCAGGCAACCGCATCCGGATGCTGGAAGAGATGATCCAGGCGACCTATCCCCAGGGGATTCCCGCTCAACTGGAGACCGGTACAGAGCGCTTTATGCCCCTGCAACGACAATTAACCGGAGGCAATTAAATGGTACTCCTCTATTGGCTATTGGTTGGTGTGATGCTGGTCGGGGCGATCGGCGAGTTGGTTCCTGGTTTGCCGGGGGTGATGCTGGTGCTGGCCGGGGTGTTGGTCTGGACGGTCGTGACCGGATTTGCTGGCATTGGCTGGCCGCTGCTGGTGGTGCTGGGGCTCTTGGTGCTCAGTTCAGCAATCGAGGCGATCGCCTCCTATTGGGGGGCAAAGCAATTGGGGGCGAGCATTTGGGGCCAGCTCGGTGCCATCATTGGTTTAATCGTTGGCTTTCTGGGCCTGCTGCCCACACTCCCGGTGGGCGGCCCGATCCTGGGGGCGTTAATTGGCCCCTTTATCGGCGCGTTTGTGGGCGAGTTTTTGCACCACTACACCCTGCCCCTGCGCGAGCGTTGTATTGTCGCGCTCAAGTCGAGTCTGGGCACGGTGCTCGGAACCATTGTTGGTAATTTTATCGATGGGGCGATCGCAATTTTAGCGGTGATCCTTTTCGTGTTCAGCACCTGGCCATTGGTAGCAGGTGTGGGCTAGGGCTTGCATTAAGTTAACGAGTAATGAGTAACAAGTAACAAGTTCAAACGTAGGGGCTGGGTTTCCCTGCCCTGCGCAACCTTTAAGACCCTCCTGTCCATGAGATGGAGTGGGTTGCCGGGTTGGGTCTCCCAACCCCTATCAGGAGATCCAGACCCTTTCTTTTTTCTCTCCAGGACATAAAACACCCCGACCCGAACGGGGGGCGGCGCAGCCAGGGGAATCTCGCTAGCTTTGTTGCCAATGCATCAATCCCATCTATGATCTCAGCGCAAAATCCTGAAAGTTACCTCTTCATAATCTTCCTGGAGAAGTTTTTTTCTTGACGTACTCTTAACTTGTTACTCGTCCCCCCGCGTCCTAGCGCCTCCTCGAATTAATGACGCCTCCCTCCTCTACCAAACGCCCCCGCTACCAGAAAGTCCGAGCCCTGAGCCAGCATCCCCAGAACCGCCGTCAGACCTATCTGGGTCGAGACAACAAAACGGGGCAGACAGTGGTGATCAAGCAATTTCACTTTGCCCCAGGTGGCAATGATTGGGCCGGTGTTGACGCCTATCGACCCCGTGTTGAGCAGCTCTTGCGCTTTGGCCATCCCCGCATTCCTCGCTACCTAAGCCTCTTGCCCCAGAAAACTGGCTTTTGCCTGGTGCGCGAAGCACCCCAGCAGGTCAGGCCCTTGGAAAAGCTACCGCCCTTAGAGCCGGCTCAGAGCCAGCAGGTGGCGATCGCCGTCCTAGACGTGTTGACCTATCTGCACGGCCTCGATCCCCCCCTGCTCCATACCAACCTGAGCCCGAGCAACATTCTGGTAGATGCCAAGCTGAATGTTTACCTGACCGACTTTGGTTTTCCCTATCATAGCCCGCGCGGCAAGGCCAAACAGGACTGGGCAGGCAGTGAGGGGCTGATGCCCAAGGAACAACTGCGCAATCAAGACCTAACGGCTGCCAGCGACCTCTACAGCTTGGGCATTTCGCTGCTAAGCCAGCTTGCCCAATGCCCACCCCCCAAGCTCCAGACTCAAACCGATACCAATGGCCGGCTTGATGTGCTCGGTCTGGTGCCCCAGACCATGAGCCTCGACTTTATTGACTGGCTAGAACGGATGACAGAAACCTTTGCCGGACGACGGTTTAGCACTGCTACCGAGGCGTTGGAGACATTGCAAGACCTTGAAGCGGTGCGCTACCCCCAGGCGATTCTGAACTGCGAGCGGTTGGATCTGGTGGCAGATGCCTACGGAGAATCTTTACAGGCGCAGATCGCGTTGAAAAATCCGGTTCCTGAGACGACCCTTACGGGGACTTGGACGCTGGCAGATCATCCGGGCGATCGCAAGAGTCGTAGCGACAACTGGGTCACCATTGCGGCGCAGTCCCCTCAAGAAACCGAACAGAATACCGAACAAAACACCGAGCAAACTTTCACCGTCACCATCGATAGCCGCAAGCTACTGGCCGAAACCACCTATGAGCGAGAGCTGGTCTTCACTGCGAATACTGCTGCTCAAACCCATCGTCTACCGTTGCGGGTGGTGACGGCGGCATTGATCCCAGAGCCCGTGGCGATCGCTCCTCTGGGCATCGTCGGCGGGGCGGGTCTGTTGGCGGGCCTAATTTTCGGGCTCTTGGGTCGGGGAACCGAGGGAGCCGCCGTCGCCCAGCGGACGGCCCTGATCTGCGGCATGATTTTCGGCGGCGGCAGTGGCTTGGGGGCAATTTTTGGGCTTTGGCAATTGGCGGGGGGGCTCTTGAGCCCACTAGCGCTGCTGCGCTCCCGAGCGCTACGACGTTCCCTGAGACGGGGAGGTGTAATGCTGCTGCTGCTTGTGGGTTGGGTATTGGGGTTAGGTGTGTTTGGTTTGGCGGGCTATCTGGCCCGCAAACAAATGGGGATTGAGGAATCTTGGGGCGTGCAGGGCTTGATGGCGATGCAAACCTGGCGCTTTGTGGTGTTGGGGGCGTTTGGTGTGTTTTTAGGGTCGTTGTTGACCTTGGGTTTTGACCCTTTGGGGATGCTGGCCACAGTGGGGACGGGGGCTGCAGTGGGCTGGCTGGTCGGTGGACAATGGTTTCGGCAACAGCAGGCCCTTAAGCGCTATCAAAAGGCGCGATCGCGTTTGGTGAAACCCTAGGGAAACGTGAGTTTCGGTTTAGCGAAGCTATTGTATTCCTCACAGCCTTGAACTCTCAATGTCAAACCCGGTTGTCAGGGGGCCAGCCCCCCGACACCTCCCGCTGAGGGGGAGATTGCCCCCTCAGACTCCGGCAATACCGGAGCTAGTATTGTGGATTCTGCCGAGTTTCCGCGTCTTGCGCGATGTCTGTTTATCCAAAATTCCGGTTAATTCAGGAAAGCCGTAGCGCAGGCGTCCCGCCTGCCGGATGAATCCGCCAAGCTAAGCCCGGATCATTGCGGTATTTTCAGTAGTCAGGGGGGCAATCGCCCGAGAATATTGAGTTTTTTTGTGGGGAAGGGGTGGATGGGCACGTCTCCTTCATCTGGGCCGAACAGTCTCACGACGTTGTGAACAGTGCTCTGTTAAAGCATCGGGATATCAAACGCCTGTATCCCTTTCTCTGTATGAGTTCAGGCACGCTTAGTTGATGGAGTTATCTCAAGAGGGTATGGGAGATGAGGAGTTAAATCACTGAAGGGTCAACCCACTGTATCTCTTGCTTGGTATGGGTTACGGTTGGTTTGGCGATCCTTATTGATTCACCTAAGGGTATCCTCATTCACCTCAAACCTAGACTTAGAAAGGGTTACAACGTTTTTTCTTCGGGTGACTGTTCGTTCTAGACCCGGATCAGGGGGGAAGTTTTCGGGGTCAGGGGGGCGATCGCCCCAGGATATCCAGAGGCTTCTTGGGGAAGGGGTGTACCAGGATGTCGTTCTTAATATGGACCAAACTGGCTTAAGACGTTATGAACTGAGTTCATGATGTTGTGCTAGCCCCTGATTCTGGCAAAAATCCATCCAGCCGAGGGGTTTGGATATTGGGGTTGGGGGGTGAGCTGGGTTCGGCACGTCGTGACAGATTGGTATCACAACAAACCGCGATAGCGAATAAACACCAAGATCGCCGCCCAGGAGCCCAGCGCCACCTTGAGCGCCACCAGTAGATTGAGCAACGGAATCCAGCCGCCGCTGACCAAGGACGCCACTTGTCCGTGGGGCAGTTCAATGCCCACCAGGGTCAGCACGGCAATGACGATAAAGATCAAGACCGAGACCTTCTCGACAATCGCCGCCTGCCAGCGCTGATAGATCGCCTCCATCCATTGAGACGAGGAGGTAATTGCCACCAAGCCGATCGCCGTTCCTCCTGCAACCCCGGCGGCAAAACCACCGCCCGGACTCAGATGCCCGCGAATCGCTAGCTCAATACTAATGAGCGCCGCGATCGTTGCCCCGAGACGCGCTAACACAATTGAGGGTTGATCCGTAAATTGATAAATTTTGCCAGAAGGCTGCTCATCCGCAAGCAAAAATTTTGCCCCCATGATGGCGATCGTAAACACCACTACCTCAAAGATGGTGTCATAGAGCCGATTGCGGAAGATAATCCCCGAGACCGCATTGGGCACCCCCGTATCTTCGACAATCGCGGTAACGATCGCCGCATCCGCGACCTCCAAGGTGGGGTTGGGAAACACCAGCATCTTGATATAGAGAGCAATTCCAGCGGCAATGTAAATCCAGATCATGATTGGGGTTTAAGCGGCGGGTTGACGGTTGCGATCGCACGTTCAGAAACAGTTTCAGAAGCAGCGGTCTCACATAAACTCAGGCTGGCGAGGGCCAACAGCGCATCGTGCTTGAGTAATTCATAGAGTCGAGGCACACGGGTTTGGAGCTGATAGGGCACGGCATCGACCATGGGCTCATGTCTGGGCTCCACCTCTGATACGTCCAACCCTTGTCCATCTTGTGGGGTAAGGAGGGGTGAAGTGGGCAAACAGAAGGCGTGAATCTCCTTCTCACTCAAGGCTTGCTCCAGGCTGAGCTGATCAACATAGGGCAAAATCTCCAAACGCAGATGGACAGGCTTAAGGGCTTGACGCAGAGCAGTCAAAAGCGCGTCGGTCAGGGGAGCCGTTTCCGGTTCCAGTACGCCCAAGCGCAAGCTCATGGATGAGCGCACGGCCACCGCGTAGAGCGTAATCGAGAGCATCGTCCCCACGAGCGCCTCCGTAAGTGCCACATCCGCTGCGCCAAAGAGGACATAGACCAGGGCGGCGATCGCCCCTAAAATACCGCGAATCACCAGGGCGTGATAAGGGTTGACTTGAGACACTAGCATCCCAGCGGTCAGGGGCAAGAGCAGCACAATTGCTAAAACATAAAAATCGTCAATCATTTGCGCCTCCTCGGCTGGCGCAATAGGCCAGCACGTAACCCAAAACAGTATTCCAAATGGCCAGAGAAATGAGCGCGAGCAGGAGGAGCGGCCATTCTCGGGGGATTTTCAGCAGTAAGGCAACCACGATTAACATCGATCCCAGCGTATCGGAGACCGAGAGACTATGGAGTTTATAGAGGACGGAGCGATGGCCAAGCAACGGCAATGTTCCCCAAAACCAAAAGACAATTCCCAACCCCATTAATCCATAACTTAAACTATCAATCCACATCATTCCTAGACCTCATTCACCCGTCGCAATACATGGGCTAAGAGCATTAATGCTGCATTACCCACACTCAAAATCAAGACACCAACCACGCCGATCATCCAGTCATCTCGGAGCACCGAAACTACCAGAATCATAATCGATGTTTTAGTGGCGATACTGGCAAAAGCGAGCATTTTCTGCCAAATATCATCATCCTGCCATGCTTCATAGATAGGCAGGAGTAAAGCACCAATCATAGCAATTAAGATTCCATCCATTAGGGTTTTCTCCGATCGATTGGGTCTGAAGATTGAGCCGTTTCTTTTACCAGTCTCGGCCGGTGTCTACGGCGAATACGGTGGACTTCGTAGGTACCATCCTCGTGATGATTTAAAACAATTGTTTTGGGAGTGAAGGTAATAACAAAGACATCCAAAAAAATAAGTCCGGGGGTACGACGAGGTTTGACCCGTTCGGTGACAATCTCTTCTTCGGTGTGGGGGCGAAAGATGATTTCGATCGCCTCAATATAGGCTTGGGGAATGGCGACGACCACCTCCCACAGGGTCTGGAGCCAATCCCGAATCGTACTTAGATCGGTATAGCGCCGTGGGATTAAAAGAGCGACGGTAATCCCAATAATCAGGTTGGGCCAGCTCAAATCAGCCGTGAGCAAAAACCAAATGGTCAGTCGCAGGAGTAAATCTAAGGAACCAATCATACGACCCCCAGCCAAAACAGTACCGTTAACATCAGACTCATCACTCCAATCAAATGGTCAAACTGTTCAAAGTAGCGGGGAAACTTCCAGATCACCCGCTGAATTAAGAGCCCATACAATAGCCAACCCAAGGCAATGGTCAGAAGCGGTTTGATAATAGTTTTGATGGTATAGGCTTCGTAGTAGACGCCATTGGCAATGACCAGACCCGAAAGTAATAGAACAATGGCGGGCCAGAATCCCGGCTTTACCGTTGCTTTTTCCGTATTGCTGTGGGGCAAAAAAATAAACTTCGCAAAAGAAATGGCCGTGCCGATCGCCGCCACATTCATGCCAACGACCTGCCAGGGTACGAGGTTTTTCATCGTCAGGACTTTTGCCCCAAACCCTGAAAGCAGGGGAAACCCCGAAATCGAGAAACTGGCGATCGCCAGCGTGATCCAAACCGGGGTAGCCAGGGGTACAGACTTGAGTTCTTTGAGATTTCGGCTGGGGAGATTCCCGGCAATCAAAAATAGCGCCGACTTCACCAAACCATGGGTCAGGGCATAAAAACCACCCACGGGGGGCGCGGCAAGTACAAACCCCAGTTGTGAAACGGTATGAAAGGCCAGCATCCGCTTGGTATCTTTCTCAAACATGGCATAGCCGACGCCGAGCAGCGCGGTACTGACGCCAAAGAGACGTATCAGGGGCTCAATCTCGGGGACGAGCAGAGCGACCCGTACCAAGGGGAAAACGCCCACCTTGATCACCACACCCGAGAGCAGCGCGGAAACGGGGGTTTCTGCTTCCGAATGGGTCAGGGGGAGCCACAGACCGGAGACGAAGATACCCCCCTTGGTCAAGAGCCCCAAACCAATCAGGGCGATCGCCTCCGGTGGGGCATTGGCTAAGCCCACAAAGGCAAAGGACTGATTGGCTTGGTAGACTAAAATTGCCCCCACCAAGTAGAAGAGCATGGCAATGTTGCTAACAAATAGGTAGCGTAAGCCCACCCAAATGGCGCGATCGCTGCGGGGATAGGCAATCAATAAAAAGGCAGCAATACTAATAACCTCTAGGGCAACGTAAAGGCTGATCAAATCGGCACAGATGAACACGGCATTGACACTCCCGTGCAAAATGGTCATCTGAGTATAAAAGAAGGCCGATTTTTGCTGTTGCCAACAGTAGAAAATGACGGCTAACGTGACGATCGCATTGGTCAGAACAAAGTAACCGCTCAGGGCATCAATGAGCAGGGTGACACTAAAGTGATCCAGGAGTTCTAGGGTTTGAGATTCTGAGGTAAATAGACACCAAAATCCATACCCCAGTGAGAGCAAGGCAACGCCACAGGACAACGTCCGAGCCAGCCGGGGCAAAAGATAAATGCCAAAGCCAACCAGAAATGGTATTGTGATCCAGGCGATCGTCGCAGCGCTCATGTTAAATCGAAAAAAATGATATTTTGAAAGTGATTAATTTATAAAAGTGAATTTTAACATTGAGGATTAATTATACCACCACAAACCAAAACAAAACGACGAGCATAATACTCATCATGCCGATAAGATGTTCGAGCTGTTCTAAGGTACGGGAAATCTGCCAAATGCGGTGTCGAATCAGCCCCCAATAGAGGAGCCAGCCTGCCCCTAAAACCAGTATTGCTTTACTCAATTCAGGGAGCATATAGCGATCAAACATCCAGAAATTAAGGGTGACAATCCCCCCCGCTAGCAGTCCAAGTGCAGTGAGCAAACCCCAACGTAAGGGCTTAGATTCTGCTCGGGCCAGCGGCAGGAAGAGGAGCTTGGCAAAGACGATCGCCGTCCCCACGGTAGCCAGCGTGAGCAGATTAGCCTGCCACGGGAGTAGGGCTTTGAGTGTCAAGCTTTTGGCGGCAAAACCCGCGAGTAGGGGGCAACCGGAAATGGAAAGGGCGGCGATCGCCAAGGGCACCCTCAGCGATTGCGGCACCCCCTGCTGCTGTAAAGCCGTCAATTGACGGCTCGGCAAATTGCCAGCGATTAAAAATAAGCTGGCCTTGGCTAAGCCGTGGGTCAGAGCATAAAAACCGGCGGCTCCTGGAGCAACCAACACAAAGCCCAACTGTGAGATGGTACTAAAGGCCAAAAGACGTTTGGTATCTTGGGCGGCGATCGCCCCGATAACGCCAAGAAACGCCGTCCCAATCCCGAAAAGACTCAGTAATGGCGTTAAATCCTCTGTTAATAAGGCGGCTCGGAGCAGGGGAAAGATGCCCGCTTTAATCACGACACCGGAGAGGAGAGCAGAAATCGGTGTTGCTGATTCGGAATGGGTCAGGGGCAGCCATAAACCCGAGATAAAAATTCCCCCCTTGGTCAAGAGCCCCAAGCCAATCAGGGCGATCGCTTCCGGTGGGGCATGGGCTAAACCGGCAAAGGCAAAGGAATGATTCGCCTTGTAGACCAAAACTGCGCCCACCAAGTAGAAGAGCATAGCGGTATTGCTAATAAAGAGATAGCGTAAACCCACCCAAATGGCGCGATCGCTGCGAGGATAGGCAATCAACAAAAAGGCGGCAATACTAATGACCTCAAGCGCAACATAGACGCTAATAAAGTCAGCACAGATAAAGATGGCATTGACACTGCCATGCAGAATCGTCATCTGGGTATAAAAGAAGGCCGACCGTTGCTCTTGCCAACAATAGAAAAGGACAGCCAACGTGACGAGGGCATTGGTAAGAATAAAGTAACCGCTGAGCGAATCAATGATCAGGGTGACACTAAAGTGATCCAGGAGCTTGATGGTTAGAGACTCCGGAGCCAGAAGACAGGCAAAGCTGTACCCCAGAGAGAGGAGCGCTATTGTGCAGGACAAGACCCGAGCCAGCCGGGGCAGCAGATAAATACTAAACCCCAGTAAAAACGGTAGGGCAACCCAGGCAATCGTGAGCGCGTTCATGGTGTATTCCTCTTCTCGATTTCACGGGTTTCGAGGGTGGGATGATTCCGGGAGAGCTTCATGACCCCCACCAGCATCAGGGCCTGAATCGAGAGCCCAATCACGATCGCCGTGAGAATCACGGCCTGGGGCACGGGGTCAGCATAGGCTTGGGGTTGGTCGGTGTTCAAAATGGGCGTAAAAAAACCATCGCGTGCCGCCACCAACACATAGAGTGAGACAACCCCCGTGCTCATGACGTCCATCGAGAGAATCTTCAGCATCAGGTTTTGCTTGAGAATGATGCCGAAAAAGCCCAGGAGCAGCGTAGCGAAGACACAGGCTTCCAGCCAAAAGCGCCCCAAAGACGGTAAATTTAAGAATCCGATCGCGTCCATTCTCCAGAGAATATAACTATAAATCTATCTTTGTCTTGTGAATCATTGATAGATTGTAATCTATATTGGGCACAATCGGTTAGCGGATTGGGGTGGACTCTTTAACGTGAGTTTCGGTTAAGCGAAATGATCGCATTCCTCAAAGCCTTGAAATCTCGTTGTCAAACCCGGTTGTCAGGGGTCCAGCCCCCCGACACCTCCCGCTGAAGGGGAAATTGCCCCCTCAGACTCCGGCAATATCGGAGCCAGTATTGTTAGTTCTGCTGAGTTTCGACCATCTTGCGCAATGTCTACTTAACCGAAACTCACGTTCACGTTATTTAAAGAGTCAGCATTTCACAGCACTAGAATAGAGGTTCTGTCTGCGCCTGCCCTTGACCGCCCGGTCTTACGCCCATGTCTCAAGATTCAACGCCCCAACCCCTGCTTGCCCTCTCCCTGCCGCAACTAACAGATTGGGTGCAAACCCAGGGCCAGCCTGCCTACCGCGCCAAACAACTCCACCAATGGCTCTATCAAAAAGGAGCACGATCGCTGGGGGAAATTTCGGTTTTGCCGAAGTCCTGGCGACAGCAGATGCAGGACTATCCGGTGGGGCGATCGCAAATTGACTATCAAAGCACCGCCCCCGACCAGACTCGTAAATATCTGCTGCGTCTACACGATGGGCTTACGATTGAAACGGTGGGGATGCCCACCGACAAGCGTTTGACGGTTTGTGTTTCTTCTCAGGTGGGCTGCCCCATGGCCTGCGACTTTTGCGCTACGGGCAAAGGTGGCTTTACCCGCAACTTGGCCGCCCATGAAATTGTCGATCAGGTGTTGACGGTGCAGGCTGACTTTGGCCAGCGGGTCTCAAATGTGGTGTTTATGGGCATGGGCGAACCGCTACTGAACCTAGAGCAAGTGGTGCAGGCCCTGCGATCGCTCAATCAGGATGTGGGCATTGGGCAGCGATCGCTAACCGTCTCAACCGTGGGTCTGCCCCAGAAAATCGCCAAGCTTGCGGCCCATCAGTTGCAAATCACCTTTGCCGTGAGCCTCCATGCCTCCAACCAAACACTGCGCAGCCAACTCATCCCTAGCGCCCAGCATTACACTCTGGCGCACCTCTTGTCTGACTGCCGTGACTATGTGCAGCAAACGAAGCGGCGGGTGACATTTGAATATATTTTGCTCGCTGGTTTGAATGATTGTCCCGACCATGCCCAAGAACTCGCCCACCATCTCCGGGGCTTCCAGACCCACATCAATTTGATCCCGTACAATCCGATCGCCGAGGTCGACTATCAACGTCCGAGTCGCCAACGTGTCGAAGCATTTCGTCAGCAGCTTGAGCAGGCGAAGATTGCGGTCAGCGTGCGCTATTCTCGGGGGCTTGAAGCGGATGCCGCCTGTGGTCAACTGCGCAGTCTACATCGAAGTCAGACCCTACGTCCTACTCACGCTTGAGCCACAGACCAGCCCGAAGACTCTGTCGCCGCCAGTAGCTTGGTGCTGACCGACGCATTGCTGCTCGTCTTATCCGTCGCCTCTGGCATCGCCTGATGGCAAGAGGGGCAATACCAATAGAGGGTGTTGTGCTGAAAATGGCGGAGCATGGAACTATTGCAACAGAGACAGTAACTCATGGGCTTTAACGTTGAAATTCAGGTGTTATCAAGCGGTTTTAAAAGGGAAAAGACCCCGCTGGTTACAGAGAATCAATCCTGCTCCGGGGAACCCAAACCATCACTGGGCGATAAGTAATAGTGTGGCAGCTTTACGCTGTTTTGGTGTGGTGATCTTCATCACTAGGGGAGAATGCCGTAAGGCTGAAACCTTCTCTAGTTCTAGATTTGAGATTCAAATCAATTAAACTTGCTTGATTTTTTTTCTTTACGCAATGCAATAACTCGCAAATGAAACCGGATTGCTCACTCTAATCTGCATCCGTAACCTGCGGGTTGAGGCGGACTTAAAAACCTGAGTTTCGGTTAAGCGAAGCGATCGCATTCCTCAAAGCACTAAAATCTCGTTGTCAAACCCGGTTGTCAGGGGACCCGCCCCCCGACACCTCCCGCTGAGGGGGGAGATTGCCCCCTCAGACTCCGGCAATACCGGAGCCAGTAGGGTTGATTCTG
>JBCDEB010000084.1:0-30101 GCA_039180005.1 Cyanobacteria bacterium P01_G01_bin.54 | reverse complement strand
CCATCATCCAGTGCAGTTCTTTGGTCAGTAAATAGGCTGCCGCCGCCGGGCTCACCATCAGCGCCACCACCAAAATGAAGCCCACCGCCTTGATGCTGGCGACAATCGTCAGCGTAATGGCAGCCATTAACCCAATATTCATCACAGCCACCGGCAGGCCGATGGCTTTTGCACCTAACGGGTCAAAGGTAAAAAACAACAGCTCTTTATAGAACACCTTCACGCCAACCAACACCGCCAGCATCACAAACCCAATTTCCCACACATCTGCTGGGGCAATGCTGAGGATATCGCCAAACAGCAGCTCTTCAAGATCTAGACGGCTGCCCAGGCTGGTAAACAAGACAATGCCGAGGGAGAAAAAGCTGGAGAGGGTGATGGCCATGGCTGCATCGACCTTGATTTTGGATTGCGAGCGAATCCAACCCGTGACAAAGGTGCCAAACAGACCAGAAACAAAGGCTCCAGTGATCAAAGGAAGATTCAGAAAGTTGGCGATCGCTAGCCCTGGCAATACCGCATGGGCCACCACATCCCCCAACAATGCCATCCGCTGCACCAATAGATAAGTGCCAACAATCGGACATAAAATACCCATCAGCACACCCGCCATTAGCGCTTGCCGCATAAAATCGTAACTTAAAGGATCTAGCAGCCAGTTCATAGAATCGCTGTCTAGAATAGTGGCAGTCCCTAGCGCCGTTTTTTACCCATTTTTTTGCCTTGCACCGCTTTGAAGCGAGGGTTTGACTTGCAAATTACATAGGTACGCCCCTTGCGCCTCACAACTTGACAATCTGGATGACGGGATTTCGCACTTCTTAGGGAACTCAATACTTTCATTGTTGATCAAAGATGATAATCATTTTCATTATAGAGCAGAGTCGTCTATCCATGCCCAAATGCTGATCTGATGGCGGCTCAGGTTGGGTTAGGTATTGAAATCAAGCAGCTCATGGCGTTTCCAGGTGATCTTGGGAGCATTTAGGGGGCACGGCTACCCCTTCCGTGACTCAATTCTAGAACACAACCACATTCAATACAATTGCATTAATCTTGATCATCGGTTAAGTCAGGAAAGAAAAATTCTGCTTGCTCCTCATCGATGGGTAAACGATTTTGGTAGTAATCAGCCAATTCTTGGGATGAAATTGAATGCTGAATGGGGTCATCAAAAAATGCCTTGACTCGGAGGTAACGGCGTAGTCCAGCCGCGCTAGCATCGTCACGGGTTGCGGCCAAAAAATCCTCTGGCAGGGTGTTACTGACCTTGAGCCAAGCCGCCAGCAGAATTTCTTCAATATCGTCCGAAGGGGCTTGATCCACTAAAGATTCCAGCCCTTCTAACATTTCAATAATAGGAATGAGTTGGGTGTCATCAATCATCGTCTTAGCTTTGTCGAATCATCATGATTTACATTGCGACATAGGTATCTGTTCTAGCTACAAAGCCAATGAAAGAGTCGTTTAGAAGACGGATTTTTGAGTAATGGCAGCTTGCATTTTCTCTAGTAACGCTTCAAGGGTCATTACACCCAAATCTCCTGATTGACGCGATCGCACGCTCAAGGTTTTCTGCTCAATCTCACGCTGACCCACCACCGCAACCACCGGGATCTTCTCCACTTCAGCTATGCGAATTTGCTTACCCAAGCGATCGCCACTGGTATCGACCTCGACCCGGAAACCCTGAGCTTTAAGGTGTTGTGCCGTGGCCTCAGCGTAGGGGCGCTGGACATCACTGACGGGCAGCAAGCGCAGTTGCACTGGCGCGAGCCACAGGGGAAAATCGCCTGCATAGTTCTCCACCAAAATGCCAAAAAAGCGCTCAAAAGACCCAAAAATAGCCCGATGAATCATAATTGGACGCTGACGCGAACCATCTGCCGCCACGTAGTTCATATCAAACCGTTCCGGCAGGTTGAAATCCACCTGAATGGTGGAACATTGCCAGAGCCGCCCGATCGCATCCTTAATTTTGATATCGATTTTAGGACCATAAAACGCACCCCCACCTTCATCGGTTACATAGTCCCACCCTTTCGTATTCAAGGCTTCCACTAAAGCATCGGTAGCAAGTTGCCAAATGTCATCGGTGCCCACCGATTTGGCTGGACGGGTGGAAAGATTCACTTCATATTCCGGAAAACCAAAGTCTGACAGAATTTTCTCCGTCAAATTGAGCACGCCCAAAATTTCCTGGGCCACCTGCTCCGGGAGACAAAAGATATGCGCATCATCCTGGGTAAAGCCCCGCACCCGCATCAGCCCATGCAGAACCCCCGATCGCTCATACCGATACACCGTCCCCAACTCCGCCCACCGAAGCGGCAACTCCCGATAGGAATGCAATTGGTTTTGATAGGTCAACACATGAAAGGGGCAATTCATCGGTTTGAGTTGATACTGTTGCGCCTCCACTTCAATGGGCTCGAACATATTCTCCCGGTAGAAATCCACATGCCCAGAGGTCTTCCACAAGTCCACATTGGCCACATGGGGAGTGTACAACAGGTCATAACCCGCTCTCAGATGGGCTGAACGCCAGTAATCCTCGATCAACAATCGCATCCGTGCGCCCTTAGGATGCCAAAATACCAACCCGCCACCCGCATCCTCCTGAATGCTGAACAGATCCAATGCTTGCCCCAACTTGCGATGATCGCGGCGCTTGGCTTCTTCCTTCCGCTTGAGATAGGCTTGCAGTTGGTCGGGGGTTTCCCAGGCCGTGCCATAGATCCGCTGCAACTGGGTCTTGGTTTCATCCCCACGCCAGTAGGCTCCCGCCACACTTTCGAGCGCAAAAGCATCGGGGTGAATCTCTCCCGTAAAGTTCAGATGGGGTCCCGCACAGAGATCCCACCATGCTGTGGTGGGTGGCACCGTAACGGGATAAATCAAGGAGGGCTCCAGCTCGGGATGGGAGGCAACCCCCGCATCCGGAGAGCCAATGAAGTAGCGGGTAATCGGTTCGCCTGCGGGGATACGGTCTAGAATTTCTTGCTTGTAGGGTTCCTGGAGCGCCTTGATTTCCGCCCGAATGTCGTCCCGATCCACAACCTCTCGGATGATCGGCAGGTTGGCGCGAATAATCCGCCGCATCGCCTTGGTGATTTTCTTGAGGTCTGCGGGGGTGAAGGGGGTCGGGTGGTCAAAGTCGTAGTAGAACCCCGTCTCTGTCCAGGGACCAATCGTCACCTTGGTTTCGGGGAATAAGGTCTGCACTGCCATCGCCAAAACGTGGGCACAGGTATGTCGAATCCGCAGTAACGTCTGCGGGTCACTCTGATGCGAGTCACTCTGAGCAGGCAAGGTTTTGGGGGGAGACTGGGTTGAACTCACCATCGGCGTTCAATCTTGAGAATGATTATCATTCTCAATTTTACCTTGGATCTTTCAATTCAGGTGGTCGCTGACCGATGCTGGCGATCGCCTCACCCCGGCGATATTGAAAACGCGATCGCCTGGCGAGCCATCAACCCCACCGAACTGTTCGCGGACGACCGATGGAGGCTTTTCAAGCCACTGGCATCTACAAACAGTGATTTCAGTCCTAGGCAAAGTGTCGGGATAAGTTGGCTAGAATGGTGGCAAGCACAACCAATGAGGTCGCAATGATGGTCGCCCAGGCTCCCTCTCAACTAAAACCCCTCTGGCTCCAGCTTCCCCAGGAATTAGCCCTTCGTGTGACGTCGGAGCAGTTTTTCTGGCTCCTACGTAATAAATCCAAACCAACTGATAAGTAGGTCGGGGTAAAAAAGCTTGCTTGTATTGAGAAATGTAAAGCTCGCTGTATTCCTTGTCAGGTAGGGATTTTGGCTTTGTTTATAATTGGAAACATAGTTGCCTATTTCAAGGTCGACCTACTTAGCCACGAACTCAGAACTAATTCGGAGTATCAATGTTGCGGCTAGTACGCTATTGCAAGAACAAAATCTTTAAAATTTTGCTAAAAATAGCTGCTTGTCTAGAACACCCTACTGCACTGGCAGTCATTTTTTGAATTGGAATGATTAGACGTAAGAAATTCACATAATTAACAGTTGGGCACAATGAGACCGAATCGATACAGAGCACCAGAAAACTTATCATCAGCGATGGAACTCTTCTACAAAGAGTTTCCACCGTCAAGGCCAGTAGGTTTTATCATCATGCGTTTTGGTTCAACGCCGGAACATTCCACAGTTCTCGCAGCATTAGAGGATGTTTCCAGGGAAACGGGAGTATCTCTCATTCGCGCTGATCATCGGCTGTACCATGATGATCTCTTTGAGAACGTACGCATCTACCTTCATGGTTGCTCGTTCGGCATAGCAGTATTTGAAGATGCTGAAGCCAGAGGGTTTAACCCGAATGTTTCGCTTGAAGTGGGTTATCTTCATGCACTCAGAAAGCCCGTCCTTCACCTCAAATCTTCATCACTTTCGAAGATGCCAACGGATTTATTGAGCAAATTATATTGTCCTTACGATAGCGGAAATATTAATGCTGATACGAAGGCGTTTATTTCTGATTGGATCATCCGGCGTGTCAACGTAAAAAAGACTGATGATTCCTTACCGACTTCTATCCAGTCAATCAGTCAACTGTTGAGCGAGTTATTTCCAAGTATCCCCGTTCAAGATGGTGAGGAGCACCTTGCTAGACACATTGCTGGGCTGCTCAAGTTTGAGTATACTACTGTTGCATCAGTGAGATTTCTGCTTGAAAGAACAGAGAATGCTCGCGCTTGGGTGAGTTTTGATTGTCTTCCTGAGTTCGCTACTTGTGCTGTATCGCATGCTCTCGCTTTGTGTCACCCGGAGTACGCCAATGAGCTTTTCTGGAAAGGTACTACAGCCACCCGTCTTAGGGAAGCAAACCTCCTTTTCCAACTATGATGGGCATTGGTCTTCTAGCAGGTGATGGATTCTACCAGCTTTGTGGAACAAAAGTTTTAGAGAACATAGTGAGATCTCGCAAACCCTGATATATCTGGATTCCAATCTATATATTCTCTCTTAAGAGTCCAGTGCAGACAGGTTAAAATCGTAAGATGGGCAATATTAGTGAGCTTAAAATTAAAGCATAGATTTTTGATATTTGCCCACCCTACATCTCAACTGCTTTAGCCATTTGAGTTCACCTGCTCATTAGAGCTTTCCCGCATCAATAAATATGTAGGTAGAGCCATTGATAAACCGATTAGAGGTGCGGCTGGAATTAAGATCCAAGCATACTTGATATTAAGAGATTTTGAATCCCTGATCACAAAGATAGCAAAAACAACACAGCTAATGAAAAAGTCATTACTAAGCCCCGAGGTCGCTCCATCTGTATATAAAGCATCCAAAATAGAATTTGGAGAGAAATTATATTCTATAAGAAATGGTAGGAATGGCGTCCAAGGTATAACCGTTCCTAAAATAGCTGCTATAAGGTAGAAAAATTTAATAATATTCATTCTAAATAGTTTGCTAAAAAATGTTTTTCTCCCTAACGGATGTGAGGTTGTCAGCGGCATACAGAAGTCTTCCGGAAAAGCCCAAGCGATCTCCATAAAATCCGCTGCTGCAAATAGTTAGGACACGACGCTAAAGTCGGATGCTGAACTACCTGATTTTGGATAAGACTAGTCGATAAACTGCGCCTAGTTGTAGGATGGGCATTGTCTACCACAACGCACTCAACTCTAGTTAGGGCGATCGCTACTCCCTCAGCACTGTGACCTTATAGAGTATAAGCGATAGATATAATTCAGGCAGTCATCTCCCCATCTCGCCTGATGCAAAAAAAAACACAAATCCCTCGGCTCCAGCAAGTTCTAGAACGACAGACATTGAATTGGATTCTTGGGCAGATCACTCGATCTGGCGAATAGATTGGGGCCAAGGGTCGGGGAACGTTTCACCATTTTGCCAGGCTGTGATTTCCTCATCCGTGCAGAGCGCATCCTGAAGGGCAGTAGAGAACGATTCAATGGCCATCTTGAGGCCGATGCAGGTCAGCTCGTTGTAGCGATCGCCAAAAACAGGGTGCTGGTTTTTGAGTGTCGCCCTCATCTGCTCGACTTCTTCAGGAATGAGTTTTCCGTCCCGGTTTTGAGCAATTTCCGCACGCCAGAAACCTTTGATCTCAAGAGTGATCTGACTACCGGATTGCTCCCAGAGGAGGGAATGAGCAGGACGTGAAGCAAGCCAAAGGAACCCTTTGGTGCGATAAATCCCCGTATTCAATTTGCTCTGGCAGGCTGCGTGCAAACGCTCCGGATGGAACGGCCGCGGGTCTCGGAGTATCAGGGTTTCAATGTTGTCGGCGGTGGCGGATTGCTCGGTCAGACCGAGCTGTTTGGCCAACCTGCTTAAAATGGGGAGCTTGGGGGCTGGGGTCTCCTCAAGCTGGGGTAGCAGCAGGCCGCCATGGGCCGAGAGCCCGATCGCCGCACCCGGCTGGAGCGTTTGCATGATTCGGATCTGGGCCTCGACAGCAGACTCTGGAATAGTGTCGATCTTGGTGAGAATGATCACGCTCGCGAAGGCAAGCTGTTCGACGAGCACTTCGGCGGCATGGCAAAGGGCGACATCTTGAGAACCCAAAGATTTATCGGTGAGACTGCGACCGTCTGCGAAATCGCGATGGAGGTTCAGAGCATCGACCGTAACAATGAAATGTCTCAGGAAGAAGCGCTGGTCTTGGGTGAGTGCGTTGATCAGCGGCCAGGGGCGGGCAGCACCAGTGCTCTCGCAGAGGACAAGCGGTGGAACGGGATCAAGCGCGGCGATCTCATTGAGGGCTTGCCCCACGGAGGCATGGAGCTGCTCGCGTGCATGGCTACCATGCAACGCCGCCACACGACCCGTGAGGCGACCTGCAGTCGGCATTAACTCCCGGACGGAGAGCAACTCGGCGTCAAGACCGAACTCGCTGAGATCATGAACGATCACCGCTGCGTCGTAGAGCGCTTCGTCGAGCAGCCAACGCCGAACCAGGGTTGTTTTCCCTGAGCCCAGAAAGCCGCACAGCGCGATGGTGGGTATCTGATTCATCCTATCGTTTCAGCTCAGGCTCCTGGCTGTTGAGGCGTCGGTATTGCTGCTGATAAGCCTGCAAAACATCATCCGCCAAACACCCTGCCAGTAAGGTTTGAGCAATGGCATCCTGCTCCAAATTCCAGCCCACCACCTCGATGCCACTAAAGCGTTCGGGACGACCTTCTAGCCAGCGCGGAATCCCCAATTCGGTGTATGCAATATCTGACAAGCCGTTAACAAAATCAATATGGAAGGCTCGACCATCTGGCACCTCAAAAATCCCCTTGAAGCGCTGCACTTGGCCGTAAGCGCCACCCTTTAGTTCCCGCAAAATCTCATCCAGGCTGGAAGGGTCAAAGACTCGGCCGGTCAACGGCGATCGCCACAATTCAGGTAATCGCTCTGGTAAACTGTCGGACGCAGACATCGTGATGTCATTGCCAAAAATCACCTCATCCGCCCAGTCATGCCATTCCGATGTTTGCAGACCAGAAGGCACAACAGCAACCCGATGGCAGGGCAGCGACGCGAGGATGGGGGCGGCCAAATTCAGGTGAAAGCCCAGCTCTAGATAGACCAACGCCGGGTCGGGTAGCGCCATAAAGGCTTGGGGAAGTTGCTGCTCAGAAATCAACTGCACCCAGGGAAAGCGATAGGCAATCCGGGCTTGATCCACCGATGCCTCGCCCAGCCCTGGAGCGCAGTAAAACAGGGGACACTGCTGATCCGAGAGAAACTGACTCAGCCAAGTGGTTTTGCCACTACCGGGTGGCCCGGCGATCGCAATCAACGTCATGGCGTCCATACAGTCCTGCCTTAGGATAGAATTACAAGGTTGAGAATGATTATCATTCTCAAGAATTATAAATGAATTGAAAGGCTCTGGAAAGGCATGGGTAGCGGGCAAACGAACGTCGCAACTGAAACGTTAGACAATGTCGATATTGCCATTATTGGCGCAGGGCCCCAAGCCTTAACGCTAGTGACGCATCTGTTGCAAAAAAAGCAATCCATGCGCAACCGCTTTGTGGTGCTCGACCCGGCTGGAGACTGGCTACAGCAATGGCAGCATCAGTTTGCGGCCTACGAAATTCCTCATTTGCGATCGCCCGCTGTGCATCATCCCAACCCCGATCCCCACGCCCTCCGTGCTTTTGCGGAATCCCGCCCGTCGGAACTCTTTCCCCCCTATGGTCTACCGGGAACCCAGCTTTTTCATGACTTTTGCCAAGAGGTGATTCGGCGCTGGGCATTGCAGGAGCGGGTGATTCCCGCCCAAGTACAGCAAATCGAACTGTTTCATCAGTGGGGATGGCAGCGCTTTCGGTTAGGACTCACCGATGGTCAGGTGCTCACGGCCAAGCGCGTTGTGTTGGCAATTGCCGGCGGCACCCCTAATTATCCCGAATGGGTGCAACACCTGCCCTTGACCTATCCCCAAGATCGCCTGCTCCACTCCGATCAAATCGATTTGCGCGGTCTGCGGCGGCTAACCGGAGAAACAATCTTGATCGTCGGCAGTGGGCTGACCAGTGGACACCTGGCCTTGGGGGCGATCGCCCGGGGCGCAAAGGTAATTATGATGGCACGGCGCACCTTTTACGAAAAACTCTTCGATGCCGAACCCGGCTGGCTGGGTCCCAAATATCTCAAGGGATTCCACGCTGAAGCCGATTGGGGTAACCGCTGGCAGATGATTCAAGGGGCCCGCAATGGCGGTTCCCTGACGCCTGCCGTTTTCACGCAATTACGACGACGAGAGCGAGAGGGCAAGCTCTCTTTTTATGAACAATGTGAAGTTCAGTCAGCGATGTGGCAGGGGGATGCCTGGAAAGTCATTTGTACCGAACCGGGTCTGCATGATTGCATTGCACATCTGCCGATCGATCGCATTTGGCTGGCGACGGGCAGCACGATGGATGTGAGTCGTTGGCCGCTGCTCGCGAACATCCAGACGTCTCAGCCTCTGCCGCTGGTCAACGGCTTACCCGTATTGGATGCGCAGCTACGCTGGGCGGACTGTAACTTGTTTATCATGGGTGCAGCCGCTGCCTTGCAACTGGGCCCGGTGGCTCGCAATTTGTTTGGGGGTCGGCTGGCGAGTGAGCGGATTGTGCCTGCGTTGATCAAAGATTTTAGTCGGCGATTGCACTCTACGCACTGCCAGGGGCAATCGCACTCGGTTTCTGGGAAGGTTGCGTAGGGGCAATCTCCTCATACTTGCCCCAGATCCCGCCGGGGTAAGCATGGGGAGAGTGCCCCTACTAAATAAACGACGGGTTTCAGACTGGAAACAGTTTATTAAGGGCGATCGGTTGTTGGTATTGCCGGAATGGTGGGTGGGAATATGAAGGAGAGAAGGTTTACAATGCAGAGTTAAGGTCGATCCAGAGGTACAGGGAATGAGTTCGCTCACAACACCTTTAGAGCCAGCATTAACGACAAATACTTGGATTGCAGCATCCTGGGAAGACTATCTCCAAATGATTGCTGAACCAACGCGGGTCAAAGCCAAAGGCTATTATCATCAAAACCACATGAGGATTGAACTGTCACCGGTTGGCCATGACCATGCTGCGGGTAATTCCCTGATTGACTTTGTGGTGCAACTGTTTTGTACCGTGCGGGGGATCGCCTTTAAAGGATTGGTCAACTGTAGCTATCGTCAGGCGGGGGTGCGGGAATGCCAACCCGATTCATCCTACTACCTCCAGGAACAGGCCCAAGCGATTCCTTGGGGAACAACGGTTGTGGATTTAAACCGCTATCCTGCGCCGGATTTAGTCATTGAGATCGCGGCTTCTTCGCTGTTGGATGACCAGGGTAATAAGCGATCGCTCTATGAGGCGCTGGGGGTCAAAGAATATTGGGTGGTGGATGTACAGGCGATGACGGTGTTGGCCGATGCCCTCACCCCCCAGGGCAGCCAGCGGCTTGATGCATCAAAGGTCTTAGGCGGGTTGCAGATGGCGGTGTTAGCCACAGCACTGGAGCGCAGTCGGCAGCAGGATCGAAGTCAAGTGGGGTCTTGGCTGTTGCAAGAATTTTCGGGCGCATAGCCCGTTCTTTGTCGTTATTAGGCTGCGGTGGGCGATGCCCACCCTACAACTTGATCGTTGGCTAACAAAAAAGTATCGGGAGCGCATTAGTGAAGGACCTCAAAGGAAGCAGCCGACAAGTCACCTTGATTGGTGATAATGAGCAGGTCGTTAGAAAACGAGTTAATCCGAAGAGAGTTGATAGAACACGCAATGAGATCGTAAACTTCGCTGTTCTGAGTCAGGCTGGCATCAATGTGCCGGCTTATCTCGGGTCGCCATCAGACCTCGAATTTGACTTCGCCTATATAAGTGGTCATGGATACGTGCGGCAACTTGAAGTATCGCCAAATTCACTTCATGCACTGGCAATTACCACCGCCGCTATAGTCGATCTTTCTTCACATGATGAACATTGCCTCACCTGTATTCCTCAAAAACCGCAAGACAGAACTCGCATCCTCAAGCGATCAATGGATGACCTAGAGATGTTCGGTTCAAATGAATGGTTCTCCCCATACCTTGGTGACATTGAAGAAATGTTAAGTCAAGATTATGCAACGGCTAGCATTTTCGATATGACTGTGCGTCAGTTCATTTACAACCCCCATTCAGATAAGTGCTATCTAGTTGACGCAGAGTGCTTTTCAGTGTTTGATTACCACTATTCCGTGGCGAAAATGATCACCTCGATGTTGGGGGAGCATTGGCCTAGAAATCAGATTGAGGAGTATCGAACATTATATGATAAGTACTCTGATACTCAATTGAGCTGGTCTAGAGTAGGATTGTGGTGTGCCTACAATGACCTAAGGTTGGCAGCAATACACAAAGATAATGAGTCAATGCAATCATTTGTCGGCCCTGCTATCGAAAGACTGCAGGCCAACAAGGCGGTGCCGTGGACGCGCTGACGCGCGCCACTGACCTTTGACGTTAGGTGTCTTTCTCCTATACAAACATTCGACATAACGAGAGGGTCTTTGTCTGGTATGTTTGAAGTGTTTTAACGAGGCTGTGATTGATTATTTGTAAGCAGTGTCACGGCAGTAGGGTGCGTTAGCAGGGGAGAAAATTATCAATAAATAGATAACTTCTACTCCTGCGTAACGCACCACAACCCTTTGTAAGACCAATCTGGAAGTTGAACTTTCATGACTCAGATTATGATACATATGTGGCAATTCAGTGCGTTACAGCGGCAATGGAGTTGTTGTGAAATTTGCCAAAGCAATTGACCGCCTAATGCCCCCTACTGCTGAGAGAAACCATGAACTACCGAGACATTATTACAGTTGAACCCCAGAAACGCGGTAGTAAACCTTGCGTCCGTGGCTTGCGGATTACGGTTTATGAAGTGCTTGAGTACCTCGCGTCCGAGATGACGGAAGCAGAAATCCTTGATGATTTCCCTGATCTGACGCGAGAAGATTTAAAAGCTTGTATTGCTTATGTGACTGGGTGTGATGGTTAAGGACGTCATAGCGCTACTGGTCGCATTGGGACTGGCGTTTGGGGTGACGATTCCCAAACTTTACAAAATGGGTCAAATCAAGGGATGGTTGGCGGGTGCAACAGAAACGACCGAAGTCATTACCCAAAAGTGGCATCAAACCGCCAATGAACATCCCAGTGAACGAGAGACCTATTGGATTGCTTGGTCAGAGACTGACATCCGTGAGATTGGTAATCATCGCCTCAATGTGACCCAAGAGGATTGGCATCGTGTTGAGATTGGTGAACTGATTGAAGTGGTATCGCTGCCGACGGATGACCATCTTTACCTACGCAATGGGATCTTCGTGTCACCCGAAAACTTTGTATTTGATGGGGTGCTCCTGGTTGGAGAGTTGACGATCGCCACCATTATGAGCATCCGTCTCGCTCGACTCAAAAAATAACCTCGAATCGTAAGGCGAGCAAAGTTAGCCAGTTTAAAATAAACGCATAGATTGTCAATATTTGCCCACCCTACAATTCCCGATAGGGAGTGGATGTGGGTGAAATCTTAATAAAATCTATACAGTGATAATTAAATGCAAAACATCCTATACAATCCGTAGCCAGCAAGAGTGGAATGGGTCAAAACTCTAACGAATACCACAGTGGTCAAAAACTAAAATCACAAAATTGGGAGCAATTAAATGAGTACATCCACCCAGCAGTAGGGTGCGTTAGCAGGGTTTAAAGCCATCAATATATCGATCATTTTTTCTCCTGCGTAACGCACCAACCCAACCAATTCTCTCCCGCCAAAAATCCATTTCCAATATCCACATCCTGGTCGGTGCGTTACGGCAGAAATTAATTTCATCGAATTGTACCAAACATCGCCGCCCGCCTAACACACCCTACGCGAAAACTCTAACGAAATACCACAGTGGTCAAAAGCTAAAATCACAAAATTGGGAGTTTATGTAGGGTGCGTTAGCAGGGTTTCAATCTATCAACCTTTTCTGACCCTGCGTAACGCACCAACTCCACCAACCCTTTCCCGCTCGAAAAACATTCCTCACACCAACATCATGGTCGGTGCGTTACGGCGGAAATTAATTTTATCGAATTGTACCAAACATCGCCGCCCGCCTAACACACCCTACGCGAAAACTGATCTGACACGAGAAAATATAAAAGCCTGTATTGCTTATGCGGCTGACCGTGAACGGCAATTGATGACGGCTCCATCATCCGCCAACTGAATTGCAAGGGTCTCGACTGCCAGAGCGAGCGCCGATCGATAGATCTTTTGTGCTACTCCTAATTGCACGGTAAAATGAAGAAGCCGACATAGGGCCCATTGAGCGGGAGCCAAAATATGCAAGCCATACTCTTAAGCCGTGAAGAAGTTGCAAGACGTGCAAAACAACTGTATGAAAGCGGCATTCGCCACGAAGTGGAGACAGAAGAGAACATTGGCAAGATGGTCATCATCGACATTGAGACAGGTGATTATGCGATTGATAAGACCGGGCTGCAAGCATCCCGTAACCTCAGTAAGAAGCACCCAAACGCTCGCCTCTTTGGGATTCGCATTGGATACAACGTTGCCATTTCATTCGGCGGAATCATGGAGCGTGTCACCCAGTGATTTCTGGAATCGTCACGAATAGACAGGCAACTGTTGTCCTAACTTTTTTGCTATCAGATGGTTCAAGAGTGCCGATTGAGTTTGTCATAGACACGGGTTTCACGGGAGAACTGTGTCTTTCCCTGGAAGCAGTATCATTGATGGGCTTGACCTTCAGACATGATACTTCTGCAAACTTGGCAGATAATAGCGAGGTCTTGTTGCCGCTTCATGAAGCGGTCATTCTTTGGGATAGTGTAGAACGAGATGTTCTGATCGTTGCGACGGGTAGACGACCACTATTGGGTACTGCTTTGCTGGATGAACAAGAACTGGTGATTCAGTTCATAGATAGTGGATTGGTAACGATCGATGAGTTGTGAGGGCTTGTTGAATAGGATTTAGGGCTAGATGTTCCTCGACTCGCCTAGCGATTAGGATCCTGCTGCCAAGCCGCCCATAAATCCGCCCGACGATCACGCGTCCGTTCCAATTGCTGCTGATGACGCCAAGCGGCGATCGCCCCATGATTCCCCGAGCGCAACACCTCCGGCACCGCCCAGCCCCGAAAGACCGCCGGACGCGTATATTGGGGATGCTCCAGCAAGCCCTGGCTAAAGCTCTCCTGTTCTAAGGATTCAGCTTTGCCCACCGTCCCCGGCAGCAGACGCACCACCCCATTGAGCAGGGCCAGCGCCGGAATTTCGCCGCCCGTGAGGACAAAGTCCCCCAAAGAGACCTCTCGCGTCACCAAATGTTCCCGCACCCGTTCATCGACGCCTTCGTAGTGACCGCAAATCAGCACCAGTTGGGCACAGTTGCGAGAGAGCGCTTGCAGGAGGCGCTGGGTCAGCGGTTCGCCCTGAGGGCTCAGCAAGATAATCTCCCGAGGCGAGAGCACGGGCAGTGACTCCACTGCGGCAAACAGGGGCTCCGGTTTGAGCACCATGCCCACTCCACCGCCGTAGGGCTCATCATCTACGCGGCGGTGCTTATCGGTGGTGAAGTCGCGGGGATTGGTGAGCTGAACCTGGGCAATCTGGTGTTGCAGCGCCCGACCAATTAAGCTCGTTTGCAAGGGTGAGGCGAAGAAATCGGGGAAGAGCGTGACAATATCAAACCGCATGGCATCCCGCTCGTGAATTTTGCCGCAAATTTAATCATTCTAGCCAGAAAAATTGGCACTATTGGCAAGCTGTACATAAGAGTTAACCAAAAAAGCGGTACGATAGGCACTGCAACATGAGTTTAAAATCCCCAGCGATTGATTGAAAGTCCGATGCCCAACCCGACCCAAACCGCAATTCTCGTTATTGGTGGTGCAGAAGATAAGGTGCATGGACGCGAGATTCTGCAGACCTTTTGTCAGCGCTCGGGCGGCGCGAATGCCGTGATCGGCATCATCCCCTCTGCCTCCCGCGAACCCATGCTGGTGGGGGAGCGTTACAGCAAAATTTTCCGGGATATGGGAGCTAAGCGGGTCGAACTGTTCGATGTGCGCGATCGCGTCCATGGCGAGAACAGCCGCTATCTCGACTATGCCAACCAATGTACCGGTGTATTTATGACCGGGGGTGATCAACTGCGTCTCTGCGGTCTGCTGGCCGAAACCCCCCTGATGGAGCGCCTGAGGGAGCGGGTGCACCAGCAAGAAATTACCCTAGCGGGCACCAGTGCTGGGGCCGCGATTATGGGTCACCATATGATTGGCGGCGGCGGTAGTGGCGAGTCCCCCAACCGTTCCCTGGTAGATATGACCATGGGCTTGGGGATGATTCCCGAGGTGATCATTGACCAGCATTTCCACAACCGCAACCGCATGGCCCGCCTGTTGAGTGCGATCGCCCAGCATCCTGATCGCCTCGCCATTGGCATTGACGAAGACACCTGCGCCCTCTTTGAACCGAGCGGCTGGATTGAGGTGATTGGCAAGGGCACGATCAATATTATTGATCCCCGTCAGCTCTCCCATACCAACCAGAACCAGGTGACGGTCGCTGACCCCCTGAGTTTGCATAGCCTGCAACTCCATATTCTCTGCCACGGCGATCGCTTCCATCTCCATCAGCGTCGTCCTCTCTCGCCGCTGCCCCAGCCAGATGAAAAAACTGCATAATCATTCCGCAGCTCTTGATCTTGCTGCACCGCTAGTGTGAGGGTTAAGACTGTTTTGTTATGCTCCTCTGTGCGTCTTTCCCCCTGTCAATTCAGCGACGATGAAGATTCTGAAAACCCTCACTCTCCGCGGCCCAAACTATTGGAGTATCCGTCACACCAAGCTGATTGTCATGCGTCTGGATCTGGGCGACCTTGATGAGGTGTACTCTAATGACATCCAGGGCTTCTACGATGGCTTGGTTCGGGTGCTGCCCAGCCTCGTGGAACACCGCTGCTCTCCCGGCTATCGGGGTGGATTTCTCGAACGGTTGGCCAAGGGCACATTGATGGGTCATATCGTCGAGCATGTCGCCCTGGAAATCCAAGAATTGGCTGGCATGTCGGTGGGGTTTGGGCGCACTCGCCAGACCCGTGAAACGGGGGTCTATAACGTGGTCTTTGCCTATCTGGATGAGCAAGCCGGCCGCTACGCTGGGCGGGCTGCCGTGCGCCTGTGCAAAAGCATTGTTGAAGTCGGCAGCTACCCGGCCGAAGAGTTGCGTCAAGACATTGATGATCTCAAAGATCTCTGGGTCACGGCATCCCTCGGACCGAGCACCGAAACGATTATTACCGAAGCCAAAAAACGACAGATTCCCTGGTTTAACCTCAGTGCGCGAGCGATGATTCAGCTTGGCTATGGGGTTCAGAGTAAGCGCATTCAAGCTACGCTCTCGGACTATTCCAGCATTCTGGGTGTGGAACTGGCCTGTGACAAAGAGGGAACCAAACGCATCCTAGAAGATGCGGGCATTCCGGTGCCGCGCGGGACGGTGATCAACTATTTTGAAGATCTTGAAGCGGCGATCGCCGATGTGGGCGGCTATCCAGTGGTGATCAAACCCCTGGATGGCAACCATGGCCGGGGCATTAGCATCAACGTCACCGCCTGGGAAGAAGCCGAAACCGCCTATGATCTGGCTAGTGAGGCCTCAAAGACGCGATCGGTGATTGTCGAGCGCTTTTACCAGGGCAATGACCACCGTATTTTGGTTGTCAATGGCAAAGTGGTGGCAGTCGCCGAGCGGGTTCCCGCCCATGTGGTCGGTGATGATCGCTCCACGATCGAAGAACTGATCGAGCAGACCAACCGCGATCCCCGTCGGGGCGAGGGCCATGACAATGTGCTTACCAAAATCAAGCTCGACGCCACCGCCCGTAAGATTTTGGCGAAACAAGGCTATACGGTGCGGAGCGTTCCCCCCGACGGCGAGCGGGTCTATCTCCGCGCCACCGCCAACCTCAGTACTGGCGGCATTGCCATCGATCGCACCGATCAGATTCACCCCGAGAACATCTGGCTCGCCGAACGCGTCGCCCGCACCATTGGCCTGGATATTGCTGGCATTGACGTGGTTACCTCCGACATTCGTCGCCCCCTGCGAGAGACCGACAGTGTGATTGTCGAGGTGAATGCCGCCCCTGGCTTCCGCATGCATGCTGCCCCCAGTGAAGGCTCAGCCCGCAATGTCGGTGGTGCAGTGCTGGATCTCCTCTTTCCCCCCGGTGTCTCCAGCCGGGTGCCGATCGTCGCCATTACCGGCACCAACGGCAAAACCACCACCACCCGCCTGACGGCCCACCTCTTTCGGCAAACGGGCCAAACTGTCGGCTACACCACCACCGATGGCATCTATATCGGTGAATATTTGGTGGAAAAAGGCGACACCACCGGTCCCCAGAGTGCCCAGGTCATTTTAAAAGACCCCACCGTGGAAGTGGCAGTGCTGGAAACCGCTCGGGGCGGCATTTTACGCTCGGGGCTAGCCTTCGATCGCTCCGATGTGGGCATCGTGCTCAATGTGGCTGCGGACCATCTGGGTTCCGGCGATATCGACACGATCGAGCAGATGGCCCAGGTTAAAGGCGTGATTGCTGAAACCGTCTCCCCAGAGGGCTATGCCGTCCTTAATGCCGATGATCCCCTGGTGCGAGCCATGGTCGAAAAAGTCCCCGGCAAGATCGCCTACTTCTCCATGGATCCCGATAACCCGACGATCGCGGCCCACCTCAACCAGGGCGGTATCGCCGCAGTCTACCAAGATGGCTTTCTGACGCTCCGCAGCGAGCATCAGACCCACCGCCTCGAAGAAGCCAAGAATGTACCGATTACCCTTGGCGGGATGGCGCCCTTTATGATTGCCAATGCCCTGGCTGCTTGCGCTGCTGCCTTTGTCCAGGGGGTGGAGATTGCCGCGATTCAGCAGGGACTGCGCACCTTCGAGCTCTCGGCGGAACAAACCCCCGGACGAATGAACCTCTTTGACCTGGGTCGTCACCATGCTCTGGTGGACTATGCCCATAACCCGGCAGGCTATGAAGCACTAGGGGGCTTTGTTAAGAATTGGCAGGGGCAACGTTTGGGGGTGATTGGTGCACCGGGCGATCGCCGCGATGAAGACCTGATCTTGCTCGGTCGCCTTTCGGTGGAGATGTTCGATCGCATCCTGGTCAAGGAAGATGACGACAAACGCGGCCGCCGCGAGGGTGAAGTGGCGGACTTTATTGTTCAAGGCATCAAAGACGTCAATGCCAATGCCGACTACAGCGTCATTTTGAGTGAGCAGGAAGCCTTGACCACAGGTCTGAATACGGTGGCCGATGGCGGCTTGGTGGTGATTACGCCGGAGAGTGTCAGTCGGGCGATCGAGATGATTCAAAAGCGGCAGCCACAGGGTTAATCCACCCATCTTGTGTCATGACTCTGCCGTGACATGAGCACCCTGCGGCTCTGCCGCTTGCCAAATCTGCAGCAGGTATAGGGTAATCTGCTGTAGCAGCAATCTTTGGGATGCACTAGGTCGGGGTCGATCTCCTCTATACTTGCAGTCAAGCCGTCTGCCCGATTTGCCGCAATGACCTCAGCCGCCCTGATCAAGAAAATCTACAATCGGTTTAGTCCGTTTGAGCCCCTCAAGCCAGGAAGTTCACGCTATGTGAATTGTAGTAAGGTGCGCGGAGAGGAGGATGTGTTCCGTGAGTTGGGAAAGAAGATCATCAACAGCGATCGCACCACCTACCAACTCTATGGCGGGCATCGTGGTGCGGGAAAATCCACAGAACTACTGCGTCTAGAGGAGTATTTGGATAAAAATGGTTGTTTGGTGGTCTACTTTGATGCCGATTTGCAGGATGTTGATCCCCAAGATGCAGATTCAACAGATATTCTCCTTGCCTGCACCCGTCATGTATTGAGAAAGTTGCAAAACTATGCCCAGCCAGAAACCCTAGCGAAGCTAACGCAGTGGTTTCAGTCACGAGTTCAAGAACTCAAGGACGTGGCGTTTGCTGAGATTGAGGTTGAGACTGCCCAAGCAGCCCTAGATTTTTTCTCAATGACCATTAAGACTGTGCCGAGTAGTCGAGCAGCCATTCGGAAGCAGGTGGATTTACATGGTTTGACGCTGACCCAAATTTTGAATGAGTTGATTACCGAATCTCATAATCGACTCAGTGGGAAAGACAAAATTGTGGTGATTGCCGACAGCCTTGACCGCATTGAGCTGAAACGACTCGCTGATGGCAGCACCAATCTAGAGCAAATCTTTGTCAATCGGGCAGATCAGATGCGGCAGTTGAATTGTCACGTCATTTATACCCTCCCAGTCTCGTTAGCCTATTCTCCAGCCGCCACCCAGTTAGCAAATTTGTATAATGATCCGCAAATTTTGCCGATGGTTAAGGTGCGGGAAAAAGATGGTGCGGTGTATGCAGCAGGTCTCATGAAGCTCAGAGAAATTATTGAAAGGCGAATTGCGTCAGTATTAACGAATGGAACCCGGTTGGATACGGCAACAGAGGTATTTGCCAGTGCCGAATTATGCGATCGCATTTGTCTAATGAGTGGCGGACATATTCGCGATTTAATCCGCTTTGTGCAGAATGCGATCGATTGGGTGGAGGATTTACCAATTACCTCTAAGGCGGTGAATCGGGCGTTGGCTCAGTCGCGGAATACCTATCATAATGCGGTCAATGCCGAAGATTGGTCACGCTTGGCCAAGGTTGCCCAAGCAAAAGACATTAAAAACATGGATGAGTATCGCAAGTTGCTTTTTAATCGGTGTGTGTTGGAATATTGCGATACAGATGATGAGGGCGAATTAATCAGATGGTATGATGTGCATCCACTGTTGAGGTTGGTTCCTGAATTCAAAGAGGCGGTTGAGCACGTTAATCAGAAAGTGGAGAATTCGTGATTGAGATTCTTAGAGAGAGTCAATCACTAGAATAAAAGCAATCTGTCTACAGCGCATCAAATGCTCGACGAAGACGAACTACTACAGGAAGAGGAACCCACTACCGAAGAAACCTATGGGGCGTTGCGGCGACATTTGCAACGGCGTGATGGGTTTGGTTTGGTGTTTGTGCGGTGTGCGCCTGCAGATGTGGCAGAGATTGTGGAGCGGCTTGAAGGGAATATACCAGAGAAGAAAATGGGTATACTGGCGCTCGATGAGCCAGTGACAGATTTGTATGATTTGGTAGCGGAGAAGATAGAGTCACAGCCGTTAGAAGTTGTGTTTATTACGGGTTTTGAGAAATCATTGGTCGATGATATTCGTCCAGGATTAGGTGGTAAAGGTGACTATTACAACGAAAACACTATACAACTTGTTCTTGGCTCATTAAACTTGCAGCGTGAAAAATTCAGAGATCAACTTAAAACATGCTTAGTATTTTTTGTGCCAATCTTTGCGATCAGATATCTGCTTCGTAGAGCACAAGATTTTTTTGATTGGCGCACCAGTATCTATGAGTTTCCGATGCAGACAGAGGCTTTACGAGAGAAATCTCATCAGGTTTGGCTAGAGGGAGACTATAACGAGTATTGTGTCCTATCTTCAGCAGACCGTAAAAATAAAATTCTGGAAATCTGTGATTTGCTTGAAGAGGAAAATCAAACCTTAGGTGAAAAACAAAGGCTTTGGTTTGAGTTGGGTAATCTTTTTACTGCCGATCTTGCCTATGAAGAAGCGATCGCCGCCTATGACCAAGCCCTCCACATTAAACCTGACAAGGACGAAGCCTGGAACAACCGGGGCATTGCTTTAAGGAAATTAGGCAGATACGAAGAAGCGATCGCCGCCTATGACCAAGCCCTCCACATTAAACCTGACAAAGACGAAGCCTGGAACAACCGAGGCTATGCATTAGATGAATTAGGAAGATACGAAGAAGCGATCGCTGCCTATGACCAAGCCCTCCACATTAAACCTGACAAAGACGAAGCCTGGTACAACCGAGGCTATGCTTTAGATAAATTAGGTAGATACGAAGAAGCGATCGCTGCCTATGACCAAGTCCTCCACATTAAACCCGACGATCACGAAGCCTGGTACAACCGAGGCATTGCTTTAAGGAAATTAGGCAGATACGAAGAAGCGATCGCTGCCTATGACCAAGCCCTCCACATTAAACCCGACGATCACGCAGCCTGGTACAGCCGTGGTTTAGTTTTGCAAAAAGTTGGTCGTCGCCGAGAAGCGCAACGAAGTCTTTTGAAAGCAATTGAGTTAAATCCAGAGTGGTTTTGGAAACAAGTCAGAGTGGCTTGGAGAAGCCGAATGACTAGCCTACTCAGTAAATTTAGAGTTTCAAAAATCATCAAGCCCATTGATTGCGTGGGGTGTGTTAGGCGTTTATTTAGCAAGATTTAGATTGCTCGATTGAAACCCGCCACAACGCACCGATCGCAGTTTATTCATCTAGCGCTGGTGCGTTATGCAGGAAGGTAAATCACGTGTTTTTTATGAGTTTTTGCACCTGCTAACACACCCTACTGTCGTGACACAGCTTAAAAAGGACTTTAGGGAGTAGGTTGGGTTGAGGCACGAAACCCAACACCGCCAATGCTTTGGGAGATTTACCCCCTAGTAATCTATTGCACCAATTAAGGTGTGTCACGACACTACGAAAGCCACTACCAAACCCGACTCAAGTCGAGGGTGAATTCGGGCAAAACCGTTTCGCCACTCAGCGTTTTAGGACTCACCACCTGCTCTGTCTCTTGGCCCGGACGATAGATTTCAACGGTACAATTTCGAGGATTAATCAACCAACCCAAACGCAGCCCATTGTCTAGATATTCTTGCATTTTGGTTTGGGTCTGCTCCAGGTCATCACTGGGCGAGAGTAACTCGATCGCAAAGTCAGGGCAGAGAGGCAAAAACTTCTGGCGTTGCGTCGGTGTTAGGGCATCCCAACGGGTTTGCTCAAGCCAACTGGCATCGGGGGCACGAACTGCGCCATTGGGTAGGCGAAACCCGGTGGACGAGTCAAAGTCTTTGCCTAGATTGTGTTGGCGATTCCAGTACCAGAGTTGGCCGCTAATGTCAGAATTGCGCTGGCCCGTTTCGCCACCAGTGGGGGGCATAATCACTAAACCTCCGATTGCGGTGAGTTCAAGACGTAGGTCAGGGTTGACGATCGCCAACTGCTCAAACTGCTTTAAAGTCAGTTCAATCGTTGAGGGTACATTCAGCGTTAGAGCCACCATGGCATCACTGGGGAAGAATGGTCTTATCTTAGCGGTTGCACCCATCCTGCCGTCCTAACCGGCTGCTTACAATTCTCAACACCACCCCAGCGCCAAGGCGATCGTGGTCTATAACAGGGCCATACCCCCGTCTCATCGCTCCCCATGGCCAAGAAAATGGAACCCAAAGTCGAAAATACCTACCTGCAAGAAGTCCTTGAAGAACAGGCCGCAACCGATCGCCAGCTCAAACGCAAGCGATCGCCCGCCCCCATGGCCATGGCCGCTGCGGCTGCACCGCCCAAGCCCAACCGCAACCCGGTTCAACAGTTCGCCCAATTCGCTGATGCCCAACCCCAACAACAGAGCGGTCGCGCCATTGACTATCGCATTGTCGGCTTTTGGTGGTGGAAGAGCGTGATTGTGCCGCCCAATGCCTATGTGGTGCATACCCGCCGGGGTCACAATAAACCGATTCATCTGGGCAAGGGCATCTCGTTTCGGTTTAACCCCCTTAGCGATGCCTTTTTGGTGATTCCCTCGGCGGTGCAAACCATTTTGATCAACGCCCGTTGCATCTGTCGGGAGCGTCAGGGCATTTTAGTGCAAGCTTATGTGCAATGGATCATTGATGATCTGGAGACCGCTTATTGGAAGCTGGACTTTTCTGACCCGGAAGACCCGATGGGTATTGTCAATGTACAACTGCGGGAGCAGGCGGAAGCGGCGATTAAAGACAAAGTCGCCACCCTGAGTATTGATGAGATTTTGAGTGATAAACAGCCGATTATTGAAGAGCTGACCTATCGGCTGCGGACAGTGGCGGAAGGGAGTCGGGAAGATGGCGCGGATGCCAGCGGTCTAGGCTTAAAGATTGTCACGGTGCAGATTAAGGAGGCGATCGTCAGCTCAACACGACTTTGGCAGAGCCTACAGGCTCCCTTCCGCGCCGAACGCCAAAAGCTGGCCCGTTTGGCGGAGATTGAAAATGCCCAGGAGATTAGTGTGCGGGAACGGGAGCAAAAGCTGACGAACGAAACCGCCGATCTTGATGTGCAACGACGCTTGGAGCAGTTGCATGCTGAAGATGAGCGCGATCGCTACAACCGGGACTCGGCCGAGCAAAGCCGTCGGCAAGAATTAGAACAAACGGCTCAACAACAGGCGATCACTGCCGAAAACCGTACCGCTCAGGTGCGCAACGAGACCCAACTGGAGCTGACCCTGCAAGAGCTCACCCTGGAGCAGCGTCGGATCACGGCTGAAATGGACAAGATTCAGCAACAAATGCAACTGGAGGCGATCGCCGCCGAACAACAGCAGGCCATCACGACTCACGAGCTGAATATTGCTCACCTGCGCCATCAGCACCAGATGGCAACGAGCACCGAAGAGTTGCGCCTCGAACAACAGCGCCGTGAGATTGCCAATACGCTCTCAGAGGCATATCTGCGATCGCAACTGATTGCTCAACTGCCCCAAATTGCTGAACACCTGCCCCAGCCGGAACACCAAACCACCACGGTTATTGCCACTGATGGTCAAGATTCAGCCGCTAATTCACTATTGAGTTTCTTGAGTAGCATCATGAGCGTGGGCCAGACCTGGCTGACCCGACGGGAGGCGGAAACCAAGCTTCCGGATTAACGTGAGTTCTGGATAAACAGACATCGCGAAAGACGCTAAAACTCAGCAGAATCAACGATACTGGCTCCGATATTGCCGGAGTCTGAGGGGGAAATTGCCCCCTCAGCGGGAGGTGTCGAGGGGCGGGTCCCCTGACAACCGGGTTTGACATCGAGATTTCAAGGCGTTGAGGAATGCGATAATTTCGCTTAACCGAAACTCACGTGGCGGGCAAGATGCCCATGCTACGGACTGCAATTGAGGAAAAACTGTAGCGCAGGTGGTTAGTGAGCTTGTCGTTGGCGTAGCCTCCCGGAGGGATAACCTGCGTCCCGCCTGCTCGATGAATAGTCCGGGCTAAACTAATAGCCCCTAAAACCGTCGTGGCATCACACCCGACTCATAAATAATTTCACCTTCGTCTAGTTTGAAGTTTAACTTTGCCCAGAGCCAATAGGAACCACGAAATTTATCAGGTTGCTCCGGTGAGATGGGTTTGAGTCCGAGTTCTTTGGCAATAGGGTGGCTTTCTAGAGGCTTAATGTCAATCTCCACTTGGGGCGGGTGGGAAAAATAGAGTTCAAAGTTTTTAAAGTCTGCTTCAGTATATTCAGCTTCAATAATTGCTCGATAGCAGGCTTTTGAACCTCTTTTAACATCGCGAAACTGTTTCAAGAGCACCGTATGTAAAGTGGGGCTCAGGAGATTGTGGAATAATCGGAGATTAAACAGATTAGAGATTCTGGGAAACATTCTCTGGATCTCTCCATCTAGCCATTCAGACATTTGTTGAGTAATGTCCTGAACTTGAGACAACCCCTTTTCATCCAGGTTGCTCTCTCCTCCTTCTTCAATACAGGTGATTCTCAAGAGCGTTTCTTCCTGTTGAACTTCACCATTTTCCTTTTCACAAGCCCGAATATTGAGATCGAAACAATCTCCATATTTTAAACGGCCATTGCTGGCATTCATCTTGTCGGGTGGGAATTTGATGTGTCCCATTTCTTTGGGGTAGCCATAGAGCTCTCGTCCTGAGGCCATGCCAGGTGAACTATCTAGAAAGATATAAGGAACAAAAACACAAGCCATTTCACTGGGCGATAAAAAGAATCGCTGGAAGCTCCCCCACGCAAACTGAAAGAAATTCTTTTCTATTTTCACAACTGGAATCAAAAACAGAACCTCTCCATCCAGCTTGAGTGCATAATCGGATTCTCCACAATCAATCCGCTCAACATTATGAAAAATAACGATGACATAATCTAACGAACGATATTCAAATCCCGAGACTAAATTATTGAGGCATTTGTCACAGAGTGCTTGCAATACCTGGCGATCGGCCTCAAGGGAAAAGACAAAGACTTGCGAGTTATGGTGACTGTAGATCGGTGCAAAGAATTGCTTACTTCCATATTCAACATAATCGGGCAATGGAAACATAGTGGGTTTGAGAGAGTAGGTCTGACAATTGTGGGTCTGATACCAAATCCTGACTATATAGAGCCAGAAAGAGAGTGAAGACTGAGCTTGCGGTGCAGTGAGCTTGCCGAACTGTCGAATGTCTGAACGGCCGGGCTTTCCCCTCTGGGGACGCTACGCGAACGACACGCTCAGCCCTCATCTCCGTGTTTATTTTGCCTTTAATTTTCGGATTTGGTCTGAAGCTTAAAAATGTTCATGCTATGTATGCAACAAAAGAATCAATAAAATCACATCAATCGTATTGTAATCCTTGAGCAGGGAAGCACATCCGGGCCGGAGGTTTTTGGTGATCATCCAATAGCATTCAAGATCGCTTAGCGACCTCAATGATTAATGCACTTGAAACACCCTGTAGGATGAGAGAGAGCTGAATTACCAGCCCTCTCCTGGCTGATAGCTCTTCATCACTCGCCCTGCGCTGTGAAAGAGCGGATAGTAACGCTTGCCCACGTCTGAGCCACTGGGAGCGAGGCGATCGATGCCAATGCCATTACGACCCCGCTCTTTGCCCGAGCTATGGATATATTGATCTTGGCCCAAATAGAGCGCCACATGGGAGACACGGGTGGTTTCTTGGAAAAAAATTAAATCTCCGGGTTTGAGGTCACCAATGCCAATTGTGCGGGTAAAGCTGGCCTGCTGATAGGAATCGCGGGGCAGCCAGACCCCGACTGAGGCATACGCCGCCTGCATTAGACCAGAGCAGTCATAGTTGGGGGCGATCGTCCCGCCCCAGAGATATTCATGGGGAACCTTCATTGCAGCTTTGGCAAACGCGATCACCTGGGGGATGTGAGGGGCGATCGCCTCCTGGTTCAGGGTGGGGGGTTGATAGGCCTGGGGAGCCGGCTCAAGTTGTGCCAAGAGCGAGACGGGCAGCCAAGCCGTATAGTCGTCTTCGCACAGTTGTACCCGCAGCGCAGTCTCCTGGGTTTCCAAGATCCGTAGCTGGCGGCCCGCCGCCGCCTGGGTGGCTAACCCGCTACAGTCAGGTGCTGTGTAGAGATTAAGATTTTCCCCACAGCAATATTCCCCGGTCGGTGAGGGGGGACAATGAACATCAGTTGGCATCATTCACACACCATTCATGCTGTTTTTTCAAAGTGACCCCTCCCTAGAGCAAGTTGGGAACGGTATCTTGGCGGCAACCTGGCAACAGTTTCCCAGCCTCGCTCGTAATCAAATTGCCCTTACCTGGATAGTGTATGACGATCCGGTGATTGTGAATACTGGGGGCGCAATTAAGCCCGAAGCCTTCTGGCAATATCCGGTGCGAGGTTTTAGCTACCGGGGGGTGGAATGTCTCTATCCGGCCAGTGTGGTGAAGCTGTTTTATCTGGTGGCGATTCAGGAATGGCTGGATAAGGAGATGATTACGGGTTCCCCAGACCTCGATCGTGCTATCCAAGACATGATTATCGACTCCAGTAACGATGCCACGAGCCTAGTGGTGGATTGGCTCAGCGGCACCACCAGCGGCCCGACCTTGACCCCAGAAATCTTTAGCACTTGGAGTCATCAACGCAACATCGTCAACCGTTATTATGAGGCGCTGGGTTGGGCGGAACTGGAAGGGGTGAATATTAACCAAAAAACTTGGGGGGATGGCCCCTACGGTCGGGAGCGGCAGTTTGTCGGCCTAGAGCTGGATAATCGTAATCGCCTCTCGACCCATGCGATCGCCCGTCTGCTCCATAGCATTGTGGGGGGCGTGGCCGTTTCGAGTGAGCGATCGCAAGCGATGATGAAACTCCTCCGCCGCGATCTCACCCCAGTTGAGCTGCCCCCCGATGAAGAAAACCAGGTGATGGGCTTTCTGGGTGAAGGTCTACCCGCAGGTTCCAAGCTCTGGTCTAAGGCCGGCTGGACGAGTCGGGTGCGCCATGATTCAGCCTATATCGAAGTGCCCGGTTGTGCACCGTTTTTACTGGTGGTCTGCACCGAGGGTCGGGAGAACAGCCAAAACCGGAAATTGTTACCGTTTATCGGGCGGACAGTAGTGGCGCAGTTACAGGGAAATTAGAAAACGATAGGGGAGGGTCTGGAATCTTCAATAGTTGCTCAATGATTTGACATTATGTCCTGGCTGTAAATTCAGGAAAAGCTAAACCGAGAGAGTGATTCTGTACGAGGTTCTGCAACAATGGCCCTGATAATTGCTAATGAAACGCTGGGAAATTTCACTATTTGATGACTCACTTGATACTGCAACGCTCGCTGCAGAAGTGAAACAAGCTGCTGATACTGAATCCGTAAAGCATAGGGAGAGATAAACTGCTGATTATTCCTCAGGCAGGTGTTCCGCCTGCGCTACGGGCTTCTGGGCTCAATATCCCGTAGCGCGGGCATCTTGCCCGGCACCCGGATCAGCTTTCGCTTTCTGTGTTTATACAGTCCGGATTTACTTTGAAAATAGACAATGTTAATACTCTTGCACCAAGTAAATGAAGCTAGCGAGATCCCCCCGGCTACGCCGACCTCCTTGGTAAGGGGGTTTTCATCGTTGGGGGTGATAACCCGTCATGACTCGTTGGTATGAAATGTTAGATCAGCGTTTATCTTAAATGATTATTGTCTCAGATACAACACCGATTAGTGAGTTAGCCAAGGTAGATTTATTAGACCTACTGCCGAATCTGTTTGGAGAAGTTTTTATTCCTCAAGGTGTTTTTGTCGAGCTACAGTTAGGGAAACATCCTGCTGCACAGTGGACTTCAAGAGAGAGCTCTTGGCTGATTGTTGCTCAGGCTGAGAATTAAGCGTTAGTTGCAAAACTACAGCGTTCTTTTAATCTGGATTTGGGTGAATCGGAGGTAATTGTGCTTGCCGAAGAAAAACAAGCCGCCCAGTTATTGATTGATGAGCAAGCTGCCAGACGGGTTGCCCTGGCTCGAAAGCTGCCGTTAATTGAAACGATGGGACTTCTCGTTCTTGCCAAGCAACAGCGTTTAATCAATTCAGTCAAGGATGTACTCGATGCGATGCGGTTGCAGGGGACTTGGATTTCTCAGCCGCTTTATGAGCAGATCGTGGCTTTGGCTGGAGAGCAAGGGTAAGGTGGGCAAAATTAATGCTTTCAAAGCAAAGGCGAAACATCATCAATAGTTGCCCACCCTACACTCCAATACACCTTTTAAGATGTGCCACGGCACTACACTGTGATTGGGCGATCGTAAGAATCTTAATTTCCTGTCAACTTCACCGCACCAATGCCACCAAAATACAACCCCAGCACCGCACTGGCTAGCAACGACTGGGTGATCGGATCGGTCGAAGGCGTCAGCACTGCCCCCAAGACCACCGACGTTAAAATCACATAGCGCCAGCCCCGAAGCATTTGCCCCGAAGAGACAATGCCCAGCGAGCCCAAAATTAGTTGCAACACCGGCACTTGGAAGACCAGGCCCGTGCAAAACATCAGCAGCAAAATGAATTCAAAATAGCGATCGATCGACCAAGCCTGCTCCACCACATCCGCGCCGTAACTAATAAAAAAGCGCAAGGCCGCAGGCGTCAGTACCCAATAGGAGAAGGCCAGTCCCGCAAAAAATAGCACCGCCGAGCCCAACACCGCTGGCCCCAGCAAGCGTCGCTCTCGGCGAGTCAAACCCGGCAGCACAAACTGAATAATCTGGTAAAGCACGAACGGACTGGCCACAATCAAGCCGCTGTAGCCAGCCACTTTCATTGAGACAAAGAAGAACTCCCCTGGCGCAAGCTGCAAGAACTTAACATTGCCCGCCGGGCCTTCCAGCCATGCCACCAGGGGGCGCACGCCAATAAAACAGCCGACAATTCCGAGGATGATCGCTCCCAAAGACCAAAAGATGCGATTGCGCAACTCATCAAGGTGGTCAAACAGAGACATCTCCACGTCATTGGGCACTTCGTTGAGATAGGTCTCCGGCAAGGATTCAGTCGGTGGGTCTTGGGTCTGGGTCATAGTGCAGGCACAAAGAATTCACACCATTGTATCGGATTGTTTTGGGGGTCTCGGGGTCAGCGTTCTAAGGGCTGTCATCATCTAGATTTCAAACTCTGAGAGTGACTGGCTTACAGCCCCTTCTCAGTTGTGCCATCGTATTTCTGGGCAATGACATGATCGAATTCATGGGGATAGAACTCTACATCATCAGGCAGTTGACAAAATTCACAGCAGTTGTTGGCCCGTTGGATAACCAAGCGGTGGAGCGCTGCGGGAATATAGCTCATGAGGTTTGGGTGAGATAGGGCAAGTTGCCGATCTTGAGCATCACGATCAGGTGCTCAATGCGCTCGTACTCGTTGAGTTCGGCTTCTTTGAGGGGAGTGAGACTAACTGCCTGGTTCCGTTCCAACAGTACACATAGTCGATTGCCTTTGGCAGTGCACCTTAGTGGTGCAGAAAAGTAGTAGGAGACCCCCAAAGTAAGACCAATCAAGGGATAGAGGTGACAAAAGGGGGAAGAGATGTCATGCTTCAAGTCGCCAAACCCAAAAGCAAGATAATGTCTGTTCCCCTACTTCATCGTCAGCTACACGAGCAACTGAGTCAATTCATTCATCCCCAGGACAAACGACACTTAGAGGTGTTAGCGGAAAACCTAGCAGCGATACTCCTGTCCGAGAGCGGATGGGAGACTGTCCTGAATTTTGTGTAAGCGGTCTAAAATTCCAAAAAGCCAGGAGACCACATCATGCCAAGAAAGAAAAAAGAGACCAATCGAACTGACGAACTACTAGACGAGCTACTGTCCGAATGCCAGAGTCCCGAAGAAATCCTGGGGGAGTCAGGACTGCTCAAACAGCTAACGAAACGATTGGTAGGAAGAGCCCTAGCTAGAGAACTGACCCACCATCTACAAAAAGACCAAGAAGAAGGGAATAGCCGCAATGGTCATAGCGCCAAGACCGTGCAATCAGAGCAGGGAGAAATGGAACTCTTAGTTCCCCGAGACCGTGTTAGTGTTTTTGAACCGATCTTAGTGCCCAAACACCAACGACGCATTGCTGGACTCGATGAAAAGATACTAGCGCTATATGCGCGAGGCAATAGCACTCGATATATTGCCTCGCAGCTAGAAGAGCTATACGGTGCCAAGGTCTCAGCCTCCCTGATTAGCGAAGTGACTGACAGCATCAATGAAGAGGTCAAAGTCTGGCAGAATCGACCCTTAGACCCGGTGTATCCCATCCTTTATCTGGATGCTCTTTATGTCAACATCAAAGTGGGAGGACGGGTGAGCAAACGCGCGGTCTATGTG
>JBCDEB010000083.1:0-30238 GCA_039180005.1 Cyanobacteria bacterium P01_G01_bin.54 | reverse complement strand
GCGAAGCTATCGTATTCCTCAAAGCCTTGAAGTCTCGTTGTCAAACCCGGTTGTCAGGGGACCCGCCCCCCGACACCTCCCGCTGAAGTGGAAATTGCCACCTCAGACTCCGGCAATATCGGAGCCAGTATGGTTGATTTCGTTGAGTTTTATGAGTTTTCGTGATCTTGGCTTAACCGAAACTCAGGTTGAATTATACCAATACCGAAGTTCAATGATGTTGCCAAGCAACTTTACACTTTTATTGGCTATTACGGAATAGAATCAGGATTTTTTATTGAAGATAATGAAATTATTTTTATTGGAGATCACTGCACCTTCTGAGAATAGTCATGACAGTAGTGCCTTAGCACACCTTCCCGTCATGCTAAACCGCTTTCCCTTTAAAGCTATTGTTCTGGGTCTGCTTGCCCCGCTGCTTTCAGCAGCGCCTGCACTGGCACAAGTCAACACCGACGAGTTTAAGACATTTGCGGATTGGTGCAACAACCAGGAGCAGCTAATCCCAGCCCAGCAGCATACGGTTCAGGTTTTACTGGATAAAGCCAAGACTGGGAATTGCAATGATGCAGCGTCTTTCCTCGAAAATCAGCAAAGCCTTAAACTGAATAATAAACAAATAGAAGATGTTACACCACTTGCTGTTCTCACTAATCTTCAAGTTCTTGAGCTGAACTGGAATCAGCTTGAAGATATTACGCCCCTTTCTGTACTGATTAATCTGCAATATCTTTGGCTACATGGGACTCAAATTGAAGATATTACACCGCTTGTAAGTCTCACTAATCTTGAAGGGCTTGGACTGAGTCAAAATCAACTTAAAGATATTACACCGCTTATAAGTCTCACCCATCTTAAAAGTATTGGATTAAGAGGGAATCAGCTTGAAGATATTGCACCGCTCGCTAATCTCCCCCATCTTCAAGCACTTTGGCTGAGTGAGAACCAGATTGAAGATATCACCCCCCTTACTAACCTTACTAATCTTCAGATACTTTGGCTGAGTGAGAACCAGATTGAAGATATTACGCCACTTGCAGGTCTCACCAATCTTAAAAGGCTTGACTTGAGTAATAATATTATTGAAGAGCTTACGCCCCTCGCCCTTCTAGTCAGCCTACAAGAGCTTAATCTAGAATTCAATCAAGTTAAAAATATTGCCCCTTTAATGTCTCTCGTTGATCTTCATAACCTGAGTTTATATGAGAATCAAATTGAAGATATTACACCGCTCTCTTCCCTCACCTATCTTCAGATACTTTGGCTAAATGCGAATCAAATTGAAGATATTATGCCTCTCTCCTCTCTGGCTAATCTCCAATGGTTGGGTTTACGGTTGAATCAAATCGAAGATATTACTCCTCTCTCTTCCCTAACTAATCTCCAAAGGCTAGATTTGGATTGGAATCAGATTGAGGACATTTCTCCTCTTGCCACTCTGACTAACCTGCAAGCGCTTGGATTGAGTAAAAATAGAATCGAAGATGTTGAGCCGCTCTCTGCTCTGGCTAATCTTTATTCGCTTGTGCTAGGTGACAATGAAATTGAAGATATTGAATCTCTATCTTCTCTTCGTAATCTTCAAGAACTTTTCCTGAATGGTAATCAAATTACTGATATTTCGCATCTCTCTTCTCTCACTAACCTTGAGGATCTTTGGCTGCATGAGAATCAAATCGCTGATGTTAACCCCCTCTCTTCTCTTGTAAGCCTCCAATGGCTTATACTGCATAAGAATAAAATTACTGATATCACTCCTCTCACCGCTCTCACCAATCTAACGCAGCTTTCCCTAGGCAATAATCCAATAAAAGAAAAGATTTGTCCTGTTCAAGATTCAATGACTTGTAGCTTCGATGATTCAGATTGAAATTCATTTTAACCAAGGTTAGCTGGATATTTTAGGTTGGGTTGCATGGAGCAGAACTCAACACTTCGCTTGCCGTATTGGATTCTGCGCTTCAGCCCAACTCCCGTAAAAAATTCAAGCTAGACGAGGTTTAAACTTAAGTAATCCCCATAATGGAAATTGTCATAAACCAGCACATTACCATCATCCTAGGTGTCCAAGGCAAGGCGCTCAGGTTGTCAAAGAAGGGTCTAACCCGATTTGCGTTATGCCACACAGGTCAATCCCAGTCAGCACTCGGTACATATCCAGGTGCTCTTCATGGAATTCTCAAGTTGCCCGCTTAGGCTGAGTGGATGGAAGGGTCAGCGTTTGTGCCCCACGGCGACGTGGCCCTTTCCGGATGTCCAATTGATTTGCTGTACAGTTTTGATGCAGCGTGGCCCTGCCCCCTGGCAGCGGCCAACACCCCCATTCACCTTTAGACCCATTCACCATCCTGGGAGGGATAAACTAATGACCGAAGCAGCCGGGAACAAGAAGCTGACTGCGATCTTTAAATTCATTGCCATTATTATCGTGGTTGCCGGAATTCTCATTGCCGCCAAACAGCTCGGCGTGGCCAGTTATCTCGACAAAGCCATTGACTGGGTCGATGGGCTGGGGCCCTGGGGGCCGATCGCCTTCATTTTCATCTACATCGCTGCGTCCGTGGCCCTGCTCTCGGGCGCCGCCCTAACTCTGGGTGCCGGGGCAATTTTTGGCGTGGTGAAGGGGTCAATCTTGGTCTCGATCGCCTCCACGTCTGCCGCTGCTGTTGCCTTCCTGATTGGTCGCTATCTGGCACGGGGTTGGGTCGCCAAGCAGATTGAGAATCAGCCCAAGTTCGCCGCTGTCGATAAAGCGGTCGCCAAAGAAGGCTGGAAAATTGTCGGTCTGGTGCGTCTTTCGCCGGTTTTCCCCTTCGTCTTCCTCAACTATGCTTTTGGTGTCACCCAGGTCTCCTTCCGGGATTATGTGCTGGCCTCTTGGATTGGCATGATGCCGGGAACCGTTATGTATGTGTACCTGGGCTCTTTGGCGCAGCTAGCGGGTGGAGCAGCCGATGGCGGTGTTGCTCAGACGGTCTTGAAAGTGGTTGGCTTGCTCGCTACGATCGCCGTCACGGTCTACGTCACTAAGATTGCCAAGAAGGCCCTGGATGAGCAGGTGGATACGGATGCGTCTGGAGACCCGGCTGGGGTCAATGATGCCCCGGTGGTGGAGCAGGGTTGAGACCATGGGTGTGAACTTCATGAATGGGTCGGGTGAGCGACAAGCACCCAACCCACCCCGGTCTGCGCTATGCGCGACCGCCCTTCCCAAGAGGGGATTTTTTAAAATTGGGTAGGGGAGGGTTTTAAACCCTCCCGCTCCGGAATTCTAAAGTCCTACGCCGAAACCTGATAACTATCGAGGGGTAAGAAGATCGTTAATTCTTCCCCTTGGGGCGATCGCTGCCGTACCGTCAACTTACCGCCGAGGCTCTGGAACAGATTTTTGGTCACATCCAGATTGAGGCTCAGGCTGCCCGTTTCTGGCTGGAACATCAATAGCTGCCCCAAGGACTTGAGGGACTTGGAGAGGGCTACATCCTGGGAGAGGAATTGAAGCTTGAGGCGATTGCCCGCTGTGGTGACATTCACCTGCACCGTGCTGCCCGTGGGTAGACTACGGGTGAGACGCTCCATCAGCCCCGAGAGGACTTGGGTGAGCAGGGCAGGGTGACTGACGATCGTCGGCAATTGGGCGGGCAGGACAATATCTAGCGTGATGCTGCGCCGCTGGGCCTGTTTTTGCCATTGGGGAATATGCTGCTGGATCACCTGCTGGAGCGCCAGAGGAATCAGGGGGACGCGATCGCCCGATTCATTGGGCTGGTTCTCGAGCTCTGCCGCCCGGAAGATCAACTCCATGCGGTTAATTTGATCGGTGCATTCCTGGTCAATCGTTTCTAGACGCTTGATCACATCTGCGGTAAAGTTTTGGCGTTTTTTGAGCAGCAGCCGCACGAGCATCCGAATCGTGGTCAGCGGCGTGCGGATCTCATGGGTCAGGGCCTGGAGGAGCTCCATCTCTGGACAGCTTGCCTCAGCCGCTGGCGTTGAATTCTGGGGCGCAGGGGCAGTGCTGACGGGACGATTCGCGGCGGTCACAGTGGGAATCGGCGTGGCAGCAGGCAGTCCCTGTAAGAGGTGCTGCATAAAGGCCGCGAGCAAACGCTCATCGGGTGGTGGCGGCGGAAACTGGGCCACGAGTTGCTCCAACTGAATCACCCGTTGAGGACTGGCGAGGTGGAGGCGAATGCGCAGGCCCTGCCAACAATGCTCGATCACCTCAGGGGAAAACGAAAAGCGAAATTGAGATTGTCCCTGCTCATCCGTCGCCAGGACTAACACCACCGTAAACTGGGGCGTCAACACCAGGCAAAACTGCTCTTGGGCCAGGGGATCATGAACCACCAGCGGGTAGTCTTGGTGTGTCGGAGTCGCATCCTCCGGCTGGGTAGGGGTGCGGGCTGCGGGTAGCTGAAAATGCTGGAGGGCGATCGCCTCCAATGCCTGGGGGCGAAACAGACCCAGGTGGAGTTGCGCCAAGAGCTGGGGATCTTCTAAGACCGGGCTTGGCCCAGCCAGCACCAGGCCCCGTCCGTGCTGCCCTTGGGTATTCGTGGTGGTGGTGCAGAGGTAGCCCAGTACCGTTTGCAGGGCGGCGATCGCTGCTGACCAGTCTCGCCCCGCGCTGCTCGGGTCTACAGCGATGGGCAGTAGACCGGGTAAGTCGCGATTCTCGTAATGCGCGATAATCTGATTGAGCGTGGGAATCCCAGCCGGAAACATGGTCAGCAGCCAAAGGTTAGCAACAATAGGGTCAGCAGTAGAGTCCTCAGACTTTGAGGTCAATCTGGCTCAATAGTAGCGGCTCTCGCGCCCGAACCTGGGGTGTAGAACCGAACCCCACCCGCGTAAAACTACCCCCATCCTTTCCTATGCAACGTTTACGTCGCTTTGTGTTTACGGTCTTGGGGATGATTTTTCGTCATCCCCTCACGGGCGTCACATTGCTAGTGCGTCTGCCGGGTGAACAACTGGTGCTGGTACGTCGTCGGGATGATGGCAAGTGGAGCTTACCTGGGGGCTTTGTGGACTGGGGAGAATCGGTGTCCCAGGCCGCACGGCGCGAGCTTTGGGAAGAAACGGGCTTGGAACTGCTCGAAATCAGCCGCCTCGTCGGCATCTATTCCGCTCCCGATCGCGATCCCCGTGTGCATTCGATTAGTATTGCCCTAGAAGTGCAGGCCATTGGCCTGCCTCAGATTCAAGACAGCTTAGAACTCTCCGAGATTCAAGCTTTTGCCCTGACCCAATTGCCCCTTGGAAACTTGAGCCATGACCACGATCGCCAATTACAAAACTATCTGGCGAATCAAATTACGGTTGCTTAAAAATACTTGAATTTCGGTTAAGCGAAATGATTGCATTCCTCAAATTACTCAAACCTCAATGTCAAACCCGGTTGTCAGGGGACCCGCCCCCCGACACCTCTCGCTGAGGTGGAGAGGGCTACCGATCAACTCCTGCAATATCGGAACCAGTATTAATGATTTCGTTGAGTTTCATCAGCTTTCGTGCTGTTTGCTTATCCAGAACTCACGTTAAAAATAGTAAATTGGAATGCTTAAACAACGACTGAGCCTTGATTCACAGCATGGATGGGCTTGAAATGGAAGCGTATTTACAGACGAGTGAAGTGATTGACTGGCAACATCCTGAAATTATTGCGCTGGCCCAACATCTTGCTTCCGGTCAGCCAACACCGACCACGATCGCCCAGGCTTGCTTTGAGTGGGTGCGGGATGAAATTTCGCACAGTTTTGATTACCAGATGAGTCCTGTAACCTGTCGTGCGTCTGACGTTTTGCAATACAAAACCGGCTATTGCTATGCCAAGAGCCATCTGCTCGCTGCATTACTACGGGCAAACCAGATCCCCGCAGGATTTTGTTACCAGCGCTTGAGTCTTGATGCTCACGGTTCACCCTATAGTCTGCATGGTCTCAATGGGATCTATCTAGCCAATATTGGCTGGTATCGAGTTGACCCTAGAGGTAATAAAAACAACATCAATGCGCAATTCACACCACCGCAAGAGCAGTTAGCTTTTAAACTTAAATTGCCGGAAGAAGCAGATTTTCAAGCCATTCTTGCCGAGCCGCTTCAGCTTGTTGTAGAGGCGCTGCAAGCTCAGGAGACATGGGAGGATATGTTGCGGCATCTTCCCGATATTACACTAGCATCAGCTAGACATTACGGTCTTGTTGTGGATAGCCCCCTTAGAGGGTATCTATAAAATAAAACCTTAAACTCAATTGCAGCGGGTTGTAGGGGTCGGGAGAACCGACCCCTACATTTAATCCATTCAGACCGTTCAGGTCTTTCCATCGTTCTCAAGGTAGGGGCGGGGAAACCCCGCCCAATCAGCCCTTGATTTTTTCTTTACAGATATCTTCTATATCAGCAAGTTAACATCCCCTCTGTAATTAACGTGAGTTTCGGTTAAGCGAAGCTATCGTATTCTTCAAAGCGTTGAAATCTCGATGTCAAACCCGGTTGTCAGGGGACCCGCCCCCCGACACCTCCCGCTGAGGGGGAGATTGCCCCCTCAGACTCTGGCAATATCGGAGCCAGTATTGTTGACTTTGCTGAGCTTCTACCGTCTTGCGCAACGTCTGCTTATCCAGAACTCAGGTTAATTAAGAAGTGAGTATGATCGAACGTTTTTATCTCAAACCCTACTCTTACTACAACCACTATGCTAAGAAGTGGTTAGAGGATTTGCTCGTGGTTGAGGCAGGCTCAGCACAAGTTTTAGGCTTCTTTATGGCACCCCAACCGGGTGAGGTCTATAACCAGACCTATGACCCGAGTGAGATTCAGAATCTGGACACATTCCCGCAATATAGTAAGATTCTCTTTTTCTCGATTTATCCCCACGGCATTGGCCCCGAATGGCAAGACCTCGGATTCACCATTGAAGCAGCCCTGCCCTGGAAAGCGGCCCAACTCAAACCCGTCGTGGCGCTGGCCTGGCAACAGGCGGGCTTTGCCCCCCATGAAGTTCGCGCTTGGCAGCGGAGCCGCAATGGTACTCAGAATGCGGCGATCGCCCGCCAACTCCTCGACGCAGGCATTCCAGCCGAAGACTTAAAGCAATGGCCCGTGAAATCGGAGCAGATCCTGGCTTGGGTTGAGCAGGGCTTTGATGCTTCGTCCACTGCACCCTGGCAGCGGTTTAAGGCAGCTGATCCCATCAGCGCGCGTCAACTGTTGACATACGGCCAATCCCCAAAAGAACTGACGCGATGGAACCTCAAGGGGCTCTCCCTCCGTGAGATTTGGGACTGGCTTGAGCAAGGATTCGACATCAGTCGAGTTCGTGCCTGGCAACAGCAGGGCATTAGCCCCGCTCAAGCGCAAGGGTGGCAACAATTGGGTATCGAACCCGAAGACGCCGCTCAGCGACGGGAACAGGGCATCAGCCTGGCTCGGCTACAGACGTTGCAAGCCCAAGGGAAACTCCCGGATTTCTTGACTGCTGCATCGGCAGACCGGGCGGCAGGCCAAGACATCGGGATTCTTTTCTGGGGCTTTGATTTTCCGGATCAACCGGATCAGCCCCCTGTCGCTGAATCTCTAGTCGGTCAGGTGGGGGACGAGGGGTGCAAAGTGGATGTCTATGGCAAGCCCGCCAATATTCGGTTTTTCTATGTCACCGTTGTGGCCGCCGAATGCCAGCTTCCCTGGCGTCAGCCAATGCCCTGGGGCAATCGGATTGAACGCTTGGGCTCCCCCCCTGTGCAGCCCGGCTGGTCGGTACGCCTTGCCGCATTTTGCCGGACTCACAATATTCCCTGGCAGCAACCGGGCTGGCACGTTGCCACCCGTTGGCTCTCTTCATAAGGACAGAATGGGATGCCAGTTTGCAGTTAACAATTCGTAGTTCGCAGTTTTTTTGCGGAGATGCGACGCGAACGCAATGGGGAAATTCTGATGAGCTTAGGCTTTACTAGGGGCTGTCATCATTTAGACTTCAAACTATTGCTGCGTCTAGCTTACAGCCCCTTTTCCTGTTTTTTGGGGTCGGGCGCTCTATCGCTTGTCTCGTCAGGCTTCTGAGCTTAATTGATGACGTGCCCTAACTTGTCGTTCGTTTTGGAAAAACTGATGGTATGGGATTTGATTTTGATGCGTTCGTGTTTTATGGCTTTGTGGTGGAAACTGCCCAATCAGAGTCTGAGCTCTGGCGGGCAGGAACGGATGTCATCCCTGGAGAAGAATTTGTCGCCCGCTTTCAACGGCGATTCGAGGCGATCGCCCCCCCGGCTCGCCCCAATCTAACAATCCATGATGTGGGAATGGGTCAACGTTGTGATGAAGGACTGCCCCCCGGCCCAGCTTACGTTTATGTTCGTGAATCGGTCACGATAGGGTCAATGGGCAAAGCCCGCCCCATTGACTTTGATATTCCTCCTGCTTGGCCACAAAAAGTCAGACAGTTTTGTAGAGTGATGGAAATTCCTTGGCAAGAACCGACCTGGCACTGGTTTGTAACAGCCTCTGGCTGAATGACGAAGGCACAATAATTGGCCGGGCCTATATTTTGAGCGGCCCCAAGCTGAGGGTAGCTTACGGGGAACATCGGCGTTTTGTAACGCATCGGTTAAACCTATGGATCGTCGCTACCCATTCCCTAAAACCTATGCTTCAATGGGACAAGGGCAAGGCAATCCGCCCCAACGGAATTCCAACCACCGTATTCCAAACTCAGTGGCGCATCTCCAACAGTTAACGGGCTGATCTTGTCAAAGCCCTCCGCTCAGTTGCATCGAATCTGCATCGTTATAGGGAAATGGTTTATGAAGAGTCTATTAGTTGCTTCTTCATCGGTTCCGGATTGACAGCGATAACTGACGGAACACCTCTAGCTGAGAGTCCCCTAACGACTGCTCGAAACCCATGATCTTCCGAACCGCAAAGCGACTGCTGTTGCGTTCCTGCCGCTTTGGGGGAGCCGCTTTTTATCCCGTTTCCGGGGCGATCGCCCTCGGTATTACAGCGAGCACAATTGTCCTAGCCCTTGCACCCCGTGCAAGCGCAGCACCCATTCCCAAGATTCTCCCGCATTCTCCAGCGAATCCGAACCCTACCCCCCTTAGTCCACCAGCAGCCATTCAGCCCAGAGGCAGCCTGGGTTATAACAGCGACGATACCGGATCTGCGCCCTTTAGCCACTTAGATGGCTTTTGGCCGCTCTGGCAAACCCCCGGCGAAGATCTCAGTTATGTGCATTCGCGCCTGCTGCTCGATAACAACGGTAACTTGGGCGGCAGTCTTCTCCTCGGCTATCGCCATGTTTCGACCTCCGGCGATTGGGTGCGGGGGGCATATATTGGCTTTGACCAGCGCAGCACCGACCACAACACATTTGGGCAATTGGGATTTGGGCTCGAGCAGTTGAGCAATGTGGACTTGCGCTTTAATGCTTACCTCCCCATCGGCAATATTCGTCAAGCCTCAGTGACGACAGGCCTGCAACTGCGGGATCTCTTTTTTTCGGAGCATCAGCTCAACTTGGTCTTAGAGCAGCAGCAAATTTACGAAGCGGCAACCAAAGGGTTTGATTTTACGGTCGGTACCCAGCTTGCCCGTTTGGGCACGGGGGCATTACAAGGCGATGCGGCAATTTATTATTACGAGCCCCCACGCGCGGATGGCGCCTTTGGCTATCGATTGCGCTTGAGTGCTAATCCGCAGCCCGAGTTGAAGTTGGGCTTGAACTTTCAATCTGATCCGTTTTTTGGTTCCCAGTTTGCTTTTGAAATTGGGACGCGTTGGGGCGGCAATGAACAAGCCCCAACCACAGATGAGCCGACCCCTATTTGGCTGCGCCTAGCGGATGCGGTTGAGCGCACCGGGACGATCGCCATTGATACCCAAGTTGAAGCCGCCTTTTCCGGTACGGTGGCGGCCACCAACCCGGAAACGGGAGACGCCTGGTATTTTCTCCACGTGAATCCAGGGAATGGGGGGGATGGGCAGTTTGCAACGCCCTATGACACCGTAGAAGCGGCGTTGGTTGCCGCCGCAGCGCGCTCAGCGACGGAGAACCTGAACACCACCATCTATGTGCAGGACACAGCCAGCTCGGTGATTAGCACTGCGATTCCAGAAAATGTCCGGCTCTGGTCTACAGGGCCGCAGCAACAGCTCAATACCCGCGAGTTTGGCCAGGTGACGTTGCCCCTCTCCAGCAGTGGCATTTACCCGCTGCTGACCAATACGGTACAGATGAATAATGGCACCCATTTGGCGGGCTTTCGGATTGCGCCTACAACCGCCGGGGATGACGGGATTTTTGCCAATGGTGTGGGGAATCTCACCATCCGCAACAACCGTATTAGCACCACCGGCTCGAATGCCCATGGCGTAACGGTGCTGGATGGCACGGGCTTTTTACAGATCACCGATAATGAAATTGAAACGTTGGGTGACGACTCGGATGGCGTGCAGTTGTTGCAACTCAACGCTGCTGCCTTGGATCAAGCGACAATTACGGGGAATACCATTACCACCCAAGGCGAAAAGTCCAAGAGTATTGATGTTTTCACGTCGAATGCAGGTTCCGATATTACGGATTTAACGGTGAGTAACAACCAGCTCTCGACGGTGGGGGATGAAGCCAGTGGTGTTTCAGCTTTTGCGACCGAAGACAGCACGATCGCCGCGATCACCGCCAACCAAAACCAAATCACCACCACTGGAGCCCAGGCCCCGGCCATTGCTGTCCAAGTGCGGGATGGAGCCGAGATTGGCACGACGGAGCTGACGGGCAATGACGTGGCGACCCAAGGTGACCAGAGCAACGGCATTATGGCCTTTGCCGGCGGGGATGCCACCGCAGGTCAGGGGCAATTGGAGACGGTGGCGATCGCCGATAATCAGATCAGTACCCAAGGTAGCGAAGCCAGCGCCGCTCTGGTGTTTGCCGCCAACGGGGGTCTTGTGACCGAAGCCCAACTGACTAACAATACGATCGCCACGGACGGCGCAGACTCAGCGGGGATCCTGACTTTTGCCACCGGATGTGATGCTGTAGCCCCGCCCTGTGGCGGGTCGAATACCGCCAGCGAATTGGGCAACACCACCATTGTGGGCAACCAAGTCGAGACCCAAAATTCTGGTTCGGATGGCATTCTGGCCTTTGCCGTAAAAACCGCCAAGCTCGCTAACGCCACCATTATCGACAATACCGTCACAACCCAGGGAAATGGCGGCAATACCAGTGTGAACACGACGGGTTACTCAGGCGGCATTCTGGCGTTTGCCTCCGGTGGGTCGAGCCTGGATACGGCATCGGTTTCCGGGAATACGGTCACAACCCAAGGGACAGACTCCAATGGTGTAGCTGTTTTTTCAGTCAGCAATGGCAGCTACGGTGGATCGAGCCTGAATTCAGCCTCGATTACCAATAATACGGTGACAACGACCAATGACAACTCCACGGCCGTGATGGCTTTCGCAACCAATGCCTCAAGCCTGATGAGCGCCATCCTGAGCGGCAACCAATTGCAAACCTCGGGTGCGCAGTCCTACGGAATTTCTGCCTTTGCCAGCAATAGCCCCAACTTCGACACAGTACAAGCGACGAGTAATACCATCACCACCCAAGGGGCTCGGGCCCATGGCATTAACCTCTCCGCCAATAATGGCGGCACGATCGCCACCGCTGTGATCTCGGGGAACAGCAGCACCACCCAGGGTAGCAATGCCTATGGGATTGCCCTGCAAGCCAATGCCGGGGGGAGTGGGGGCAGCACGCTGGATCAGGTCACAGTGACAAACAATACCGCTCAAACCACCAATGCCTATGCCGATGCGATGGCGGTGGTTGTGCAGGGCACGGGCTCCCAAATCAATCAAGGAACTATCACCAGTAACCAACTGCAAAGCCAAGGCACGGGGGCTCAGGGCTTTTCGACTCTGGTCAGTTCTGGGGCGGATATCGATCAGCTGGACCTGAGCCAGAATCAAATTACGACCAGCGGAGATTGTGTTGGCGGCTCGGGAAGTATCACCTGTGCCGATGGCATTAATCTATTGGTACTCGGTGGAACCGTCTCTGGTATAGCCCAAATCGACAGTAATACGGTCACCACCTCGGGAGCAGGGGCTGCCGGGGTGGTGGCAGCGGCGATCGGGTCGGTTGCCCAGATCGCTGATCTGGAGGTGACGGGCAATACTGTAACTACAACCGGCGCTCGCTTTAGCTCGGGGAGCTATAACGCCAGCCCGTTGGGGGTTAATCTCTCGGCGATCGCCGGTGCCGACCTGACGAAAATCAAGGTCGCAAGCAATACCATCACCACGCAGGGTGAGCAGGCCCATGGTCTCCAAATCCTCGCAACGGGAGGGATTATCACCACCGCCACAGTAGAGCAAAACCAGATTATCACCAGCGGTAGCCAAGCCCATGGCAGTTTTGCTTTGGCCAACGACAATAGCAGTGGAGAGGATGGGGCGATCACGACGGCCAGCTTTGAGCGCAATACCCTGGACGTCACCGGCAGCAATGCCAATGGCCTCTACACCCTAGCCTCTCAGGGGGGTCAGCTCGATACGATAACGTTTGTGGACAACTTGATTAACCAAGCGACGAATAGCGTCTTGGTTCAGACCAGTGGCTCGGCCGCTTCTGGGCTTTGTGTGGCCAGTTTTACGGGCAATGAGAGCCTCAGCGGGGCGACGGATTTGGGGGTTTTCCAGAGTGCGGGTAATCTGCGCTTTTTAGATTTCTCGGTCAGCAATATTCAAGCGGTGAATACCGGGTTTGACACCATCAACTTTAGTAATGTGGCGGGGGTTCCAACGTTTGATACGTCGTCAACGCCATGTCCGTAACATCATGTCCGTAGGGGTTTCAGCGGGTTGCCGTCCAGGGTGATGCGTCGAGAAATATACTAGAGGGATTCGCTCTTACTCTGTTCCCCCATGTCATCCGAGCCCTTGCTCCTCGAAAAATTTCAGAAGGCTTACCAAAATACGGATCTGGCACCCCTGACTGACCCAAAAGATTTGGCGAAGTTTGGTGTGGACTATGGGCGGGGCTCCCTAGAGGAGCTGGAGCAACTCATTGAAGACAATGCCTCACGGGCGGCGAAGGTTATTTTTTCGGGGCATCGGGGCTGTGGCAAATCGACCCTGTTGGCGGCATTGGGGCGGAAGTTGAGCGATCGCTACTTTGTCTCGGTCTTCTCGATCGCCGACACAATCGAGATGTCGGATGTGAATCATATTAATATTCTGTTTGCGATCGCCGTTAACTTGATGCTTGAAGCCGAGCGGGAGCAGATTGATATTCCCAAAGTCGTTAAGGATTCATTCTACAAGTGGTTTACGAAACGCACCAAAATCGAAACAGAAAAGCTAACGGCGAAAGTCTCTGGTGGGGTCAATTTCTGGAGTTAGTTGGGTGGCATCCTCAAAGCTGAAGCATCTGTTCGCAAGGAGATCAAGCAAGAATTCGAAAACAACATTACAGATTTGGTTGCCAAGCTCAACGAAATCGCTGCTGTCGTCCAGAGTGGTAGCAAAAAGGGCGTCTTGATTATGGTGGATGATCTGGATAAGCTGGATCTCGCAGTCGTCAAGCCGATTTTTCAAGACCATATCAAGGCATTGTTTTTGCCGGGTTTTAATATTATCTACACAGTGCCGATTTCTTCGGTGCGAAATGCCGCGCTGATGGCATCGCTGCGGACAGAGTCGGATGATGAAGTGGTGTTGATGTCGGTCTCGAAGTTGAGCCCTAAAGCAGAGCGGCGGAGTGATCAACCGATTTATTTAGAGGAAGCGATTTCTACCCTCTCCCAGGTGCTGAGTAAGCGCATTTCACCGGAGCTGTTACCTGCTGAAGTTGCCCGAAAAATTGTGCTTCAGAGTGGTGGAGTGATGCGAGAGTTGATTCGGATCTCCAATCGCTGTTGTCGGATTTGTTTGCGGCAGATTCGCCGTCAACCCGATAACCAACAGGTTCAAATTACCCAAATGGTTCTAGAGCAGGCGATCAAAGAGCTACGGCTCGATTTTGAAGTGATCTTGGGCAAAGCGGATTACGAAATTTTGCAGGCGACCTATCTCCATTTTTTGCCCGATGATCCCAAGAGTCAGGCTTTTTTGGATTTACTGCATGGGCTGCATGTGCTGGAATATCGCAACAGTGAAGTGTGGTATGACTTGCATCCGATTGTGATCGATTTGTTGCGACGGAAAGGATTGACCGATGGCAACCGTTGACCTCGACCAACTCGAAGCCCAAAATACTGACGCTTACGATGCACTGATCGTCACCGTAACAGCCAGTGAAGGCGTCTTGAGTCTGTTTTTGGCGGTTTGTGATGATACGGTGTTTCGGGAGCAAATCATCCAACGCTACGAAGCCGAGTTAGCTGCAGCCAGCATTCCGCCCCATCGGGCGCAGCTTAACCCCGCCGCGCCGAGTTTACGGGCAGCGGTGGCGGCGGTGGTGGAGCAGGAGCCACAGTTGCAAAGCGGTGGGCGGGGCGTAATTACGGTGTTGGGGGCAGATGCCCTATTGCCGCTGGTGGTGGGAGATGCATCCCGCTCTCAGCAAGCGGAGTTTTTAGGCTATCTGCAATGGACGCGGGAGGTGATGTTGGCGTTTAAGCAGCCGATTATCCTCTGGGTCACATCGCGGTTATTGGCGACAGTATGGCGCAAGGCTCCAGATTTTTGGAGCTGGCGCAAGGATGTATTTCGCTTTCAGGCTCCGCCCCGTTCTGAGCCGTTGCAACCGAAGGGGATGGAACTATTGCCGCAGTTGGAAACACCCCCTGAAGATGATGGGGATGAGTTGCCGATTGAGGAGCTATTAAAGCTGGTTGAGGAGCGAGAGCAGCAGGAGAATGCCCAGGATGATCCGATTTTGGCGACGCTTTATTTTCGGTTGGGGGTGGCTTATAAGAAACAGGGCGATCGATCCGGTGCTGCGATTCATAGGGGCTCAGTTGATCAGGCAATTGCATGGCTCAACAAAGCAGCACAACTGCAGGCAGCGCAAGACCGCGATCAGACTGCCTTGGCGACGATGTTGAACAATCTGGCAGAACTGTATCGAGTACAAGGGAAATACGAGCAAGCTGAACCCCTCTTTCTTCAGGCTCTGGAAATTCGGAAAAAAGTGCTAGGGGAAGACCATTCTGACGTGGCGCTATCGTTGAACAACCTGGCGGCACTGTACTACGGTCAAGGGAAATATGAGCAAGCTGAACCCCTCTTTCTTCAGGCTCTGGAAATTCGGAAAAAAGTGCTAGGGGAAGACCATTCTGACATAGCGATAACGTTGAACAACCTGGCGGAACTATACCGAGCACAAGGGAAATATGAGCAGGCTGAACCCCTCTTTCTTCAGAATCTTGCAATATTGAAAAAAGTGCTGAGGGGAGAGCATTCTTACATGGCTCATTCGTTGAACAACCTGGCATTACTGTACGAAGCACAAGGGAAATATGAGAAAGCCAAATCCCTCTTTCTTCAAGCTCTGGAAATGAGGAGAAGAGCACTGGGAGAAGAGCATCCTTACATGGCTCATTCGTTGAACAACCTGGCAGCACTGTACGAATCACAAGGGAAATACGAACAAGCTGAACCCCTCTATCTTCAGGCGATTGAGATTGCCAATCGGAGCTTGGGTGGACAGCATCCCCACACACAAATATTGCAAAATAACTTCCGCTACATGATCGAAAAAGCCCACCAAGCAGGCCTCGCCCATACCCTCAGCGATCATCCCCTCACCCAAAGCCTCCTCCAAGAGATCCGTGAGAATGAGGCAGAATCTTGAGTACTAAACTTCTGTAAAACCCCGATTTCTATATGTAGGGGTAGTGCCCCCGTGCCTACCCCAGCGGGGTTTGGGGCAACCACGGGGGGATTGCCCCTACAAAATCCTGAAAATATGTTTCTTGATTTGGTTTTGTATTGAGCCATACCAAATCCGCCAGTTAGATCCCAAATAAAGTCGGGACGAGGGCTGAGACTTCGACAAGCTCAGTCCAGGGCTTGTCGTTCGCGTAGCGTCCCCAGCGGGGAGAGCCCGGCCGCTCTGACTTCGACAGGCTCAGTCTTCGCTAGTATCCTGCACTTTTATTTAGGGTATGTAATCCGGATTTGGTATCAATAGCTAAACTACCATTTTTTCGGCAAGCTTTTGGCGTAACCAAAGATCCACTAAAGCCTCAACTTTGGTACCACGTTGCTGAGCTTGTTTCTCCAACTCACTGAATAGATCAGTCTCAAGAGGCACAGTGCAAACTACTTCAATTCAAATTCAGCGTCGGGCATCTCAGTATCAAAATCTGTGAAATCATGAGAATCCCAGAATTCGCCGATTTTTTCATTTGTATCTGCTTGAGAAATATGACTCAGTTTATTTGCGTCCATAAGCTTTGCGCTCCTTGTTGCTCATATTCCGAGCACTGATAATAATTGCTGTCTTTACGTTGAGTTTGTATATGAAAAACACAGATAAATATTTCCCTTCAAAGGCTCGCCCAAAAGCTGCGTATACATCTTCACCTTGAGTATGACCTTTTTCAGCGAAACGGATACGAGGTCGGTTGAGCAGTACTTGCTTGGCCTCATAGCAGGTGACACTATGCTTTCGACCAAGTTTTTCTTCAGTATATTCAGAACAGACTATCGATTCAATTCGCATTCGCTAGATGCAGCCCAAAATTCTACCTGTAGAATTTCTTCCAGGGTTGGCATGGTGTAGCCTCTCTGGCCTAAAACATCCCAGGCATAGGCTTTCCGCAAAATCAACCGATTGAAAGAGGGTTTCCGGCAACTCCACTGTGAGTTTATGGGTACTCATGATAGGGGTTCAGTGGTGCATTTGTGTTCCCATGATTATAACTTGACCTGCGAAAGCAATTCGTATTGGCTCATCCTATGCCTCAGCGCTAGCCCGTATCTAAGCGACGAGCAGCAGAGCCTCTATCGTCATATTACCGGGCTCTAGCCTGGTAAGGGGCTGTAAGCCAGTCATCGTCAGAGCTTGAGATTTAAATGGTGACAGCTCCCCTAGATCGCCTTCACTGAGCTTGGCATCAATGCGGCTAACCCAAACACAGCAACTTGCGTCACCACAATACTCGGCCCCGAAGGTAGGTCGAAAGCGGCAGAGAGCAGAATCCCAATCAGGGCAGTACCCGCTCCAAATAGCGTCGAGAGACCAACATACAGCGTGAAATTACGGCTGACGAGGCGGGCTGCACAGGCCGGAATCACAATAAAGGCGCTCACGAGCATTACGCCGATCGCCTTAATCGAAACCCCCACCACGAGAGCCAGCAAGACGATAAACACCGTGCGATGGGTGGTCACATCGATGCCTCGGGCGATCGCCAATGGTTCATGAAGCGTGATCAGCATCTGGGTTCGCAGGGTGAGGGCGATAAAGACGACACAAACGCTGAATAACACCAGACCGAGGAGCAAATCTGAAGGTTGCACGGCTAAAACATCCCCAAATAAGATGTTATTAATGCCCCCTTTATAGGTCTCAATGACGCTTAATAGAATGATCGCGATCGCCAAAAAAGCGGAGTGCAAAATATTCAGCAGGGCATCCGTCCAAAGTTGTGTTCGCTCCAACAGGTAAATCACAACCCCGGCAAAAAAAACAGCGAAGGGCAAGACGGTCCAAGACGGGTTAACCCCTAGCAATAAACCCAAGCTAATGCCGAGCAATGCGGAATGACCCAGCGCATTACTAAAGAAAGACAACTGTCGTAAAATGGTGATGCTGCCGAGCAGCCCTCCCATCAAGCCCGTTAACATGCCGCCGAGCAGTGCCCGTTGCATAAAGGGAAATTGCAACAGGTCAATAACACGTGTCCATTCCGTCGTTAAGGACATCATTGATTTCTAAGTTATTCCTAAATTGTCTCACGACAGGTATGGTGGTAGGGCACAAAATCTGAGCCATAGGCTTGCGAAAGATTTTCTGGGGTCAGGGTGAGTTCCGGTGTGCCCTGGCAATGAATGGTTCGGTTAAGACAAATCACGCGATCGCAACTCTGACGCACCATATCAATATCATGGGAAATCTGCAAAATCGCCCAGTTATTTTCCTGTTTGAGTTCGCTGAGCAATTGGTAAAACTCGCCTTCGCCGCGCATATCTAACCCAGCGGGGGCTTCATCGAGCAGCAACAACTTTCGGGGTCGTACCAAGCAATAGGCGAGCAACATTCGTTTGGTTTCACCGCCAGACAAGCCCCCAATCAACTGATGGCGCAAATGCCAGGCATCAACCCGGCTCAGGGACTGGCGAATCGCTTGCTGACGGGTAGCGCGATCACGCCAGGGAATGCACAGGCCGGGGCGATCCCAGCCCAGACCCACCAACTCTTCAACTGTGATCGGCAAGCGGCGATCGAAGAGGAAGCTCTGGGGCAAGTAGGCAATTTGTTGACGAATGGGAGCCGCTAATGTCCCCTTGGGACTCAGCGGCTGACCCAAAATGAAAATCTCGCCCGACTGGCGGGAGAAAATCCCCAGCAGGGTTTGGATCAGCGTGCTTTTACCCGCACCATTTGGGCCAACGACGGCGGTGTCGGTGCCAGCGAGCAGCGAAAACGAAACATTCTGCACCGCCAGTTGGGTCTCGCGATAAACGGTCAACCCCTCGACCCGCAGAACTTCCACTGGTACGGCCGGTTCACAAACCGTACAGCCACTCAAGACATCCTCTCCAACCAAACACTGAATTGAGCTGCTAAAGCGGTAAATGTCGGAGACTGGAGAAAAGATTGTTCCGAGCCAGAAAATGCCAATTCGAGACTCTTCACATTTTGCTGCATGATCTCAATGTAGGACTCCGGTTCAGTGATGGCAGCATCGCCGGTTTCCATGGGATCAAAGACGCTCACCTCCACGGCTAAATCTTTGGCGAGTGCATCAAAGGTATTTTTACCTTGAGGTTCGGTCAGTAAGGCTTTGAGGTCTTCCCCTTTCGTCGTTTCAATGATGCGTTGTACATCTTCTGGCGTTGGGTTTTCTTCGGGGACATCCACGAGGAATGCCACCTCTAAGTCATAGCGCTCCGCAAAATACAAGGCAAAGGAATGGAAAGTAATAAAGGTCTGGCCTGCGTAGGGTTCGAGGCGATCGCGAGTCTCTTGATCCAGTTTCTCTAACTGTTCAATGAAAGCCGCTGCATTAGCCGTGTATTCCGCTTCACCCTCCGGATCAGCGGCAATCAAGCCATCTCGAATATTTTCCACCTGCTCGATCGCCCGCTGGGGATCGAGCCAAATATGGGGGTCAAACTCACCGTGAGCATGGTGGTGATGTGCATCACCTTCCTTCTGTTCATCATGGCCATGTTCCTCATGCTCATCGTGCCCACGCTCATCATTGCCTTCTCCTTCTTCATGTTCATCATGCCCATGCTCGTCATGTTCATGCTCATCATGGGCTTCACCCTCATCATGCCCATGCTCATCGTGCGCTTCACCCTCATCATGCCCATGCTCGTCATGTTCATGCTCGTCATGTTCATGCTCATCATTGGCTTCACCTTCTTTATGTTCATCATGCCCATGCTCATCGTGCGCGATGGGGCTTGCGAGCGTCTCAATGCCGTCGCTGCTGTCAATGATGACCAAATCCTCATTCTCGGCGTTCTCAATGAGATTGGTGAGGAAAAACTCGAGCTCCAAGCCATTTTGCACCAACACATCTGCCTCGGCGATCGCTTGCACATCGGTCGGCTTGGACTGATAATCATGGGGGCCAACATTGCTGGGGAGTAGTTGTACCACCTCAGCGCGATCGCCCGCCACCGCCTGGGTGAACTGGGTCATCGGCACAATGGTGGTGACGATTTGTAGCGATTCGTCAGTATCCACATCCGTTGCACTATTCTCCGCGACAGGAGCGCAACTGCCCAAGCCGATGGTAATGATAGAAAGCAGGGCGATCGCCCCACCCATTCGTTGTTGTCTCAGCATATCCGTTGCCTAACTGTCTAGGATGCCCAGACAACCGGCATTGAATCATGAGAATGATAATCATTCTCACGGATAATAACACTAGGGGTGATGCGACTGCATTAGGGCATGTCGTCAGTGATCCTCCGGAAGCCTGATAGGACAAGCGATAACAGGCCCACAAAAAAAATAACAAGGGCGGTAAACCCGTCACCGCAATGCATACAGGGAAGAGGCTGTAAGTAAGTTATATCAATCGTTTGAGGTCTAACCGATGACAGCCCCTAGGCTAGGGTGGATGGGCCAAGTATTTCTGAAAATTCAAAATTTCTGGAGATGAATCCAGTGTGATACGTTGGACGTAACAATACGGGTCAATCGCCGCTCCAGGCTTATGTCTCTTCTTTCTCGTCTATGTCGCTTCGGACGTTGCTCCAGTCCCATTGTCCTTACAATCTGGGCGGTGGCTAGTTTGCTTGTGCCCCCGCCCACAGTTGCCCAGAGCATCACCGCCGCCCCCGATGGTACAGGGACGCTGATCCATTACAACGGCAACACCTACGAGATCACCGGCGGCACGCAAGCCGGGGCTAACCTCTTTCACTCGTTTCAACAATTTGGTCTGCAGCCCAATGAGATCGTTGACTTTCTGAGTAATCCTGAAATTCAGAACGTGATCGGTCGTGTTGTCGGGGGCGATCCCAGCATCATTGAGGGCCTGATTCGTCTTTCGGGGGGGAATGCCAACTTGTTCTTGATGAATCCGGCAGGCTGGGTATTTACCGCAGGAGCCAGCCTCGATGTGCCGGGGAGCTTTGGCGTCACCACCGCTAACCGCATGGGCTTTGGCGAGGCATTTTTTAATGCCACAGGCGAGAATGACTATGCCGCTTTGACGGGCGCTCCGAGCAGTTTGATCTTTGATAACAGCCAACCGGGGGCGATCATCAATGCTACCGACTTAAATCTGAGCAATGGCAGCCTTTGGTTGGTGGGGGGCTCTGTGGTCAGCACCGGAAGCATTACCGCACCCCATGGCACGGTGACAGTTGCTGCTGTGCCGGGGGAGAGCAAAGTGAAGCTCTCCCACGACGGTATGACGCTGAGCTTCTTCTTAGAGGCGCTGGCGATAGACGAGATCCAGCCGGGAACCCCGGTGGGGATTCGCGCTGTGGATTTGCCGACCTATCTCAACGGTAGCCACGCCGTCGGCAATGCTAATGAGATTGTTCGTACAGAGACGGGTGAGCTGTGGTTAGTGGGGTCTGGACTGCGGGTGGAAGCGGGTGATGTGGTCATCGGCGATCGGGTGACGGCGGAGAATGTGAACCTGATTGCCTCGGGTCGAGTGCAGGTGAGCGATCCGGGTGACATTGGAGGCGATGCGACGGTCGTGCGGTTGCCAGATGCCAGCGGACAGATGACCTTAACGCTGATTGACTCCCGTGTCGATAACCCAGAAGCGCTACTCTACGGCGGGGCGGCAGGGACGATTGCCCAGATCATCGATCGCCATGCAGACGGGATAGCCGTGATCAGTGAGCAATTAACAACGATCGGTGAAGCAGGCGAGAAAGTCAATGCGGTCAGCATCACAGCGGAGGGGCATGAGGGCAATTTCTGGTTGGGGAACGCTTGGATCACCTCAGAGCGCATCAATGATTATGGCGATCAGCTCGTGGCGTGGCGGGATGCCCTAACCGAGAGCGCGGACTTACTACTTTACAGTTGTTTCACCGCGCTGGGGGAGACTGGCACGGCACTCATGAACGCTTTGGCGAATTTGACCCAAGCCGATGTGGCTACTTCAGTCAATGCCACAGGAAGTGCCAATTATGGGGGCGATTGGCATTTGGAGCGCCACATCGGGACAATCGAGGTCGGCAATCCCTTTACCCCAGAAACCCTCAGCACCTGGGAGGGCAAGCTGGCCACGCTGACCGTGACCCATTTTGGTGATTCCGGAGCGGGAACGCTCCGGCAGCGGATTGAAACCGATGCGGCTGCCGGAGACATGATTACGTTTGCCTCAGCCGGAACCATTACCCTCACCAGCGGTGATATTGACTGGAGCACCAATAATCTCACCCTGGATGGCCAGGGTGGGATTGTCGATGGCAATGGGGGCGATCGCATCTTTGATATCACCGCCACCACCAGCACGATTCAAAACCTCACGATCCGCAATGGTTCAGTCACCAATGAAGGGGGCGGCATCCGGATGGCAGATAACACAACCCTCACCCTGCTCAATTCAACCCTCTCGGGAAATACAGCCGATAACAAGGGTGGCGGAATTTACTTTCGAGATAATGGCACCTTAATCCTGAGCGATTCAACAGTTTCGGGTAATGTGGCGCTCGTGGGAGATGGAGGTGGACTGAGCTTCCAAGATAACGCCCAACTCACGATTCAAAGCTCAACTATCACCAACAATACGGCGGTGGGGAACAGTGGTGGCGATCATGGCGGGGGGATTTATACCCAGGCCAATGCAACCGTTACTTTGACGGATACAGTCATCTCTGGGAATGTCGCGGGTCGTGGTGATGGGGGCGGCATTCGTTTAGATAGCGGCAGTGTTTTAACAATCGTTAACTCTGTTGTTTCTGGCAATTCTAGCGGTGACAATGGCGGCGGAATTTATTTCCATGACAACAATACGTTGACCGTGAATAATTCGGTCATTTCTAACAATTCCGCAACGGGTGATGGGGGTGGAATTAACTTTGAGCAGAATGGGACTTTAACCCTAAACAACTCAACCATCAGCAATAATTCTGCAGGCAATACCAATGCGGATCAAGGGGGTGGGATTTATTTCCGCAATACGGGCATAGCGACAGTGACGAATTCCACGATCGCCAACAATTCAGCTGGCAGTAATGGGGGTGGCATTTACTTCCTTGATGATGGCACCGCTAACCTCAGGAACGTGACAATGTCCAGTAACACCGCTGGGGAGAATGGGGGCGGACTCCATTTCAATAGCAACGCCACCCTGACCACAACCAATGCCACGATCGCCGTTAACGTTTCAGGCAATAATGGCGGCGGAATTTACGTCAACACAGGCAATAATACCCTCAACAACACCATCATCGCCAACAACAGCGCCAGCACCGCTGGCTCCGACCTCTCGGGTACGTTCACCGCTAACTACAGCCTGATTCTCAACCCGAGTAACGCCACCCTGAGCGGCAGCAACAACATCATTAACCAAGACCCCTTACTCCAACCCCTGGTGCTCAACGGCGGGACAACCCAAACCCATGCGATCCCGGTCAATAGCCCTGCCCTCAATGCCGGTAGCAATGCCCTCGTCAATTTAGCGGGTCTCACCACTGATCAGCGAGGTCTAGCGGTGCGGATCTTTGGTGGCACCGTCGATATCGGCGCTTACGAACTCGACCCGAATGTGGGCTTAAGCCCCTTCAGTTTTGCGGCGCTTTATATCGATCCGCTGGAAAATACGGAAGAACTTGTGGATGGGTTGGTATTAGCCAGGAGTTGTCAGACACTTCCTGACCTTGAATTGGCAAAAGACGACGCTGAAGCGAGCGAACTCAGTGCAGAAGACTTCGATGCCACCGATGGCATTGACCTCGATGAAAACTGTTTGCCCATTCATGACCCGAGACATTCCCACTCGTTACCGGGCTCTGCCTGGTAACAAACGTGAGTTTCGGTTAAGCGAAGCGATCGTATTCCTCAAAGTACTGAAATCTCGATGCCAAACCCGGTTGTCAGGGGTTCAGCCCCCCAACACCTCCCGCTGAGGGGGAAATTGCCCCCTCAGACTCCGGTAATACCGGAGCCAGTATTGTTGATTTTGCTGAGTTTCGACCGTCTTGCGCAATGTCTGCTTATCCAGAACTCACGTTAACAAATGAAATATCACGCCCGCTTATCCTTGAGCCAATAGGTGGTCATCTCGCCCCGTCCCCTGACCTCAATGATGCCCCGTTCTTCGAGCGCGAAGCATTCAGGCAATGCCTGATAGGTTGCGGTTGTCACCTGAATCCGGCCCGGTTCGCTTTGGGCCTCCATGCGAGAGGCAATATTAACAGCATCTCCCCAGAGGTCATAGCAAAAGCGTTTGAGGCCAATGACACCGGCGATCACGGGTCCTGTATTAATACCAATACGGAGCTCCATGGGCTGGCCGAGGTCATTGGTTTGGGTTACCATATGAGCTTGCATGGCCAGGGCCAGTTCGGCGATCGCACTGGCATGATCTGGCCGGGTGAGGGGCAAGCCGCCCACAACCATATAGGCATCACCAATCGTTTTGATTTTTTCCAAGCCATAGTCATCGACAAGTTGATCAAAGTGCGAGAAAATTTGATTGAGCGAATTGACCAAGACCAAGGGTTCCACACGAGCGGCAAAACTCGTAAAGCCGACAATATCGGCAAAAAGGATGGTGACAGACTCAAAATATTCAGCCGTCGATGCTTCGGATTGCTTCAGTTGCTCAACGATTGGGGTGGGCAAGATGTTGAGCAGTAAATGCTCGGAGCGGTCTTTTTCTTTTTGGAGTTCTGCTGTTCGCTGCATCACCCGCCGCTCTAATTCTTCATTGGAGCGCTGTAAATGATCTTCCGCTTGCTTCCGTGCCGTAACATCACGCACGATATTGAGGACTGTGCCATCTTCGAGGGGAACCAGTCGCACCTCTTCATAATACAGTTGCCCCTGATCGGTGGATTTTTGCTCATAAACCTGAGGTCGACCGGACTGTAATGCCCTTTGAATATAGTGGAGACGCTTGATTGCTAAATCCTTGGGCAGGATATTACGGATATTGACATTCTCGACATAGGTTTGGAGGTACGGCGATTGACCTTCCGAGTCTCCTTGGGCAACACTCAAACAGGTTCCATCTCGCCGCATCCGGACTAGTAAATCAGGAATCGCCGAGAGCAGCATCCGGTTATTTTTCTCGCTTTGTTTTAAACCCGCTTCGGCCTGCTTGCGCTGGGTAATATTTCTGACAATGAAGAGGGCCGATCGCTTACTACAGACTGCAACATGAGATTCATAGCTATAGGATTTGTCCTCAAAACTAAAACGATACTCGAGGATTTGTGACTGCTGCTGCGCCAGAACCTGATAAACCGCCTTGAGATACTGGGTGGCTAGCTCAGGGGGCAAAAACGTGTAGATATTTTTGCCAATCTTCTCTTGGGGCTCTGGGTCTTGAACCGGCCAAAACCCTTCAGACTCAATCAAGTCTAGACAGATACCGGATTCGTCAATCTCCAAGATCAGATCCGGAATCGCATCGAGTAAGGTACGGGTTCTGGCTTGTGTTTGGTTGAGGGCGATAAATGATTGTTGGAGTTGAGCGGAGAAGCGATTAAAGGCGTTGATTTGACTCACCCGCATCGATCGCAAGGTAATCAAGCCTTTAACGGCCGCCAAACGCAAGGGGCCACTCAGTAAGTATAGGGTTCGTGGCATCCGCAGCATTGCGGCATAGGCATGGGCAGGAAATAGCAATAATAGCAGTAATGATCCTAGGGAGAAAAGATTACCAAAGTTCAAGAAATATTTCCAGAGGCGGGGATACGTGTCCAAAATGCCAACAAAATTCTCCAGAAGCAGCAGAAGTAAGATAAGCCACAACAGATAATCCAAGATGGATTGATACCCTTGTTGTAAGCCCATTAATGCCTGAAGTAGCAGTAAAATTCCCGAGAGTAGGAGTATGATCAGAAAAAAGGCTTGAAATCCCTGAGAATCCATCACCTTGCGAAACTTTATCACCACCACTTTCACTGTATTCAAGGCTCTCCCCGCAAAGATACAGAAACTGATTCAAGCTAACCCATCAAAGATAGCGTGTTGAGCAACCCACCGCTGACCCCAATTAACCATTTGACCGGATTAAGATGAAGATTTTTGACGTTTGGTTTCGGCTCGCAGCGCCTGACCAAACTCGTAGGTGTCAATATCGATCGCCTGAGAGCCCCCCTTGACCAACAGCTCTAGCATTGAACCGAGCTGTACCCAAACCAAGAGTGCCGTGGGAATCACCACCACAACGGCTAGCCCTGCGGCAAAGAGCAGGCCGATCTGAAACACGGAGAGACATTCACCCACAAACAGGGTTAAAAAGAGCGTCAGGAGGAGATAGGCGACTTTGGCTTGGGGTTGGTCGTATTGAATGGTCGTGAGGGTTTGCCGATTTTGATGCCAATATTCGACCTGGTACTCCAACATATCTTTGAAAATGAAGCCTGTGGCGATCGCGAAGAAGGTGGTCCATAAGATAGCGGTGCTGATGGCAGGAATAACCATGGTTTGAATCGTATTGTTAAAAAATGTAAAGATGATCCCATCGTACTATATAGGGTTGTCGATACGGAGCTGTCTATACGGGGGCTTCAGATTCTGAGCTAGGGGTGCGGTGGTGCTGATTGCGTCCCTCGTTTTTCGCACGGTACATGGCCTGATCCGCCAGATTAATCAGGACTGCATCCGTCTCTCCATCTTGGGGATAGACACTACTGCCAATACTGACGGTGACGCTGACTGATTGGTCATTGAGCATAAAGGGCTGGGTAAGGGTGGCAATAATTTTTTGGGAGACGATTGTCACGTCTGTGGGCTGTTTAATGCCCGGTAAAATCACTGTGAACTCGTCGCCGCCGAGACGCGCCACAATGTCGCTATCGCGTAGGCAGTTGGTGGTGCGCCCGGCCACGGCCTTGAGCAATAGATCACCGAGGTTATGGCCCAGAGAATCGTTCACTTCCTTGAAGCCATCGAGATCGAGGTAGAGCAAGCCCACCAATTGCTGATTTTCGGCGGCCCAGTCGAGGGTGCTGCGCAGGCTCTCGTAGAAGGACTTACGATTGGCGAGTCCGGTGAGGGAGTCGGAATAGGCCATCTCCCGGAGGCGATCGCGGGTGCGCTGCAATTCTTTGTTGGAGCGGGTCAGTTCGGCAGTGGTACGTCGCAGTTCTTCTTCCACCCGTTTGCGCTCAGTAATATCCCGAATCACCCCCACGAGAAATAGGTTACCTGCCGCGTCTTGGTGGAGCGAGCGCTTGGTCGCACTCAGATAGGTCTCACCGTAGCGATCGGTATATTCTTCCTCTTGCTCCCGTGCCCTTTGTGTCGCAAAGAGGGTCTGTTCTTCGTGGCGGAAAGTGTCTGCTTCTGTGGCGGTAAAGACATCATAGTCCGTTTTGCCCAGCAGCTCATCACGGGGAAAACCAGTGAATTGGCAAAACGCCTGATTGATAATCAGCCAACGATACTGCCGGTCTTTGACAAAAATGGGGTCGGGAATATTGTCAATCATGGAGCGCAAAAACTCGGTTGAGCGTTTCCGTTCTTCTTCTTGGTAGCCCAAAAGAACCTGCAAGACACTGGCCGAACCGAGCAAGGCCAGCAGGGGGGGCACAACCGGAATCCACCAACCACCGCTGGTAAAGGCCCCGTAGGCTAGCCCCACCACCAACACCATCAACAGGCTCAGGAGCACCAAGTGATGCAGTGGCCGACGGATGCGCCAGACGACGATCGTCCCCAACGTCGACCAAACCATCACCCATAACCATTCCCAGGGCTCGGCCCAAACCCAGAGTAAGGGGCGCTCGTCGAGTGCTGCACTGAGAATATGGCTGATGATGTTGGCATGAATTTCAACACCGGCAATATCCTGGGGCGGCTTGGCTAACCGACCACTGTAGGGCATAAAGAAAAAGTCTTTGACACTCTGGGCCTGGGAACCAATCACAACGATGCGATCGCGGATCAACGCTGCCGGAACCTCTCCCGCCAAGACATCCCCCATAGAAACCCGGTCGAAGCGCTGAGGATCGCGGAAATTGAGCAAAATCTGATAGCCCCCATCATCGGTTCGCACATAAGGACCATCATTCGGGCGGAACTGTTGAAAGGTGCTCGCACCCAGTTGCAGCCATTTGGGATTCTGCTCAGAGGCTTTGGCTTTGATCTCTTCGTCGGCCAAGTACAAAAACGCCAGACGCAGCGCAAAGCTGGTATGGAGCTCTTCCCCCACATGGAGATAGAGCAGTCCCCGTCGCACCCAACCGTCTTGGTCATCAATCACATTATTGAAGCCAATCCGCTCCGGGGGCAAATCCGGCGGTGGTTTTACCCCTCTGGAACTGTCGCTTGGCGCTTCTTCAATACCGATCAAGGTCTCCAACTCGGCAAAGATCTGTACCAACTCCGTATGACCCGGCTCCACCGGTAAATCGCGATAGATATCCAAGCCGATCGCCCGGGGGTCTTGGGCATGGATCGCCCTTAAGAGGCGGGCCAGTTTTTGATCTGAAATGGGCCAAGCGCCACTCTCCTGGATGTCTTGCTCGGTGATCTCCACAATGAGTAGCCGCTCTTCATGGGCTTCTGGGGGACGCAGACGAAATAACCAGTCGCCGAGGGCTAGCTCCCAGGTTTGCAATAGCCCCAGCCAGCGAATGAGCAGAACCAGTAGGGTAACGCCACTCGTTGTATAGAGGAGGGGTTGTTGCGATCGCAGACCTTGCCAACCTTGACGCAGACCTTGCCACACTGCCTGCCGCTGCCACTTTTGCCAGAAAACCATATTCTGTCCTGAGAACCAACAAGCAGGGCAGCCACCACCGACTGCCCTGCTCTAATTATGCGCCCTTATCCCGGTTCACCAGGAAATCTAGCGTAAACGATACTTAAACGCTGTTGAGCCCTCATAACCCGAGAGGCTCGCCAGTTGCTCGAGAGGAATTTGCCCGGGCCGCATCTGACCATCAATCTCCCAAGTGGGATAGGATTGCACCCCCGCCGCTTCACATTGATCCGGTTGGGGCTCATCCTTCTCGGCATCTTCAGCACATTCGACGTAGGTCACTTTTTTGAAGGCTTCTTTACCAAAGAGGTTCTTTTGGTCACGGCAATGGGGACACCAATAGGCACCGTACATCTTGGCATCCATCTCGGTGAGGTGCTCAGCCAGGGCAATCTCGTCTTCCCCAGAGGTGGTAACGATCGGCCAACCCACGCCCGGTTCAGGGGGCTTAAGCGTTTCCGGTATAAAACCATCATCAGCAACAGCGGGGCGATTGATCGGAGCATAGATGCCAAGCGTGCCGATGAACGTCACTAGGGCCACAATCGTTCCGGTCATCAGCATCTGACCCATGTCGTCCCAATCTTGCCCGATGATCGTCAGCACCAGCATGGTTAGAGCAAAGAGCGCTGAACCCATACAGTAGTAGCAGGGGGCTTGAATTTTAAAGGCTAGTAGATACATCAAGTAGCCACTAAAGAGCGTCATGGCCGTACCGCCAATCAGCAGAAACAGCTTTGTCCAATCTTCAACGGTGTTGCGGAGGTCGGGCTGGTTGGTCTCGGAGATGAGATAGGGGCTTAGGGCAAAGCCGATCATGCTCAGGTAAGCCGCTGCCCCAAAGAGCGAGAGGGGTAGACCCAAAACCGTGGCGTAGGGGCTATTGAGGACGGTGTCACACCCGCTGCCGTCGGCTCCTGAAGCGTTGCAGACCACCTCTCCGCCGCTCAAGGTGGTGATGGTGAGATAGGCGGTGAGGATGAGACCGAGGGTGGCGATCGCACCGATGATCACCCGTGACCATTTGTGAATCCAGGAAGTGGAACGAGAACGTCTACGCCGCATGGTGAACTGGAGGGTTGTTGTAACAACGAGAGAGGAATAACGTAAACCAGGATAGCGTAGGGATCGGGGCGATCGCTGAGAACAGCCTGAGTCGAGTTCTTGCGACCGCTATTCGTTGACCCCTGGCATTGGCATAAGCGTTACAAATGACAAACCCTAAAAATCCCCCTCCCGTTCCTGCCGCTTGAGTTCCGCAATCTCCTCCTGCTCCCTGCGCCGCCACTCCGCCAGCTCCTCCTCCGTAATCATTGCATCCTCCCAATGCACCCCATCCAATGAAAACATCGCCTCAGTGATCGCCTGCTGCGGCTCATCCGGTGTTAACCAATCCGCCACCTCCTGGCTCGGCAACGGTTGCTCCAACTTACGAAACTCCCCCTCCGTTGCCTTTAGCAAATGCGCCATCGTCACCCCTGTCCCCGCAGCCGCCGCCTTAAACGCCCCAGTCAAAGCAATATTACGAATATTCCCCCCCGCCACATTCAGCTTCGCCAGCTTCTTGAAGTCTAAGTTTTCCGTGGGCACCGTCTCCGGATAGACCCGCTGCCAGATTCGCCGACGCTGTGCCTCATCCGGAAAGGGAAAGCGCACCACAAACTGCAACCGTCGCAGAAACGCCG